>JBAUVZ010000001.1:0-2023 GCA_049583505.1 Candidatus Sulfotelmatobacter sp.
GCCATGGCCAGCCCCGCGCCATTCACCATGCAGCCCACACTGCCGTCGAGCTTGATGTAGTTCAAGTTGTACTTCGAAGCCTCAACCTCCAGCGGATCTTCCTCCGTAATGTCGCGCAGTTCGCGAATATCAGGATGGCGGAAGAGCGCGTTGTCGTCGAAAGTCATCTTGGCGTCAAGCGCGAACAGACGGCCATCGGTGGTGGTGATGAAGGGATTGATCTCGACGAGCGATGCATCGGTGTCGAGAAACGCCTTGTAGAGGTTCGAGAGAAACTGCACCGCGGGATTGATCTGCTTGGCGCTAAGCCCAAGCTTGAAAGCCATCTTGCGCGCCTGAAACGCTTCCAGCCCCATGCCAGGGTCGATGTGCTGCTTCAGAATGGCATCGGGATTCTCCGCGGCCACTTGCTCGATTTCCATTCCACCCGCAGCCGAGGCCATGAACACCGGCTTGCCCTCGGCGCGGTCGACCAGAATCCCTAGATACAATTCCTTCTCGATGGGCAAAGTTTCTTCAATCAGCAACCGCCGCACGGTGCGGCCCTCGGGGCCCGTCTGATGCGTGACCAGCTTCATTCCCAGCATCTTTTCGGCGAGATCTCCCGCTTCACTCACAGACTTGGCGATCTTCACGCCTCCGCCCTTGCCGCGCCCGCCTGCATGAATTTGAGCTTTGACCACGACCCCAGTCGCCCCCGTGCTGAGAAGCCGCCTAGCCTCGGCTTCGGCTTCCTCGCGCGAGGTCGCCATCGCCCCGCTGGGCACGGTGACACCATATTTCCTAAGAATCGCTTTTCCCTGGTACTCGTGGATTTTCATAATCTCTCGTCAGCTAAGAATCGGAAGGAACCTGCTTGCGGCTATCGACTGAGGGCAGCAAACCCTTGATTTTATAGAAGCGCAGAGGATTAGGGCAAACAGCGATGCTCCGCTTGCAGAAATCCCCTGGGAGCTGATCATGTGGAAATAACTGGTCTTGGCTGTCTGGTTGAGCGAAACTCGACCACAGACCCGCCGCTCCTCACTTCTTCGGTGTCGATGGCGTCGACACGCTCAGCGGAAGTGAGTCGATCAGATACCTGGCCTGGTCGCTGTCAGCCGCGCCCAGAAAGAAATACAAATCGGCTCCTCCTCCGAAAACGACCTGCCCATCGAAGTGATAAACCTTTCCTGCCTCCGCGGTGAAATGCACGAGTCCCATGGGATGCCCGCGAAAGTACTGTACGTTCGCACACACATGATGCTCTCCCGGCTCTACAGACACAGCGAAATAGGAGCTATTCTTGTTTGCTCCCACCCACGCTCCGTCGATCCCGATCTTGGTCGTCACGGAAAAGCCGTCCGAACCCTCTTCTTGGATGAAGTAAACCAGCGCCTTCCCCGGATCGGGGTGGGCCAGGGCGTGTTGGGACTTATCCAGCTTCACTTGGAAGCTGCTACTCTCGGCACCACAAGCCGATGTCGCGACGCCAGGAGGCTTTTGGGCGAACGCCGATGCCGCACAAAGCAGAGCGATGAGAGCGCTTTTCATGATTTCTCCTCAAGCCTCTTGTGCATTATCACTCAATCGTTCCTTCTAGCGCCTCCGGAAATGAGATGTACGCACACCTATCGGAACACCAATCCTGCGGGGAAGTGGTAAAGAGTTGGTCAATTCGAGTAAAGTTTTGTCTCGAACAAGCTTCGGGTCTTGATGGTTCTGTACCAGTAGAATCGGTTTAATGTTCCAGTCGGAACATTTTGTCCGTACACATGATCCTCGACGCTCTCCATCGCATCGCCAATCAGGGCCAATCGCTGGCTCGCGCCGAAGCGCGTGAAGTAATGGCGGAAGTGCTCGCGGGAAACTGCACCGACGCCCAAATCGCGGCGCTGCTCACGGCTTTACGCATGAAAGGCGAAACGGTCGATGAGATCGTGGGCTTCGCCGAGGCGATCCGCGCCGCGGCAACGCCTCTGCCCATCTCGTTTGCGGGGACGGGTGCTGCCACGTCCAGCGCGCTCGACTTAAGCGGAACCGG
>JBAUVZ010000002.1:0-16398 GCA_049583505.1 Candidatus Sulfotelmatobacter sp.
TCGCTGTATCTGGCGTTCTTTATCTGGAGCGTGGTGTATTTCGCCGAGTTCACGCGGCAGGCGAACGCGGAGAAGGCAAGTGGGTCATTGGCAAAGTGCGGGTTGTGCGTGGCAGCGACGTGTTTGACGCGGTATGACGGGTGGTTCCTGGCGATAGTGTTGGTCGTTGCAGCTGTGGTCGTTGGCTCACAACCTCGCAAAGTGCACGAGGATGGGGCACCCAGATCCTTGGTTGCGTCGTCACGGATGGCGCTTTTGAGGTTCGTTTTGCTGGCAGCAACTGCTCCGGTGCTTTGGCTTGTGTACAACGCCGCGGTGTACCGGAATCCGCTGGAATTCCTGAACGGGCCTTACTCGGCGAAGGCGATCGAACATAAGACTGGGACGGTGAATCCGGCGAAGAGGAATCTGTTGGCGGCGGGCTCGTATTTTCTGAAAGCGGCGGAACTGAATGTGGCCGAGGCGAACTGGCAGGGACGGCTTTGGCTCGGGCTGGCGCTGCTAGGAATCCTAGTCGCGTGGTTCGGCGACCGTGGACGGATTGCGTTGCTGCTGTGGGTACCGCTGCCGTTTTACGCCTTATCCATCGCTTATGGCAGTGTGCCCATTTTCGTGCCGATGTGGTGGCCATTTTCACAATACAACGTTCGCTACGGGCTGCAACTGCTTCCAGCGTTTGCAGTGTTTGTGCCGCTGGGGGTTTCTTTTGTTTCCCAATCCGCAGGAAAGATCCCGCGGATTAAAGTTGCCTGGAGCCGCTGGGCAGACGCCGCGACATTCTTGACTGTCGTGGCGCTGGCGGTGACGAGCTATGGCGCTATCTGGCGCGCGGACCCGATCTGTTATCGCGAAGCAGCAATCAACATGCGCGGGCGGGTAGCGTTAGACGGGCAGCTGGCAGGCTGGATCAAGTCGCTGCCAGCGGATTCCACCCTGCTAATGTATTTGGGCGAGCACGTGGGTGCGCTCGAGCAGGCGGGGATTCCCTTGCAGCGTGTCATCAACGAAGGCAACCACAGAGTGTGGAAGCGACCGGTCGATCCAGAAGGGTTGTGGGAGCGTGCGCTGGCCGAACCGATGGAGTATGTGGATTACCTGGTGGGATTCGAGGGCGACCCGGTGTGGACAGCGGCGAAGAACCAGCGTTTGAGAGCTTTGGTCGAGATCCACACGACGGGGCAGCCACGGGCGGCGATCTTTCAAGGGCGAACGCAAGGGCGAACGCAGGCGCGTGAGCCAGAGCTTAGACAAGAGCAGACGCGGTAATCAGACGGGTTAACGCGGAAGGCCGGAGAAGACGAGAGGTTCCGGTGGTAAAATCCGGCCATCTGAAATCCACTTGGGCAGGGATCGAGCCAATGAACTGGCAACACGTGATCGATTTGCTGCAAGGGGAAATGGCGAGCGGGATCGTCGCAACCTCATTGGTTCGTCTGGTGTTGGCGGCAATGCTGGGTGGGGCCATCGGGTTGGAGCGTGAGTTGAGACACCGGCCGGCTGGGTTGCGCACGAACATGTTCATCTGTTTTGGCGCAGCGATGTTCACGATTCTTTCGGATGCGCTCGCGGTGAAGTACCTCGGTGACCACACTCGCATTTCGGCGCAGATCATCCCCGGCATTGGGTTCATCGGCGCGGGATCGATTCTGCACACTCGGGGACTGACTACGGGCTTAACCACGGCCTCAACTCTGTTTGTGGTGGCATCGGTCGGGATGGCCGCGGGCGGAGGGCTTTACTTGACGGCGATTTTTGCCACGGCAGCGGTTTTGATCGCGCTGTTTTCGCTGGGTCGCCTGGAGCTATCGTTCAATCTGAAGACGCTGCTGACCAGCTATGAAGTGACAGGCGCGAGCGTGGAAGAGATCACGCAAGAAGTTAACCGCATCCTGGAGCATGGACATCGCATGATGCAAAACGTTGTGAGCGGCAGCACGAGCCAGCATGTCCGCTTGCAGTTTGACGTGGCCGGGAGCAACCGTGACCAGAAAGAATTGCTGCGGGAACTGACGGGGTCGACTGTGCTCGGCAATGTGACTTCTCTGGGGCCGGTGGAACTGGAGTGAGCCGGGCTGTCGCGGTGATTCCGTTTGTGAAAGCCAGCGCCTGCGGAAATGATTTTCTGCTGATCGATTCTCTGGACATCGAAGATGCTCTGGCTCCTGCGGACATGGCAGCCCTTACGCGGCGCATGTGCGACCGGCACGACGGCGTGGGCGCGGATGGGGTGGAGTGGATGCATCCGCACGCTGCGGCCGATTTGGAGATTCGGCTGATAAACGCTGACGGCTCCGAGGCCGAGATTTCCGGCAACGGGACCCGGTGTGTGGCGGCGTATGTTTGCGCCGAACGTGGAAAAGAGAAGATCACGATTCAAACCGGGGCTGGACTAAAGACTTGCGTGCTGACTGGACGGAGTGAATCCGCGTATGAGTTTGAGGTCGAAATGGGCGAGGCTTTGGTGGGAGCACAAACGGCGGTGAAGCTGGGTGCTAGCGAGGTGCGTGGGATTCCGGTTTCGATGGGGAATCCACACTACGTGGTTTTTGTACCGGAGTTTCCCCGGAACTGGCAGGACGTGGCGGCCAAGGTTCAGAGCAGTTCTCAGTTCAAGCACGGCGTGAATGTTGAGCTGGCCGCGATTGATGGAAAGCA
Organism: Candidatus Sulfotelmatobacter sp.; assembly: GCA_049583505.1. Taxonomy (GTDB): domain Bacteria; phylum Acidobacteriota; class Terriglobia; order Terriglobales; family Acidobacteriaceae; genus Sulfotelmatobacter. Next base: position 2,656 of record JBAUVZ010000002.1, read on the forward strand.
TGATATGAAGGTTCGTTTTTTCGAGCGCGGAGTGGGAGAGACGCAATCGTCGGGGACGGGTTCCTGCGCATCAGCCTTGGCGGCAATGGCGACGGGCAAGGCAGAATCGCCGGTTCGAGTACATGCGCCGGGAGGGATACAGACAGTGCGCAAAGAAAGGAATCTGGTATTTTTGCGCGGGACGGCGCGGTTGGTATGCCGGGGAGAATTGTTTCTGAGTTAAGCTGCTGAGTCCGTTGGACGCAGCTTAGTGCTTCGCAATCCCATCTTTACTGGTCGCATTTCATTTTCATAACAGGCTTCTGCAAGCATGTCATCTTCAACCACTCCCCGTGTCAAGCCGCCTGCCCTTCGACCGGGCGACACAGTTGGAATTGTTGCGCCGGCTAGCAATGTCAAGCGCGGCGATTTGGAGGCTGGGTGCGATGGGCTGCGGCGCGCCGGCTACCGGCCGACTTATTCCGATTCCATCCTTGAGCAGGATCTTTACTTCGCCGGATCGGTGGAACGCCGGGCGCGTGAGCTTGAAGAAATGTTTGAGCGCGGGGATGTACGGGCTATTATTTGCGCGCGCGGCGGGTACGGCGCAAACTATATGCTCGAAGCGCTGGATTTGGAGAAGATCAAGGCGCACCCCAAGATTTTCGTCGGCTATAGCGATGTGACCACTTTGCTCACTTATTTCTCCGACGCGGCTGGACTAGTTACCTTCCACGGGCCGATGGTGGCGAAAGATTGGCTGCACCAAGATGGTGTGGATCTGGCTTCCTGGCAAGCGGCACTGGCGGGGACGACGGCTTGGGAGCCAAATCTGGACGCGCGCTCTGGAGTAAGTGGATTGGTGGAAGGTGCGGCCGAGGGAATTCTTTACGGAGGCTGCCTTTCGATTCTGGTGGCCTCGCTCGGGACTCCCTACGAGATCAAAACGGAGGGTACGATTCTGTTTCTTGAAGACCTCGCGGCAAAGCCCTTTCAAATCGATCGCATGCTGATGCAGCTGAAGCTGGCGCGCAAGTTGGAAGGGGTGCGGGGAATTGTGTTTGGCGAGATGCGGGATTGCGTGCAGGCTGCGAATCAGGGATATAGGCTGGAAGAAGCGGTGCAGCGAATTGTGAAGGAGTTGGGAGTGCCGGTGGCCTACGGCGTGCCCTCGGGACATGTGACGGCAAGGAACATCACGCTGCCGATTGGCGTGCGGGCTAGTTTGACCGTCCGCGGTCGGCAGGTGAGGTTGAAGATTCTGGAAGCGGCGGTAACGGCGGCCGGTAAGAGCTAGCCGTGCTGAAATCATGGACGAGAAAAAACACATTCATTTAATCGGCATCTGCGGGACGGCGATGGCGTCGCTGGCGGGGATGCTGAAGCAGCGCGGGTTTCGCGTGACTGGGTCGGACGCCGCGGCATATCCCCCGATGTCGGATTTTCTGGCGGAGCTGGGCATTTCAGTAGCGCAGCCTTTTGATCCGCGGAATCTGGACCCTCGTCCCGATCTGGTGATTGTAGGCAATGCGATTTCGCGGGGAAATGCCGAACTGGAGCAAGTGCTCGACCGGCGTATTCCGTTTTGCTCCCTGCCGCAATTGTTGCACGAGGAATTCTTGCGTGGCAGGGAAGTTCTGGTGGTGGCCGGGACACACGGAAAGACCACGACGACCTCGATGCTGGCGTGGATTTTTCACACAGCTGGGATGCAGCCTTCGTTTCTGATTGGCGGCATCGCTGAAAACTTTGGATCGAGTTTTCATCTGGGTCAGGGCAAGCATTTCATTCTTGAGGGCGATGAGTACGATACGGCATTTTTCGACAAGGGGCCGAAATTTCTGCATTATTTTCCCGATGCAGTGATTCTGACCTCAGTGGAGTTTGATCATGCCGATATCTACAAAGATCTGGACGCGGTTGAGACGGCATTCAAGCGGCTGGTGAATCTGATTCCACGGCGCGGGCGGATTATTGCTTTCGACGGAATGGCGGGAGAAGAGGCGGAGAGCGCGAGCCTCGAACGCTGCTTGACCAAATCGTTCTGCCCGGTGGAGCGCTATGGAGCGAGTGCCCGCGCGGGCTGGCGGGTCACCAATCTGAAATTCGAGCCTGGGCGAACGTCGTGGTCGGTGCTGCGGGAAGGCCGGGCTTGGGCGGATCTTGAGTTTCCCCTGGCAGGCGAATACAACGTGTGGAATGCAACCGCGGCAGCGGCACTGGCTGCGGCCTACGGCATCTCTAAAGAGGAGATCGCGGCGGCACTGAAGACGTTCAAGAGCGTCAAGCGGCGTCTGGAAGTGAAGGCACAGGTCAATGGCATCACCATCATTGACGACTTCGCGCATCATCCCACGGCGATTGCAGGCACACTGAAGGCGTTGCGGGCGCGTTATGCGGGTGCGCGATTGTGGGCGATTCTGGAGCCCCGGTCGAATACGCTGCGGCGGCGTGTGCTACAGGCGGATCTGGCGCGGAGCCTGGCTCTGGCGGACGAAGTGATCGTGGCGGCCGTCTTCCGCTCGGATGCTATTCCAGAAAATGAGCGGCTGGAGTTGCGGGAACTCGCGGCGGATATTCAGAGACATGGCAGCCGGGCGCGGTTGATTGCGGATGCGGAGGAAATCGTGCACACGATCGCTCCGGAGATGCGCAGCGGTGATGTGGTGGCGATTCTTTCCAACGGCGGGTTTGGCGGGATCTACGAAAAACTGCCGGCACGGTTGCTGGCGCTGGCGGGCGGCCCTGCGAGCGCCATCTCGGCAAACGCAGCAGGGAAACGATGAGGCCTTCCTTCACACTCGGAGCCCCGTCGCGCCAGACTCTTCGTTTGCTTCTGTTTCTAGGGATAGCGCTGGCGCCATCCTACGCGGCAACCAACTACACTATTTCTCTCGCAAACCCGCAACAACATCTGGTGGAAGTACAGATCACACTGCCGGAAGGGTCGGAAAAGCGGGAGTTGCAGCTTCCGGTTTGGAATGCGCTGTATCAGGTGCGCGACTTCGCGCAATACGTGAACTGGGTGAGCGCGACAGATAGCGCAGGCCGCGCGCTCGCGGTGCGCGAATTGGACAAGAGCCGGTGGCAGATCACGGGCGCGGAGGCCGGCGCAGTGGTGAAGTATCAGATGTTTTTGGATTCGCCCGGTCCGTTCGGCGCACAGTTCAATTCTCATCATGCATTTTTCAATCTAGCTCAGGTTCTCATGTATCCGGAGGACGCGCGAAGCGGGCCGATGGTGGTCGGCTTCAACCAGGTTCCCGAGGGATGGCACGTGGCCACGCCGCTGACTTTATTGCCCGAGGGCAGGTTCAGCGCGGAAAGCTACGACCGGCTGGTGGATTCTCCGGTTGAAATCGGAGACCTTAAGGAATCCGATTTCGACGAAGGTGGCGGACATTATCGGGTGGTGGTTAACGCCGATTCAGGCGACTACGATCTGGAAGAAATTGTCGCCATGCTGCACAAGATCGTGGCCGCCGCGACCGGCTGGATGGGCGATCGCCCCTTCGACAACTACATGTTTCTTTATTATTTTCCGCGCGGGCTGGCGGGTGGTGGCATGGAGCACTCCTATTCGACTGCGATCGCGGTGAATGCGGACGTTCTGTCGCGGGCTCCCGAAGTGCTGGCTTCGCTGACGGCGCACGAGTTTTTTCATCTTTGGAACGTGAAGCGCATCCGTCCGCAGACGCTTGAACCGGTGGATTACACGCGAGAGAACTACACTCGAGCTCTTTGGTTCAGCGAGGGATGCACCAGCACTGCCGCCGACATCATCCAACTGCGCGGTGGAGTGCTCGACGAGCACCACTTCGAGCAGCAGCTGGCGTCAGCGATCGGCGAACTCGAACGGCGTCCCGCGCACCTGACGCAATCGGTCGAGGAGTCAAGCCTGGATGCCTGGCTGGAGGGCGACGCCTACTACCGGCGTCCAGAGCGCAGTATCTCTTATTACAACAAGGGCGAATTGTTGGGGGTCATGCTGGACTTGGCCGTGCGCGAGGCCAGCCACGGACAGGCATCCTTGCGCGAGGTTTTTCAATGGATGAATCAGAATTACGCGAAGAAGGGAAGGTTCTTTCCTGATTCGGACGGAGTGCGCGAGGCGGCCGAGGCGGTGAGCCATGCGGATCTGGGGTGGTTTTTCGCGAAATACGTTTCCGGGACCGAGGAGATCCCGTGGAATGATCTCTTTCGCGGCGTGGGACTGCGACTAGTGGAGGGAAAGAACACCATAGCGGATGCTGGATTTGTAGCCTCGCGAAACTTTGACGGTCCCATGACGGTGACGACGGTGACTGCCGGCGGCGAGGCTGAGCGGGCTGGCCTGCAAACCGGCGATACGATTCTGGAAATCAACGGCCAGACGGCGGGACAAGATTCTTCGCAGGAAATAGCGCGGCTCATCGCAGGCGACACGATCACGGTAAAGGTCAGAGGACGGCGCGGTGGGGATCGCGAGTTGAAGTGGAAGGTGGGAAGCCGCGAAGAAATCTCATACGAGCTCAAGGACCTGGAGAACGTTACCGCGGCGCAGCAGGCGCGCCGGGCGGCGTGGCTGAAGGGCGAGGCGCAGATTCCGCAAGAGACACACCCGCACTAGTGGCATCCGCGCTCTGGGGGCACACTCAATATGATCCGCACCATCGCGATGCTGGTTTTCTGGGCACTGGCCGCGCCCGTGGCGGCGCTGATCGGATTCCCCTGGACTTTCATTTCGGGAGACGTCAGCCTGCTGTATCGCATGTTCATGTTTGGCGCTTGGAACGGGGTGCGGCTGACCGGAGTACGAGTGCAAACCGTCGGTCTCGACAAGTTGGACCCGGCGCGCACTTATATCTTCATGTCGAATCACGTGTCGAACCTGGACCCACCGATTACGATTCCTTTGATTCCGCGGCGCACCTCGGTGATGGTGAAGAAGGAGCTGTTCAGCGTTCCGATTCTGGGCCGGGCGATGCGGATGGGGTCGCTGGTACCGGTGGATCGTGGCAATCGTGACGCTGGGATTGAATCCGTGCGGGTCGCCAAACAGGTCGTGCAGCAGGGGCTCAACATGAGCATCTACGTGGAGGGTCATCGCTCGTTTGATGGCAAGCTGTTGCCGTTCAAGAAGGGACCGTTCTATCTGGCGATGGAGTGCGGCGTGCCGGTGGTTCCCGTGACCATTGCAGGAACGCATTACCTCATGCCGAAGGGAAGGTTCGCGATCAAGCAGGGGACGGCCACCGTGATTTTTCATCCGCCGATTGAGCCCAACGATTTCGGTAGCCGAGAGTGTTTGATGGAGAAAGTGCGGGCGGTGATTGATAGCGGGTTGCCGGAGCAGTATCGACAGGGCGAATCAACCACGAAGGGCGCTAAGTTCTGCGAAGGTAGCGCCTCAGCGTGAGTCCTTCGAGGTTCTATTCCTTTGGCGTCTTGGCCCGCAGGGCACGCGCCATCTCGGGCAACTTTGGTAAGAGAGCGGAATACTTCAACCATAACTTGTGATCGACGGCGGGTGCGCCGCTGACCAGAGCCCCTGCGGGAACATCATTGGCCACGCCGCTTTGCGGAGTGACTACGGCCGCCTCGCCGACCTTGCAGTGGCCAACCACCCCAACCTGACCAGTCAAGATCACTCGCTTGCCGATTTCCGTGGAACCGGCGAGGCCGACCTGCGAACAGAGCAGGGCATCTTCGCCGACTTGCGATCCGTGGCCGACCTGCACTAGGTTGTCGATCTTGACCCCGCGCCGAATGCGGGTTTCGCCGACGCTGGCGCGGTCGATGCAGGAGTTCGCCTGGACCTCGACATCGTCTTCGATAACGACCGGTGCTGGCTGAGGAATCTTGTACCAATGTCCGTTGGGAGTTTTGGCAAAGCCGAAGCCATCGGAGCCGATCACGACGCCGTTTTGCAAGAGCACGTTATTGCCGATGCGGCAGTTTTCGCGAACAACGGCGTGGGCGTGGGCAAAGAAGTTCTCGCCGATCTTCACCCCGCGATAAATGACCACATGAGCGAGCAGCACGGCATGGTCGCCAATCTCGACGTTCTCATCGACCACCGCATAGGGGCCGATGTGGGCGCCGCGTCCAATCTTGGCTGTAGGATGGACGACCGCCGTGGGATGGATTCCCGGGGCATAGCGCAGGGGCTGGTGGAAAAGCTCGAGGGCGCGCGCGAAACTGAGATAGGGATCCGCGACGCGCAGCGTGGCCGCTGGGATGGCCGGAAAGTTCTCGGCAACGATCACAGCTGCTGCCCCGGTAAGCCGGGCTGCGGCGGCATACTTCGGGTTGGCGACGAAGGTGAGTTCTCCCGGCCCGGCTTGCTCGATGCCATTGAGTCCGGTGATCTCGGTGTCGACAGAGCTGTTATCGAGGCGCGCGTTGAGAGCGGAGGCGATCTGGGAAAGTTTCATGGTCGATGAATGAGACGCGGGTAAATCGTACACCAGTTCCGGAGTGGGCATGGAGCTTCGCGGATGGAAACCGCTTGAATGTTCCGACTGGAACATTCGCTCTAATGTTCCAACTGGAACATTTGTGCAGGCGATTCTGTATGTCGGTATTGTATGTATAAGCGCTCTCAAGTGTAACGGCCTAGAGCAGTGAGGGAGCGCCAGAGGCGCGGGGCTCGAGTTTGGCAGTCGGCGGCGGCGAGTGCCAATTACATGGAGTTGCGGGAATTAGGATCACTTCGTACCGACTGAGAGGGGGCTATCCCACCCTTGTGTGAACTGGGACGGCTGCAGGTGCAGAGGTCCTTCGTCGTGAGACCTGGGCTTGGCGCGCAGGTCTCCGCTTCCTCAGGATGACAAATCGAGACTTAACTCTTCGAACATTATTCTTCGAACCTACTCCTCAAACAAGGTAACTTGGCGCTGGTCGTCGGTGGGGCCGCGGCGGGGACGGCGGGTGGCGCCGATTACGGCTAGCACCGTCAGCGATTCCAGGGCGGTGCGGGGGACGAAGATGCGCTGGGTATTCGAGCGTTGGTCCGGAGGGTTGACGAGATAGCCTTCTGGCATGTTCTGCATGAGGTCGGACGGCATGAGGCCTTCCAGGATTTCGTTGTCCTTGAAGCGCAGACGCACCCATAAGCCTTCGGAGCGAGGGCGAGTGGTGAAGGTTTTGCGGGTGAGTGACTCGGAATCGCCGAACTCGCGCACGAAGTAGACACCCTTGATCTCGCGCAGGTCGATAGCGACCACGTTGCCTGAGGTATTCAGTAGTTCGAGTTTGCCTTCGGTGACGAATTGCGCCGGGGAGACGTAGCCGGAGACGGAGTCGCGGTCCATCTTGCGGACGATCACTTTCTTATGGGTCGAGGGCATGGTCGGGCTTCGGGCTACCTCGGCGGCTAAAGCCGCTATTTTAAGTTAGGAAGTCCGGCGGCGCGGCTTGAAGCCGCGCCCTTTCAAAGCAAATCATTAAGGAGCTGGAACTTCCCGGGCCGCCTCATTCTCGCACTAATTGAGAAGAAATCCCGCGAATCCACGTTGGCAGTAGCCAAATTGTAAACCTTGTGTTATTCCTTTAGGTTGCCTAGGTCCGACTAAAATCTGTTTAAGTGCTTTGTATTTAATGGCTTGGGTATCGATCCGCCGAGAATGGGCTGGTCCGGGCCGCAGCAATCTGTGGAAATCCTGTGCAAAAGCATTGATGTTGTCCAGTCCGGTCTGCGCCTGGGATGTGCAAGAGACTGCGGTTTGCTGGACTGCTTGAAGTGGGTTGTCTGAAGACGAATGGCTGATTACATTTACACGATGGAAATCCGGTTGACGCCGGATCAGATGAAAGGCGTCAACCTGGTGCAAGACATAGCCCGCGCGGCGGGAATCACTCTCTACCTTACCGGTGGGGCAATTCGCGACATTATCAGCGGGTTCACCATTCGGGACCTTGACTTCACGGTTCAGGGTAATCCTCTCAAACTGCACAAGGACTTCGAGCGGGCTGGCGCACAGGTGGCCGGCCACGACGAAGACGTGCGCACGCTTTTTCTGGTACTGCCAGGGAATGTGCGCGCTGAAATCGGCATGGCGCGCACCGAGCACTACGAGAAGGTGGGCAAGCCGCCGGTGATTACGCCGGCCAGCATTCAAGAGGATTTGCGACGACGCGACTTCACGGTGAACGCGATGGCGCTTTCGCTGAATGAAGGATCGCGGGGGCTGCTGCTTGATCCGTTCAACGGTGTGGCCGACATCGAGGCCAAGCTGCTTCGGATTCTGCACAACTACTCGTTCGTGGAAGATCCCTCGCGGCTAATTCGGGCCACACGGTTTGCGGCGCGCTTTCACTGGCCGCTGGAGGAGCGCACGCAGCAGCGCTATAACGCGGCCAAAGAAAACAACTACATTGAGCACATTTCGCGCAGCGCGGTGGGGCACGAGATTGCGCAGCTAGCGCATGAAGACGATCCGCTGAATGTGATTCGGAGCCTGGAAAAGGAAGACTGGCTCAAGGTGCTGCATCCGCACTGGTCGTCGGCTAAAGTGGACACCAACGGGCTGGGGCAGTTGATGAAGACGCGCCAGCAGATGGTGGACCTGGGCTATACCGTGGATCCGTCGCCGGCGGTGATGCACTTCCTGACGGCGCGGCTTTCTGAGAAAGACATTTCCGACCTGCGGCGGCAGATCCCGCGCAAGGATCTGATCGAGTCGTGGCGCGATATTGAGGATCACGCCAAGGAGCTGGCGAAGCGATTAACCGGGAAGGAAGCAGCCACACCTTCCCGGACCTGGAACCTGCTATCGGGCGCGCGTCCGGAGATGATCCTGTTTCTGGCGGTGACGGCTCGGAATCAGACCGTAGCGCAGAAGATCAAGAACTTTCTGACCAAATGGCGGCAGGTGCAGCAGCGCATTCCATTGCCCGAGATGGCGGAGCTGCTGATTACTCCGCAGTTGCCGGAATATCCGAAGATCGCGCGCGATGTGTTCATGCTGCTGCTCGACGGGAAACTTCGCTCGCGGACGGAAACTTTGAAATTCTTGAAGCCGTTTGCGCCGCCCCCACCACCTCCGCCTCCGCCACCCAGGCGCGGGCGCGGGCCGAAAGCAGCGGCGCCGGCCGCGGCAGTGCTGGGCAAAAAGGGCGAAGTGGCGAAGGGCAAAGGGAAGAATACACCAGCGGCACCGGCAGTTGTGGCTCCGGCAGCCAAGCCACCCGGGAGGGCGAAACTGGGTCCGAAGGCTAAGTCCAAGGCAAAGCCGGCGCCGGTCAAAGCTAAGGGCAAATTCGCGAAACATGCTGCCAAACCAGCTACGAAACATCCCGCAAAATCGAAGAAACCGGCTCATAAGGCGAAGCCAAAGGCAAAGGGCAAGAAGCGGTAAGAGCTTTCCGGGTGGTTTTTGTATCGGGTAGTGTCCTAATTCGTCTTGGGGCAGGTACTAAAATCTCGCTTGTCCGGCTTCAATCGGGCATATAATAGGGGTATGCATCGACCGCTTTTCATCGCGGTGTTCGTGCTGCTGCTGGCAGCTGTGCCGCTTTCGGCGCAGCACGGTGGAGGGCATGCCTCCGGTGGCGGACATGCGGGGTTTGCTTCGCACGGTGGGTTCTCTGGCCACGCGAGCGCTCCGGCTTTCGGCGGTGCGCATTCCGGCTCAGGTTCCGGAGCGCGTTCGTTTGCCCCCCGTTCCGCTTCGCGCCCGGCATTCTCCTCTCGGGGCTTCAACCGCGGCTTCAACCGTTACGGTGGCGCGCGATTCGGGGCCTACGGCGTCGGAAGCAATTGCTATTACTACGGCTATGGATGTGGGGGCGCTTATGGCTATCCATGGGGATACGCGGGTTTCTACGATCCCTATTGGTGGTCGGATTCCGGCTCGTCATTCGACTATGACCAGCAATATCAGACGGGTTTGGCCAACGAAATGAACGAACAGAGCATCGAGGAACAGAGATTGCGCCAGCAGGGCGATCAAGATCTCTACGCGGGTTCAGCGCCTCCGCCACCACGCGAACGAAGCGAGCACGAGGAAATCAACGAAGCCGCGCCGGCCACGGTGCTGGTTTTCCGCGATGAGCACAAGCAGGAAATACACAATTACGCGATCGTCGGCCAAACCCTATTTAGCTTCAACCCGCAGCACACGCAGAAGATTCCACTCTCGGACCTCGACATTCCCGCCACTACCAAGGAAAACGACGAGCGCGGCGTGGATTTCCACGTGCCTGGAGGGCACGACGGTCAGTAGCGGCTTAATTGTCCTAAGCGTCGCCTCCGCGCTGTGAATATCTTGCTGCGTCTTGCTCCGCCTTTCCCGATAGAATGACGCCAACGTAAAATCAAACTGAGGCCTATGTCCCAATTCGTTCACCTGCACCTGCATACCGATTACTCCTTGCTGGACGGCGCTTGCGACGTGGAGAAGCTTTGCCAGCGCGTGAAGGTGCTAGGTATGCCTGCCGTGGCCATGACCGACCACGGGAACATCTTCGGCGCAGTGCACTTCGTGAATGCGGCGCACAAGTACGACGTGAAGCCGATCGTGGGCTGTGAACTTTACATTTGCAAGAAAGATGATCACAACATCGAGCGCACGCCGCCCGAAGGCGATACCTACAACCATCTGCTGGTGTTGGCAGAGAACGAGGAGGGCTACCGCAACCTGGTGAAGATTACCTCGGAAGCTTCTCTGCACGGCTTCTATTACAAGCCGCGCGTGAGCAAGAAGTTTCTGGCGGAGCATTCCCGCGGACTGATCGGGCTTTCGGGATGCCTCAAAGGGGAGGTCGCGGAGCGGTTGATGGAAGGGAATTACGACGCGGCGCGCGCTGCAGCTGGAACGTTCCGCGACATCTTCGGCAAGGATAATTTCTATCTTGAGATTCAGGATCAGGGGTTGGCGATGGAGCACCGGATTCATCCGGGATTGTTCCAGTTGGAGAAAGATTTGGGGTTGCCCCTGGTGGCGACCAACGACAGCCACTACTTGTGCGAGGACGACGCGCACGCCCAGGACGTGATGTTGTGCATTCAGACAGGCAAGTCGATTCACGATACCGGACGGATGAAGTTTGAAGGGACGCAGTTCTTCGTCAAGAGCCACGACGAGATGTATCGCGTGTTCAAAGACTCGCCCGAGGTCCTGACCCGCACGCTCGATATCGCCGAGCGCTGCAGTCTGCGCCTCGAAAAAGTGGCGACGCCGTTCCCGCAATTTGAGGTTCCGGCGGGCTATACGCTTGACAGCTACTTTGTGCATGTGACGCGCGAAGGTTTCGCGCGACGAATGGCAGCGCTGCTGCCACTGCACGAGCGGGGCAAGTTGAAGCATCCGATTTCGGATTACGAGCACCGGCTGGAGCGTGAACTGGCGATCATCCAGCAGATGAAGTTTCCCGGATATTTTCTGATCGTTTGGGACTTCATACGGTATGCGAAGGAGCACGATATTCCCGTGGGGCCGGGGCGTGGATCGGCGGCGGGATCGCTGGTTTCCTACGCGCTTGGCATCACCGACCTTGACCCGCTGCAGCACGAGTTGCTGTTTGAGCGCTTTCTGAATCCGGAGCGGGTTTCGATGCCGGATATCGACATCGATTTCTGCATGAAGGGGCGCGCCGAGGTGATCGGCTACGTCACGCAGAAGTATGGTCGCGACAATGTCGCGCAGATCATCACGTTTGGCACGATGGCTGCCAAGGCAGCGATCAAAGACGTCGGGCGCGCCATGGACATCCCTTACAGCGATGTCGACCGCATCGCCAAGATGATTCCCCTGCAGCTCAACATCACGCTGGATCAAGCCATTGAGGACTCGCCACAACTGCGCGAGGCGATGGAGAAGGATGGGCAGATTCGCGAGTTGATTCAGACCGCGAAGAGGCTAGAAGGGATGGTGCGTAACTCTGGAGTTCACGCTGCCGGGGTGGTGATTTCGCCGCGCCCCCTGACGGAGCTCGTCCCGCTGCACAGAACCAAGAACGACGAAATCGTGACCGCCTTCGACATGGTAGCCATCGAAAAGATGGGTCTGCTGAAGATGGACTTTCTCGGACTTACCACGCTTACGATTCTCACCGATACGCTGAAACTGATCGCTCAGACACGTGGAACGCCGATTACGCTCGAACAGATTCCGCTGGAGGATGCGGAGACTTATCAGAAAGTCTTCCACAAGGGATTGACCTCCGGGGTGTTCCAGTTTGAATCCCACGGCATGCGCGACGTCCTGCGCAAGTACCAGCCGAGTTCGATTGAAGATCTTACGGCGCTGAATGCGCTCTACCGGCCGGGACCGATCCAGGGCGGCATGATTGACGATTTCGTTGACCGCAAGCATGGACGGAAGCGAGTGGAATACGAGCTGCCGGAGCTGAAAGAGATTCTGGAAGAAACGCTGGGGGTGATCGTGTATCAGGAGCAGGTGATGCAGATTGCGAACCGGCTGGCGGGCTATTCGCTCGGTGAAGCTGACCTGCTGCGGCGTGCCATGGGCAAGAAGAACGCCGCGGAAATGGCGCAGCAGCGCGAGCGCTTTGTGGAGGGCGCAGCGCAGCGCAAGTTTCCACCGAAGAAGATCGAGAAAATCTTCGATCTCATGGCGCAGTTCGCAGGATACGGCTTCAACAAGTCGCATTCGGCAGCCTACGCGCTGCTGGCCTATCACACGGCGTATTTGAAGACCCACTATCCAGTCGAGTTCATGGCTGCTCTGCTCACATCAGTCACGGGCAGTACCGATGACGTGGTGAAGTACATCAACGAATGCCGCGAAATGGGAATTTCGGTCGAGGCGCCGGATATCAATGTTTCAGACGCAAACTTCACGCCGCACGGTGAAGCGATCCGGTTTGGGCTGGCGGCGGTGAAGAATGTCGGGGGCAATGCGATTGAATCGATTGTGGCGGCACGGAAGAAGCTGGGCCGGTTCAAGTCAATTTACGAGTTCTGCGAGAACGTTGATCTTCGGCTACTGAACAAGCGCGTCCTGGAATCGCTGATCAAGAGCGGACCCATGGATTCACTCGGCCGTCGAGCGCAAGTGATGGCGGTGCTGGACCGTGCCATGGAGCGCGCCCAGAAGACCCAGCGCGACGTGGAATCAGGACAGCACGGACTGTTCGGTGTGTTTCAGGAGGAGGAGTCCGAGGTAAACAACGACAAACTACCCAACATCCCTGACTGGGATGAGCAAGCGAGGCTGGCGGCGGAGAAGGAAATCCTCGGGTTTTTCATCAGTGGGCATCCGATGGAGAAATATAAAGACAAGCTGGCCGACTTGCAGGCGCTGCGAATCGATGAAATCGCTGCGATGACGAGGTCGACGGGCAAGGACGAAACCATCGCTACGGCAGGGATCGTCGGCAACGTGCGCGTGCAGAAGTCCAAGCGCGGAGAGTTCTACGCGCAGGCCACGCTCGAAGACATGTCAGGCTCGATCGATATGATCGTTTTCCCTGAGGCGTACAAGCGTCTGCAAGACAAGGTGAAGCTGGAAGTTCCCGTGCTGGTTAGGGCCGGGGTGAGAATCGAAGAAGGAGCCAATCCCAAGATTACGGCGGCCGAGATTATGCCGTTGGAAGAAGCCAAGGTTCCGCTGCCGCGCGCGATCCGCATCCGCGTGCCGCTGGAAACCGCAGGTGAGGCTACGGTGGACGATCTCCATGCACTCTTCAAGGAGCGCAGGGGTGAGGCGCGGGTGTTGTTTGACGTGGAACGTGCCGGGGATTTCATGGTGGTGATGGAAGCGGAAGGTTATAATGTGCTGCCAGATCGCAACTTCATCGCCCGAGTGGAGCAGTTAT
>JBAUVZ010000003.1:0-42257 GCA_049583505.1 Candidatus Sulfotelmatobacter sp.
GGTTGTTGCTTTCCTGGTGAGCGAGGACGCGTCTTATATCACTGGTGAGACCACGGACGTTAATGGTGGTCTCCTCATGGACTAACATCCATGCCCGAACCGACAACAGCGTTCGACTTAAGTGGCAAGGTAGCCCTAATCACCGGAGCGGGTCGCGGAATAGGACGCAGTACGGCGATCGCGATGGCTCAAGTTGGAGCGGACATCGCCGTAGTGAGTCGGACGCAGGCCGAAGTCGACGAGTCCGCAGCAATCGTGAAAGGTTTCGGAAGGCGCGGCTTTGCGGTTCGGTACGACATGAGCGAGTCAGGCGCGGCGGAGGCAATCATAGAGGCCTGCGTCGCAGAATTCGGGAAGTTCGACATATTGGTGAATAACGCTGGCCTCGTGGTTCGCAAGAGGGCGGAGGATACGTCTCCTCGGGACTGGGATGAGGTTCTTGCACTCAATGTGAAAACAATGGCCGAGATGTGCCGCCTGTCGTTGCCCTACCTTCGCAAGAGTCCGGGTGCTTCTATTGTGAACATGTCTTCCATTACCGGCGTCGTTGGAACGCCGCTGCGATCAGCATATGGGGCGAGTAAAGCCGCAATCCTGGGATATACAAGGGTCCTGGCGAAGGAGCTTGCGTCCGAAGGAATACGAGTAAACGCCGTACAGCCAGGGTTTATCGATACTACTTTCGTCTCTCCCTATTTGTCAGACAAACCTGACGCCGTGGCGGATGTTTTGCGGCATATTCCTCTGGGACGGGTCGGAACGCCCGAAGAGGTCGCGTGGCCGATCGTATTCTTGGTATCGCCGGCGGCCTCTTACATCACGGGACAATCAATCATTATCGATGGAGGATGGATGTTGTTCTAATGGACCACTTTGTAGCCGTAACGGATTCACCAGCGGGCGACGATCTGTCGACGGAGCGGTCTGTCTTGTCTGGCATGCGAGTGGAGAAGGTAGCGTGGCATGACGAATTAAGCTTGAGTGCTGCAATCCGAAACGCGGACGCGGTCATGTGCATGCACGCCCCCATCACGCGGAGTGTCCTTCAGTCATTATCTCGTTGCCGATTAATCGCCCGCTTCGGCACAGGGCTAGACAACATTGATCTAGGAGTCGCCAAGGCTGTTGGCATTCCCGTCATCGGTATCAATGGATATTGCACGAAGGAAGTCGCCGACCATGCAATGGCCTTGCTGCTTTCATGGCATCGCAAAGTCGCAGAGCACCACCGGTTCGTGGTGGAAAACCGATGGGCTGAGAGCGGGCATACTACTGGTAACGGGAGTTGTGGGATCCTCACGCGCCTATCCGAACAAACGGTGGGCATACTGGGGTTCGGCCAGATCGGTCAAGCGTTTGCTCGAAGGGCAGTGGCGTTTGAGATGAAAGTGCTAGTTCACAGTCGACACCCGAACCAAGAGGTGGCGATGCAGCTGGGGGTCGAATGTACTGATCTTGATGACTTATTGAGGCGGTCGGACTATGTTTCATTGCACATTCCCCTAAAGAACGACACAAGGCACATCATGAACAAGGAAACCGTCAGTTTCATGAAGTCGGGTGCCGTTCTTATTAATACTTCTAGAGGCGGACTCGTGGATGAGAATGCACTCGCACACGCGCTTCGGGAAGGACGACTGGGAGGAGCCCTGCTCGATGTCTTTGAGCACTCCCCCCTCCCCAGCGACCACGCATTTCGGGCTCTTAAGAATGTGATTTTGACTCCTCACGTGTCGTTCTATTCCGAGGATTCATTGATTGAACTCCGGCGCCGCACGGCAGAGGCGGTCCTCAATTACCTGTAATCGAGGTTTCTTAGTAAAAATTCGTAATAATGTTTCACGCAGTTGCCGTTCTTAACAGCTTGATTAGCGCGGCGTGGAGGTACAAGATTGAGATCTTCCCGAAATGAAAGCGTCGGCAAGCGGTTGAGCCTCCGGTCAAAGCTGTCCACAGGACAATTGGTCGCTGGAATTTTCAGCATAATTCCAGCCCCCGAACTGGTCGAAATTGCAGGGCTTGCGGGGCTAGATTTCATCGTTATAGATCGCGAACACGGCGGCTGTTCGCGCGAATCCATGACTGACATGTTACGAGCCGCGACGAGCGCTGAAATTTCTCCCGTCGTTCGCGTTAAGGAGAATTCCTCCGCCGCAATTCTGGAGGCGCTTGATTCCGGCGCAGCAGCGGTACAAATCCCGCAAGTTGGGAATAAGAAGGAAGCATTAAAGGCCTGTGCCGCTGCTCGCTTTTATCCCAAAGGTACTCGTGGTTTAAATCCGTATGTGCGGTCGGCAGGCTATTCGGCACGGAGCAAGACGGATTATGTGAATACCTCCAACGACGACACCGCGGTTATTGTTCAAATAGAAGGCGCCGAGGGGGTCCGTAACCTATCGGAAATCCTTGGAGTTAAAGAAATTGATGTGATATTCCTGGGGCCCTATGACCTTTCTCAGTCGCTCGGCATTCCTGGGCAAGTCGATCATCCCTCGGTATCCGAGAGAATGGGGCGGGTGATTGACGAGGCGAAGCAAGCCGGCGTTGTCGTAGGAACATTCGTTGACAGTTCAGAGAAGGCGGCGAGGTGGATCGAAATGGGAGTTCGATACATCACGATCTCAGTGGATTCTGGAATCTTCTTGAATGCTTGCCGAGCGATCACCCGAAGCCTTTCCCTTCGGTAGTGCAGCGCGATAGCGGCGTTGGTCTTGGCAATGTGTGCCGGAGTTATCCCGCACTAGCAATTCTTGTTACAGAGACTTTTCTGGCCTTGATCAGTGGCTAAAGGTCTACTCACCGGGCGGGTAGGTGTCGCCAGTGATCGGGTCGACCCATAGCCCTCGACCCTCGTCCCAAATCAGAAGCTCGCCAGTCTCCAGCCAGCACCGCGGAATGTCAGAATCCTCTCTCCAACGACGAATGTCTTTCCATTTATTTCCGCATTGATTACAGTGATAGGTCGAACCAGATTGCGCAGCTCCTTCGTTTCCGCATTGGCGGCACTTGACAGGTTCCCCCTCGGGATAGAAGACGTCGTCGTCAAGAAAGGCCGGATCGATTGGCAATCCACTTCTGAGTGCTTCTCGGCGCATATATTCAAATACCGGATATGTGTGCGTGCCTTGCTTGACCCAATCGAGCGCCTGGGATGTCGAATCGGCCTGATCATCGTGCTTTCCATTGGGAAAGGTCGTCAATTCCTGAAGATAGAGAGGGAGCCAATCGGCTTCCATCGGCAACAACACGAATCCGTTCTCGATCGTGTTGGTCACAGAGTGTAGTCGCATGATCTTGTCCATCGCTGGTTCGTAGCTGGTCACACCATAGACCCCATCACGAATCAATTCCTGGATCAACTGCGTGCCGGAGGCCTTATCTTCAATCAGAATGTTGGTCGCATTGAAGTACTCGGCATGACTTCGTACAGCTCGCTTCAGCTGTGGGTAGTCGAGACGCTGACGAAGCACGTGCAGAAGGTAAAGCCACTTTTTCTTGCGACCCCAGGTGGTGCAAACGCTGAAGTCGCTCAGCTCGGTGCACTTGTTCGCTGTATCCCAGCTCTGAATGATCATGTCGAACTTGGCTGGTTGAGCTCCGGGAATGTAGTGTCTGAACCACTCGGCTTTGACCAGGCCGCCACCGAGCGGGGAGGGCAGTTGCTGATATTGTCCGGCGAAGTTGTACTCGCCGATGGTTCGGCGAATGAGATCGAGGATCACCAGCGGCTCCCGTTCGGGATGAAGCACCTCGCCCGCGCGCCGCTGCACGGTGCGCGTCTGGTAGGGCGTTTCGATGACGTGAGTTTCGTCTTCTTCTGCAATGGCGGGAAGCCTCACGTGCTCCCAGTGTTCTTGCTCCAGGACGTGACCGACGAGGTCATCCTCATGAAGGCGCTGCATGATAATAAGGATGCAGCCGGTTTGCTTGTCATTCAGCCGACTGTACAGGGTATGGTCGTACCACTCGTTGACTCCTTTGCGTTGGGTCTCAGAGAGAGCTTCCTCCGGCTTCAAAGGATCATCTAGAATGATGAAATCGGCTCCGCGGCCGGTCAGTACGCCTCCGACCGATGTGGCAAGCCGAAAGCCATTTTCGGTGGTGAGAAACTCTTGTAGAGACTGTTTCTGCGGTGCGAGGCGGGTCGCAAACAGGCGTCGATACCATTCACTTGTCATCAAGGTCCGACAGTCTAAGGAGTGCTTGCTAGCCAGATCCTGCCCGTAGCTGGCACAAATAATCTGGGTGCTGGGATTATGGCCAAGAATGAAAGCCGGGAAAGCGACCACGGCGGCGTGAGACTTCAGAGAACGGGGAGGCACATTAATAATAAGTCGCTTAATCTTCCCACGCCGGCATGCCTCCAATTTTGACGCGATCAACTCATTGTGCCAGTTGTGTAGGAATGCACTTCTCGGATTGAGTTCGCGAAAGGCTCGATGAAGGAACGTATAGAAGTCGTTCCGCACGAACGACTGGTATTCAACCGCGTTCAGTGTCGACAATGTCGCCATTGTTTTCCTCCCCCGCGTTGTCCTGTTGTTCGGCGGTTTTCACGAATCGCCTCAGGATGCCTTCCATGACCTCTTGATCAAGCTCAGAGGTAACTGGCTCTTGCGCACCCGGCACGTTCTGCTTGACTTCAGCGTCTTGCGCCAAAGCAATCAACTGAGTGAGCGCCCGGAGGTCGCCCGAAGCTCCCTTGTTAGCGAGTTGCTTCAATGCTGCTTCGAGTTTCGTGATCGTCTTCCGCTGGCCGTGTTCGTTGATTACGACTTTTTCGCGCAACGCCTTCATGAACGCGGTGGCCACGTTCAGGCTGCCCTTCGGACGTCCTCTGGGATTGCCAGAGACACCCTTTTTGAAGCGCGTGGCGTCGGGCGGTCTGCGAAAACCTACTCCCGCCGTTGCCGCAGGCAGTTCGCCAGTCTTGTCATTCTGCGTCGGCTCCATCGTTGCATCTGCTTCGTCATTGCCGTTGTTCATCAGCGAGCTCCTTTTCGAGTTCGTCGAAACTACGCCCGGACGTGGTATGTGTAGCCGACAGTCCAGTGAACTTTTGCCAGCGGCGAACGATGGTGTCGACGTACAGTGGGTCTAGTTCAATGCCGTAGCACGTGCGACCTGTCCTCTCCGCTGCAATAACGGTGGTGCCGCTCCCCAGAAATGGATCGAGAACAATATCGCGGCGTGACGTGCAATCCCCGATGGCGTCCGCAACCAAAGCGACCGGCTTTACCGTCGGATGCAATTCGAGCAGGTTGCCCTCATCAGTGGAGCGAGAGAAGGAATTTGCCCCAGGGTAGTGCCACACATTTGTTCGGTACCTTCCGTACTGGCCAAGCTGAACATTGTTACGATGACTTTCTTTGCCGCTCTTGAATACGAATATGAGTTCGTGCTGGCTGCGGTAGAGTGAGCCCATGCCGCCGTTGTCCTTCACCCAAACGCAAACATTCTTCAACTCCGAATAGACCTGCTTGCCTGCCGCAAATAGCTCTGGCATGTGCCTCCAATCCATGAATGCGTAGTGCAGTGAACCATCGACGCTGTGGAGCGCGCAGCGTTGCAATACTTGGGCCAGGAAATCGGTGAATTCAGCTTCCGTCATTTCGCCGGAGGCCATTTGGAAATTCCGGTGACGGATGGTTCCGAGCCCCGTGGCGTGCCCATCAATCTTGACGTTGAACGGAGGGTCCGTGAAAACCATGGCAGCGCGACGAGATTCCATCAGGGCAGAGTAGCTGTCGGGATTGAGAGAGTTTCCGCAGTAGATCCGGTGGGGACCCGCAAGCCAGAGATCGCCTGCGCGCGTCACCGCAACCGGCCTGGCTTCAGGCAAGTCATCGGCGGGATCGGAATTGCCCGCAGCCTCAGGCGAGGCTCCTTCGATCAGAACATCAATCTCACCAACTTCGAAGCCTGTGGCTTCGAGATCGAAATCCAGATCCACCTCGCAGAGTTCCTTCAATTGGTCGGCCAGCAACTTCTCGTCCCACGAAGCCTGTTCGGCCAGACGGTTGTCGGCAATCATGAAAGCCCGACGCTGGGACTCCGACAGGTGATGGATGCTAATCGTAGGCACTTCCTCGAAGCCTAGACGCTTGGCAGCCTCAATCCGGCCATGGCCCGCGAGGACTCGTTTTGTTCCGTCAATCATGACGGGCCAAAGGAAGCCAAAGTTATCGATGCTCTTTGCGAGCTGAGTAATTTGCCGATCACTGTGAAGCCTTGGATTCCTCGGATCGCACTTCAAGTCTGCAATCGGAATCCGAATGATCGTGGTAGGAAGGATCTGTTTTGTACGCACCAAAGAACTGGCGGCTTCGAATGTTTGCTGTGAGTTTTTCGATTTGGTTGTCACAGGACGATTCTGTGACAACCTAGCGAGAATGTGTAACAAATTACGGGTCCAAATAATTACTTACAGAGAATTTTCGATGGGATAGGTTTCTCGCGAAACCTACTACGGCTAAATAGGCTAGTAACCCCAGTGAGGCTCTTGCTAGGCTCTCTGGCTGGGTTCGCGCGAGGGTAGACTTGGATGCGACCCCACCGAGGCGGTATAGACGATTCTGGCGTAAATGATTCTTCCGTCCCTGCCCGGCACCTGGATGATGCTGCGCTCCGGATCTGGCTTGCTCACAAAAAGACATGTTGCTCTTTGTCTTGATCGCCATGCCACCAAGATTCGATTGACTTCCGTTTCCGAGATTGGCATCCGGGGGCAGCTATCTCGGATGTGCTTCACGGCCTCGAGGATCGCCACAATGTGCTTCTCACCCACGTCCCTAGCGAGACCGTAGGCGTAGATAGCTAGGGTATCCCTCATTAGCATCCACATGGGTTTCTGCCCGTTTTTCCTGGGCCTTCCTGGCTTCTTCATAATTCCTCCAAAAATTGATTCGTTCGAAAAATACAGGTTGAGGTTGCGAGCTTAGATAGGGGTCCTGCGCCCGGAAACGCTACAACGCTAGCAGAGAATTTCCAAAGCTGTGCCTCCTTGACAACCCGAGAGGTTAACCATCGAGATTCCCGCATTACCCGCGGCAAAATATGAGGAAGAAAGCGGCAAAAGTCTCGAGGCCTCGCGCCCTGCTATCCCCCGAAAAAGGCCTTATGAGCAGCCATATCCGCGACACTTTGGGAGCCAGATTCGACTTGAACTTTATCCGAAAGGAAGCGTCAATGGTCGGACTGGAGATTGTTATGCCGAACCCGATTGCCAATCGTCTTGCGGACTTGCCCACCCTCTCTCGTATCGCTCTCTGCGACTTATGGAGGCAACTCTTCGATTCATCCTCTCCCCCGAAGCTGCGTAGAGATCTGATGATCCCCATCCTCGCTCATCGGCTGCAGGAACAAGCGTTCGGATCACTCAACGCGAGGACTCGCGACCGGCTTCGGAATCTCAGTCGAGCGTTTGAAAAAGACAGTGATTCCGCAATTCCATCTACACGGCAGATCAGGCCAGGCACCCGCCTCGTCCGTCAGTGGCGCGATCAAGTTCACCTCGTGAATGTAGAGGCCAACAGTTATGAGTATCAAGGCGCGCGATATAAGAGCCTTTCCGAGATTGCCCGTCTCATTACAGGTACCCGCTGGTCAGGACCGCTATTTTTCGGAATCAATAACCAGCAAGCAAGCAGGCTTAAGGAGGTCGAATGAGTCTCGAACACAAGCCCATCATGCGGTGTGCCATCTACACGCGAAAATCGTCGGAAGAAGGTCTGGAACAATCCTTCAACTCACTGGACGCCCAACGGGAATCTTCAGAAGCCTTCATCCTGAGCCAGCGACAGGAAGGCTGGCGGGCCCTTCCCAACCGCTACGACGATGGCGGGTACTCCGGTGGAACCATGGAACGGCCAGCGCTGAAGCGTCTGTTGGAGGACGTGGAAGCCAACAAAGTCAACGTTATTGTCGTATACAAAGTTGACCGTCTGACGCGTAGCCTGTCCGATTTTGCCAAGATCGTCGAGGCCCTTGATGCGCGAGGAGTCTCTTTTGTATCCGTCACTCAGCAGTTCAATACCACCTCGTCGATGGGCCGGCTCACCCTTAACATTCTGCTCTCCTTCGCACAGTTTGAAAGAGAAGTTACCGGCGAAAGGATTCGGGACAAGATCGCCGCCTCCAAAAAGAAAGGAATGTGGATGGGAGGCCTGGTGCCACTCGGCTACGACCTGGAAGGACGAAAGCTGGTTCCAAACTCGAAAGAATATGAGGTGGTCTGCAAGATCTTCTCCCTCTATCTGAAAGTCGGATGCGTTTCCAAACTGGCAGTGCAACTGGATCGCGATAACGTCAGAAGTAAGGTTCGGATTACAAGAACCGGGGCTCGGCTTGGAGGCGGTGCCTTCGCCCGTGGTGCCTTATATGCCCTGCTGCGTAATCGTCTCTATATTGGTCAGATCCGGCATCGCGACCAGTGGTATCCGGGAGAGCACAAAGGAATCGTACCCCTGGACCTCTGGGACAAAGTCCAGGCCCAGCTAAACAGCAACCTTCAGACGCGCCACAACCGGGTCAAAGAGCAGTCCTCTAGTCTCCTGACGGGCTGGATAGAAAACGCAGACGGCACTCGCTTTACTCCCTCGTTCACCATCAGGAGGGGTAGACGATATCGCTATTACGTCTGTCAGCTTGCCATCAAGAATCCTGCCGACGAGCACAACGGTCCAACCCGAGTGCCCGCACATGAGCTCGAAGGCCGAGTCACTGAAAAGCTTCTCGCTTTTCTGAAATCCGATTCGGAGGTATTCGAGGGGCTGAGCTTGGAGGAAGAAGGTCCAACCATTGCTGGAAACCTAGTTGCTGCCGCCAAGAAACTCGCTGCGCGCTTGCCGTCTCTCCCTTCAGACGACCTGCGGGACCTTCTCGCTTCTTTCCTCGAACGGGTGATCATTCAAGAAAACAGTATTGGGGTGATGGTCAGGAGGAGGGACTTGCGTCGGTTGTTAGAAAACGGCGGCAAGGTCCTGGCTCCCAATCTCTTGGGCGGCGGGCGAAAGCCCGCGGACGTAAACGATCTCATCAGTTTGACCATCGAGGCGAAACGAAAACGGTTTGGAGGCGAAGTTCATCTGGTTGTCCCGCCGAACTCCGGCGCCTCGGTCGGACGTCCTAAACCTTCATTGATAAAAGCTATTGCTCGAGCCCACAGTTGGTATGAAAAGGTGGTTCAAGGAAACGCGCTCGACATGAGATCACTAGCTCGACAGGCGGGACTGACAGAACGTTATGTCGGCAAGGTCTTCGGGTGCGCGCTCCTCGCGCCGGACATCATCGAATCGATTCTGGAAGGACGGCAGCCCCACGACCTAAACTTTGAGAACCTGTGTGCTCACGTTACGTCGAGTTGGGCGGAGCAGCGTGAGCAGTTTGGCTTCCCTCCAGTCTCGTCGCAACAGCGTAGATCCCTCCTGCAATAACCCACTGTTCAGGGAATTCCCTGATACGTCCCTGTTAATTCCCTATTCCGATTTACCGCACGGGGCGTGCTTCTCCTGCAGAATCTGCAATTTAGAGAACAGGAGTACAACTTGGGGGGTAGAATTTCGCAAATTCCCTGTATTTTTCCCTGTTAGCAGGAATTTTGGCGGAGAAGAGTTAGCGCCAGACTGCGCGCTCCGCCACGCAGTCTGGCTTGCAGAGAAAACACGCAGTATCCCTCGGAAATCGCCAGAAATTGCCGCCATTCGCATATTTCGCCATCAAACCGGACTGGAGAAAGTGTCCAGCTTGATTCGTCAGGCAAGCTTTATGGCTCTTTTCTCCGAAGGGCCCATTGGCAGTCCGGTTTCAAGGAGTCGATCAGGCGAACGCAATGCGATCACAAACCGACGATGCCGCGAAAAGGATTTGACTTGTCAGCAGTTGGAACGGCTGCGAAACCGCTGAATGTTGGGCGAACTTTTGGGGCGGTTACATCGCTTTGCGTAATACAGAGACCAGCCTTTGCAGCTGGCCGTACTGCGGCTTCCAGACCAAGAGTGTTACGATTTTCCTAAGATGCAGAGGGGGACTATGCCTAAATCGATGAAAGCTCGTTTAACCCAGCCGTTGGTGCGCGAGAACGGTTCGCATCGTCCCGCTACATGGGACGAAGCCATGGACCGCGTCGTGACGGCATTCCGAAAGTCGATCGCGAAAGAAGATCCGCGGGACTTTGGCATGTTCAGCTGCTCCAAGACCACCAATGAACTGAATTACGCAGCGCAAAAATTCGTCCGCAGCGTCATGGGCACGAACAATGTCGACAGCTGCAACCGGACTTGACACGCCCCCAGCGTCGCCGGTCTGGCGGCGGTATTCGGAGCAGGCGGCGGGACAAGCTCGTATCGCGAAATTGAAGACACCGGCGTGATCCTGCTGTGGGGATCGAACGCGCGGGAAACGCACCCTATTTTTTTCCATCACCTACTCAAAGGTGTGCAAAAAGGGGCGGAACTATACGTAGTGGATCCGCGACGCACCAGTTCCGCGCGGTGGGCAAATCTGTGGCTGGGCTTGGACGTGGGTTCCGACATTTCGCTGGCTAACGCAATGGGCCGCGAAATCATCGCCGCCGGACTGGCCAACGAAAAGTTCATCCAACACGCCACCAGCGGATTCGAAGCCTACAAAGCTCATGTCGAGAAATACACGCTCGAGCGGGCGGAGCGTGAGACTGGCGTGCCCGCTCAAGCGGTTCGCAAAACGGCACATGCCTACGCCCGCGCTCCGCGCGGGCAGATCTGCTGGACTCTGGGTATTACCGAGCATCACAACGCCGTGGACAATGTGGTGGCCCTTATCAATCTTGCGTTGCTCACCGGGCACGTGGGCCGCTACGGCAGTGGCGTGAATCCCCTGCGCGGACAGAACAACGTGCAGGGCGGCGGCGACATGGGCGCGATTCCAGACCGCCTTACCGGCTTCCAGCATGTCGAGAACGAGCAATTGCGTGCAAAGTTTGAGAAAGCCTGGGGTGTGAAGATCCAACCCAAACGGGGCTGGCATTTGAGCGATATGTTTGAAGCCATGGATCATGCAGACGGCCACGGCCGCATGACTACGCTGTACGTGCTTGGAGAAAATCCCGCCGACTCTGAAGCCGACCGGCATCGCGCCCTGAAACGGCTCAGTGGGTTGGAATTCCTCCTGGTCCAGGACCTTTTCTACTCCAAGACTGCTGAACTCGCTAACGTTGTGTTGCCCGCCGCCGCTGGTGCTTTTGAAAGTGAAGGCACTGTGACTTCCAGCGAGCGCCGTGTGCAGCGCGTCCGGCGTACCGTGCCACCTCCCGCAGGTGTACGCGACGACCTAGATATCATTTTTGATCTGGCTCGCCGCCTCGGACATGACTGGGGTACGCCGGATCCCGAAGCGATTTGGAATGAGTTGCGACTCTTGAGTCCCATGCACGGCGGCATGAGTTACCGTCGCCTTGAAGAAATGGGCGGCATTCAATGGCCCTGCTATGACGAGTCGCATCCCGGAGAAATGTTTCTTCACGGGCGGTTATGGAGCGAACCGCTGATTGGCCCCCGCGCGCCATTTAGCGTGGTGGAGTTCGAGCCTCCCGCGGACCAGCTCGACGAGCAGTATCCGATTCGCCTGACCACCGGCCGCCGGCTCGACGATTACAATACCGGCATTCAAACCCGAGAATATTCGTCGCCGCTGCGACGCAAGGAAGCGCTGGATCTTTCTCCGGAAGACGGCCAGCGCTACAAGTTGCGGGAAGGTGAAAACGTCCGAGTGACTTCGAGGCGTGGCTCGCTCGTCGCACCAGTACGCTTTGATTCAGCGTTGCGTCCGGGACTTGCGTTTTTGTCAGTCCACGATCACGGTCAGGTAGCAACAAACGAGCTGACTATCGACGCCGTGGACCCCAAATCAGGTACCTCGGAATTCAAGGCAACGGCCATCCGTATTGAAAAAGTAGGAGAGGACTTGATTGGATCTTCATCTAACTGACAGCCAAGCGACTGAAGAAGAGCGTGCTGCCGTTGACTCTGACCTGGACGTGCCCGAATCAAGCTGGCAAGGCGGCCAGCGGCAAGGCAGCGAACGGCCAATCGGTGACACGCGCACTGCTGTCAACGACGCACCCGGCAGGCATCGTCTTCTACCCGTCCTCCACCAGATCCAGAACCGGATTGGTTGGATTAGCCCCGGCGCTCTCAATTATGTCGCGTTGCGGCTGGACATTGCCCCTGCGGAAGTTTATGGCGTTGCATCCTTCTATGGCCTGTTTTCACTCCAGCCTCGTCCTCCGGTCGTAGCCCACGTCTGTGATGACATCGCGTGCCTCACGCGCGGCTCCGACAAGCTTTGTGCCGAACTAGAAGACACGCTTGGTCCCCCGGCTTCCCCTTGCTCCGGCGGACGCGCGATGTGGCTTCGCAGTCAGTGTCTGGGTCTGTGCGAGCGCGCTCCCGCAGCGCTGGTCACCTCGGCCGGGGAACAATCTCATGAACGAGTGTTGGCTCCTGCATCGGCGAAAGCCGTGCGGTCTTTGGTGGACGACGCTGTCCGCCGGCGCCTTCCAGCTGAGCCAGACGTGCTGAACGTTCAAACCAGCGTGCCCCAGACAGCCCAGGATAGAAAATCTATGCGGTTGCGGCTTCTGCATCGCATTGGCCAAGGTGGCGCTTCGACCTTGAAGGACTATCGAAGACTTGGCGGCTATGGAGGTCTGCGCAAAGCATTGGAGCTAGGCCCTGAAGGCGCGCTGCGGGAGCTGTCCGCTTCGAAACTGCTGGGCCGCGGCGGCGCGGCATTTCCTACTGTCAAGAAATGGGAGGCACTCTTCCTGCAGAGACATTTGTTGCAACAGGAACGCAGCCGCGCGCACTACGTCATCTGCAATGCCGACGAATCCGAGCCCGGCACCTTCAAAGACCGCATCCTCATGGAAGGCGATCCCTTTGCCGTTCTCGAAGGCATGACGATCGCCGGATTCGTAACCGGTGCGCGACAGGGCTATGTCTACCTGCGCGCGGAATATCCGCTGGCCGCTCAGCGCATGCGACACGCCATCGAGTCGGCCAGCGAGAACAAGTTCCTCGGCGACGACATTCTGGCAAGCGGCCTCCAATTCAATATTGAAATTCGCCGGGGCGCCGGGGCGTATATCTGCGGTGAAGAAACCGCACTATTCAACTCGATAGAAGGCTATCGCGGCGAACCGCGCAACAAACCGCCGTTCCCTACGCAGTCTGGGCTCTTTCGCCAGCCCACCGTTGTCAACAATGTGGAGACCCTGGTCAATGTTCCGGGCATCATCTTAGAGGGCGGCGCTGCCTACGCTAGTGTTGGCACGGAAAACTCCGCCGGAACCAGGCTCTTCTGCCTTTGCGGACACGTGGCGCAGCCCGGTGTCTACGAAGTCGCCATGGGAACGACGCTGCGACAACTCATTGATCTTGCCGGAGGCATTGCCGGCAGCGGCAAACTGCAGGCGGTTCTTCTCGGCGGCGCGGCCGGAACTTTTGTAGGGCCACAGGAACTGGATACAGCGCTCACCTTTGAAGGCACGCGCGCCATCGGAGCCACGCTAGGTTCCGGAGTGGTCATGTTGTTTGATTGCACGGTTGATCTTCGCCAGATCCTGCTGCGCATTGTTAGTTTTTTCCGCCATGAAACGTGCGGGCAGTGTGTTCCTTGCCGCGTGGGCGTAGTGCGTCAGCAGGAGGCGCTGCAGCGCCTGGTGAGCGCCAAACCCCTGGGCTCGATTGCACAGGAAATCGCTATGTTGCGCGAGATAGGCCAAGCCATGCGCGACGCCTCAATCTGCGGCCTCGGACAAACTGCTTCGAGTGCGCTGGAATCCGCGATGCAGCGGTGGAGTCTGTTCTGATGAGTCAATCTTTTATGGACAGTTCGCGACCTCTGGACGCGCCCCAGCCTACAATTCCGCTGCCACGCGGCCCCGTGCCACAAGCGCCTCCGGAGCAGCAACCCCGCCTCATTGAAATCAAGATTGACGGCAAACCTGTTTCCGTCGCCGAGGGTTCCACCATTCTGGATGCTGCAAAGAAACTCGGCGTCGACACTCCTACGCTGTGTTTCTTGGAAAGCCTCACGCCAGTCAACGTTTGCCGCGTCTGCGTAGTGGAACTGGAAGGCTCGCGTACGCTAGTTCCCGCTTGCACACGCAAGGTGGAGCCCAATATGTCCATCAAGACGGATTCGGAGCGTGTACGCCTGAGCCGACGCCTCGTGTTGGAATTTCTGGCTTCGTCAGTGGATCTTTCAACAGCGCCCGCGATGCAGCCGTACATGAGCCGGTACGGCGCACATCCTGAGCGTTTCGGTGCAACCCGCGCCACAGTCACCCAGCCCGTGAAGATTGACAACGATCTTTACGTCCGCGACTATAGCAAGTGCGTTCTATGCTACAAATGCGTCGAAGCCTGCGGCGTAGACGCGCAAAACACCTTTGCCATTGCCGTGGCGGGTCGCGGCTTCTCCGCCCACATTGCTACTGAATTTGATGTTCCGCTGCCGGACTCAGCTTGTGTCTATTGCGGTAACTGCATCGGCGTCTGCCCAACTGGAGCGCTGATGTTCAAGAGCGAACATGACATGCGCGAGGCCGGCACTTGGAACGAAAGCCGCCAGACCCAAACTGACACCATCTGCCCTTATTGCGGCGTAGGCTGCGATCTCACCGTACGCCAGCAGGAAGGTCGGATCGTTCGCGTAACCTCACCGCTCGACCATAGCGTAACGCATGGCAATCTTTGCATCAAAGGGCGGTTCGGCTGGCAGTTCGTGCAGATTCAGCCAGTCGAACAAGAAAGAAGAATAATTTCGCGAGCCTAAATCGCGGCATCTGCCTCGGCTATGTTCGGCTGGTTGGTCACCGCAATGGTCAGGCGAAGTTAACAGAGCCCATCGTGTCCTTACCAGCGCAGTACGCGAAGAAGCCTTTGCTCCGGCGCGAGGAGTGGTGATCTGTTCAAAATAGCTTTTCGTCGTGACTCCGCTTAATCCAAGGGCATATCCTCGAACTTCGATTTTCCTTGGTCAGGTCGCTGCATCAGGTCGGGACAACGATCATTGTGGTTTCGGCGTTACTTCGGTCGAAGCCTGGACCGGTTGCAGTGAGGTTGACTGGGATGAGATATCGGCGTGTGCTTCCTTGCCAGGAGGGATTTCGCTTCCGGGTGGGTAAATGACAATCTGCAACTTGCCCCACTCCGCATCTGAATTCGCGTCCGACGCTTTGCCCATTCCCAAAGTCTTAAGCTGACTATCGTCGAATCCGAAATTCTCCACCAGATACTCGCGTACAACCATCGCCCGGGCCTGGGTTAGCACCAAATCCTTCTGCGTATCGCCCTCCATTCCGGTGGATGCAACGACTACCGCAAAACCGAACTGGTTATTGGCCAGGAACTCGCCGCCGGCGTTGAGAGATTTCTGGTTCTTCAGCTTGGCCGAATCCTGCTTATCGAAAAGCTGCTTCGTCGAATACGTAAACTCCTTCGTCGGTGCGCCTTGCGGCAATCGCTCAATCTCATTCTTAGCGAGTTCATCTGAATCTTCGTAGCCGCGGTTCTTGAAATACCCTCGCAAGAGGAAGTTGTGCTTCATCGCTTCCATATTTTCCTGGAAGTCGGTAACCCCGGCCCTCGCCTGGAGCATCGTGCCATTCATGGCCGTGGTCGTCTGTTCGAGGTTGGTATAGAGTTGTTTGTCGTTAACCAGCGCCCCCGCGGTCCCCTTGCCTTCGTCGATCTTGGCGCTGATAGAGTTCAGATTCGCCGTCGCCTGCGTGGCATTGTGGATGGCTTGTTGGCTGCTATCCAGAATGCCGCTCATCTTGTTGAGCAGTTCCGCCATTTCGAGTGGTGGCAGGCTGCCGATGGTATCTCCGTCCCGCACGCCGGGTGTACCGGCAGATCCAAACGAGATCGCCAGAAACTGGTTGCCTAACAATCCCTCGGTTTCGATGGAGGCCACGGAGTCTTGCTTGATAATCTCGTGCGTCGACTTGCCCAGATCCATGATTACTGTGACCTTTTCGCCGGGCTTGTTGGGCAACACGATGCTGTGCACCGTTCCACTGTGGACCCCGCCTACTCGCACATCGCCTCCGGCATCCAGGCCCTCCACATTGTCGAATTGCGCCTTCAGTTGGTAAGTGGAGCTGAAAAGATACTGCTTGCTGCCGATGACGAAAATACCGGCCACCAGAATTGCCAGGGTCGCAACGATGAAAGCTCCTAACCGCGCCGCTCTCGACATAATGTTCTCCTACGAATGCTTTAGAAATTCCCGAACAAACTCAATCTCACTTTTCTGAAGCTCTTCAAAGTTGCCTTCGATCACCACATCTCCACCGTCGAGCAGAGCGAGACGGTCTGCGATCGTCTTCGCGCTGTGCAAATCGTGAGTTACCACGATCGACGCCATGTGATGTTCCTCCTGGAGCTTGAGAATCAAGTCATCGATCTCCGCGGAACTAATAGGGTCGAGACCAGCGGTGGGCTCGTCGAGCAACAGAATATCCGGCTCCAAAGCCAGCGCCCGCGCCAGCCCCACTCTTTTCTGCATACCACCGGAGATATCCGCGGGCATCTTCTCAAGATTGCCTTCCATCCCCACTTCGGCGAGCAGGGCCCGAACCCGGTCGCTCCGCTCAGATTTCGACATCTCCTTCTTATGGTGCAGCAGGGGAAAAGCCACGTTCTGCTCGACGGTCAGCGAATCGTAAAGTGCTGCGTGCTGAAACAAGAAACCCATCTTCTTCCTGATTTCGCCCATCTGGTCGAGAGCCAAGCCCGCGATGTCTTGACCATGAATGCGAACCGACCCCGAGTCGGGCCTTTCGAGGCCAATGATCAGCCTTAGCAATACGCTCTTACCGGTGCCACTGCGCCCCAGAACCGCCAGGGTCTCGCTGCGGCCAACGGCCAGGCTAATCCCGTTCAGAACGTTTTGACTTCCGAAACATTTGTGCAAGTGCTCGACGGCGAGAACCGGCGCACTGCCGTCCTTCTCGGCTGTATCTTGCTTTATCGCAACTTGATCGATTGTTTCCATATTTGTTTCGCGAGGTGTTTCAGTCACCTCATGAATGGTCACGGGAACAAGATGAGAATGATCTTGACGAGCACGACATCGGCGAGGATCACGAACAGCGACGACAACACCACCGAACTCGTGGCCGCACGGCCCACGCCTGCTGCTCCTCCCTGGGTCCGCATTCCCTGAAAACACGCGATCAGCCCAATGATCAGGCCAAACACCATAGTCTTAAACGTGGGGGGCAGGAAGTCACTGAACCCGGCGCCGTTAAAACCGCTATTGATGAACTGATGGAACGAGAGCGGCTCAACCACGGCCTGCGCGACCCAGCCCATTACCAAGCCGGATGCGTCGGCAGCGAGCGTCAGCAAAGGCAGCATCAGGATGCAAGCCAGGATGCGGGTCGCCGCCAGCAGCCGATAAGGATTTACCGCGGATGCTTCAATGGCATCGATCTGCTCGGTTACTTTCATCGACGCCAGCTCTGCACCAATGCCAGCGCCCACTCGGCCGCTCACTACCAGCCCGGTGATGATCGGACCGGTCTCGTGGATGATGGAGAACACGATGGCGGCGGGAAGCAGCGATTTGGCCCCAAATCGAGTCAGGCTGTAACGAGCTTCCATGGAGAGCACAATGCCCGTGGCGGCGCCGGCCAAGGCGACTAGCGGCAGGGATTTCGATCCGATCTCGTCGAGTTGGCGAAACAATTCGCGGAATTCAAACGGAGGCGTCACCGCGGCCCGCACCACTTGCCAGAAAAATATTCCGAGATCGCCGAACCATTCCAGAAATTGGTTGGTCAGCCCGTTGGCCGGAACAGTAGAAGGCACAGGCAGGATCAACGGCCTCGGGAGGAGAGCAGCCGCATTCGCGGGCGCATTAAGTGCGCGGTCGATCATGGCGTTGGACTCGGACTTGGCGCTCCGTGTCCATTGTTGAGGTGCATACGAGAAAGCAAGGAGTGGGGACCGCTGTAGAGAAATTCCAGGGCGATATTGCCGCCCACATATCCCAGCATGGTGTAGTTGCCCATCCGAAGCGCATCCTTGCCGTTGTAGCGTCCGGGATACCACGCGTAGACCGCAGTCATCGAACCGGCATACGGGGCGATGAGCGCCGGGAAGGAAAACACACGGTGGCCATCTACGCCGCGGCGCGCGGTCAAGGTTGAAATCACCGCATGGCCCAATCGTGGAAGCACGCCTTTGCATTCACAGCGGTAGTACAACGTGTCTTCCTTGAAGGCCTGTGCCAATCCGTAACGCGCTGTGGTGCTGACCGCAGCGATGCCGAAGTTAGACCCGAATCGCTTGCTATACCCAGCGGCACCTTGCTTCCACTCAGGAGGCGTGTCGTACGCTTGGCCAATGCCGGCCGCAAAGGCCGCGCCAGCGATCGGATACGGGCCGAACGCATCGAAAACGTAGTTGCGGAGCTTCGTTTTCTCGGTCGGACGCGTGTAGGTTAATCCTGGTTGGGTGGAAACTATCGCGACATCGGCGCCTGAGGCCCCCTCCGAACCGATCAGTGATTGCGCCTCCGCAAGCACCGGCAGAGAGGCTAAGACCGCGATGACCACGAGCACACTGCGCCGCATCTTCATATCGGAATTCTCCTTAGTCGATGCCAGGCGGGCTCCGCAGCGACGGTTAGCGTTCTTCACACCGTAAGCGGGCAGGTTCCGTGATCGCACTGGCACGCGATCTCTACGTCCTTGGATCCTGCTTCCTTGCAGGCTTGACCGCAGTATTTGTCGCCCGCTTGCACGACGCACCGGCACGGTAGATGCGCACACTTAACCTGCTCATTCGTTGTCATCGTGGTTCTCCTTTATCCGATTCTTTTCCAACTCTCGTCAGAACCTGGTGAATAACCAGTATGTGACTTTGGGATTGAGAAAACTGGTCAGAATTGACCGTCTTGCTAAAGCAGCTCCAGGCGTCACAGAAATGACGACCGAAACTTAGTCCGTGTTCTTCAAGTGGCGTAAGCGTGCCGGCGATCACCGTGCAGGGTTGCCCGCGACCGTCGACGCCGGCGCCACGGACTTCAACTGGTCCAGCGCAGTCAGCACTCCTTGCCAGCGGACCTGGTCATTCTTGGTCGCGATCGATGCCGAGAGATCGGAATAAAACTGCAGGATGTTGTCGCGCAGCTCCGGCGACGTCCGATCGAATTTTCGGTCTGACAACTGAGCGAGCAACGTGGCGTAAGTGTCGTCGGTAAGCGAATATTCTGCCGCTTTCGTTATGTTTCCGCTATCCAAGTCACAATTGGGAACAACCAGCGAGTCGGTGCCCACTTCTTCGAGAAACGCCCGGTATTGATCAACGGTCGTATTAATGCTTTTGAAATACAGGTCCTCGGTTTGGGGAGTCGGGCTCTTGAACGCTAACCCTTTGAAGGGGCCAACCCTGGGCACGTATCGCAAGAGCGTTGCCATAATCCGAGTCCCCAGGCCCGGCTTCACGTAATCCTTCCCCCACTGCCTTTCGTAATCGGAGCGCGAGAGACGATACAGAAACTTCTCTTTTGCGAAATCCGGTGCTTCCCGCATCAGGTCCTTTTTGTGGGTTTCGAGCGCGACCTCGGTCATATGCGGAATCAACCGGCTCACGGCGAAACGATACGAACCTATCGCCAGATCTTCGTGGGTCAGCACGTCTTTTAATTCCACTCCATACACTACGGGAAAGACCCGCTCCAGCAGCGGCTTGGACACCTGGAACCCAATGAAATCGTGGTAATGCTGCGAAGCATAACGATTCTTCGCGACCTGCACCGTGTCGAACCCAAACTCAGTTTTCAAATGTGCCGTCTTGTCCTGGGCATACCGGACAGACTTGCCAAACTTCGCTCGCAGCTTCGGATACTCGATCGCGACGGACTGATTGACCGCTGGGTGACCGGCGATATCCGCTGCATAGTGCGACAGCGCACCCAGTGCGAAGGCATACTCGTTGACATCCTGGCTTTCGAGCAGCAGCTCACGCACGAAGTCTCCGCTGCGAACGTAGTGCACCAGGTTGCTGAATTCTTTACTGCCGAATGGATAGTAGCCCAGATCCTGGATGACGGCACCGCCATAGGCATAGGCGTGCGCCTCCTTGAGCTGGTCGTCGGAAAGTCCCGGATAGCGCTTGAGCAGCAAGGGCCGGATCTCGTCGGTCCACAGCAGGTCTACGATTTCCTCATGCGTGAGAACGGAGTACGCGGAAGAAACGCCGCAGCAGATCAGCACGATGAGAAGAGTGGCCGTCGCACGGACAGAAACCAGACGCCAGGCCTTGGATTTGCCGCCCGGCAGGGTTCGCCGATGGCCCATGCTCAAATCCGCCCGAGAACTAACAGAATGACGACGATAAAAAGAACCAGCCCCAAGCCTCCGGTCGGGGCATAACCCCACTCCCGGCTATGCGACCAGCGCGGCAGCGCCCCGATCAGCGCTAAAACCAGGATCACGATCAATATAGTTCCAAGCATGTTTTGCTCCTTATTCTTATACGGATCAGCTTTGGTTATAGGTGTTTCGCCGGTTTTTTAATGGTCAAAACTGCTCAGAGAGAAAAGAAATGCCGGAAAGGACGGATCAATTCTTTCGCGGCGTTGCGGAAGATGACACCGGACATTGCTGCGCTATTACCAGAAAAGAAATGGTGCGAGCCAGAGTTCGGGCCCGCACCAAAGAGTTACTCGATCTTCTTTACCGTTCCGCGCGGCCTCGCGGTAGTCGTCGCGGTTAATTCCCTACTGACGAGGCTTTTCTTCCGGCTTGGCCGCTTCCTTCGCGGGGCGAGGAGCCGGCTGCGCACGAGCTGTTGTGACCGGATGGGAAGCGGGCTGCGCATGCGGCGCAGCTTCAGGCTTGGATGCTGCCGGTTGCCGAGGCGCCGGCTGCGCATGAGCTGTGGTGGCCGGATGAGAAGCAGGCTTCTCGCGAGCCGCGGACGGCTTACTAGGCTCAGCGGCCGGACGAGCCTTAGACTTCGCTGCCTTATTCGCAGCTGTCTTATTCGCAGCTGCCTTGTTCTCAGTCGTGCGTGTTGCAGCCGCCTTAGTTTCGGCTGCCTTGTTCTCGGTCGCCTTACTTTCAGCGGCCTTGCTCTCGGCTGCCTTGTTCTCGGTCGCCTTACTCTCAGCGGCCTTGCTCTCGGCTGCCTTGTTGTCGGTTGCCTTACTCTCAGCGGCCTTGCTCTCGGCTGCCTTGTTCTCGGTTGCCTTACTTTCAGCGGCCTTGCTCTCGGCTGCCTTGTTCTCGGTCGCCGTACTTTCAGCGGCCTTGCTCTCGGCGACAGGAGCCTTGTAAGGTGCTCCTGCTTCCTTGGCCGCTACCACCCCAGAACCGCTAAACTCTCCAGGCTTCGCGGTTGCGGCGATTGCAGGTCGCCCGTGGTTCACGGACGCCAGGAGTGCGTGGTTGGTGCTGGCAGCGTGCACATGCTGGGTTTGCATCGCAGTTGCCGGCGTGTGTTGTTCGTGCATCGCAGTTTCTTCCGCAGCGGTTGGGCGCGCGGTAATTCCACCGGTGCCGCCGTTGTAGCTGACATGGTTCACCGTGGTTTCGTTGATTACGGTCTTGCTGTAGACATTGGTGATGTTCGTGACGCCGCTTACGTTGTTGACTGAGCGGTTGTAGTAGAAGCCTCTGTTATTCCAATATCCGCCACCATAGCCGACGCCACCATAGCCGAAGCCGTAGTTGACGCCACCGTAGAAGCCAACACTTTGGCCCCAGTAGCCTTCATTCCAGGCGAAGGCGTTGCCGCCCCAACCCCAATAACCGGGAGTCCAGAGCAAGCCGACGGCGGGGGGCTCGACCCAGGTGCCGGGCACCCAGAAGTAGCCTTCATCGCCATTGCCCCAATAGCCGGGCGTCCACATATAGCCGGCCGCTGGAATCATGGGTTGAGTGTATACAGGCAGCGCGGGCGGAGCGATCATGATCGACACGCCGAACTGCGCGAACAAACTGGCCGGTATGACCATCATCAGAACTGCTAACAACAGAAAACGGGAGGTACGCATTTTGAATCACCTTGCCAGATCATCCTTCGATTGCCCGGTTAAGCCTTGCTGCTGCGGGCTGCGTGGAGTGAGGGCGTGGGTCAGATACAAGAATTCCACGGATGCGACTGCCGAGTCTGTGCAATACGACTCACTTTTCGAGAATGCGCGGGAAAGAAAGTGGCGCGAGCCCAGAGACAAAATTGGACTCGCGCCGACGGCGCTTAAGCTTTCTTGCTTGCTCCTGGTGCTATAGCGTGACGCTGATTGCAAGATTAACGCCCGGGTACATCGGGTTGCACAGGTAATACATACCGTTGATCTCGATCACATAAACGTTTTGCGTGTAGAGCCAGTTGCTAGGCCACGCGCCACCGAATCCAAACCAATAGCCGCCGTACTGGAAGCGGCCACTCCTGAAGTCGTTCTGACTGACGCGAAACGTGTGTTCGCGTCCGAAGTTGGCTTTGTAACGGTCGTCAGGGATGCGGCCATTGCTGGCATGCTGTTCCTGTTTTTCTGGCTTAGCTTCCGGAGCGCGTTGCGGCTCTTGCTTTGCGTTCTTCTCCTCAGGCTTAGCGCTCTTTTCCTGGTGTGCGTTTTTCTCTTCCGGTTTGGCGTTCTTTTCCTCTTGTTTCGCCGGTTTTTCTGGTTGCGCTTTCTTCTCGTCCTGGGGTTTGGCTTTCTGTTCTTCCGGCTGGTCGTGCTGCTCCTGCTGTGCATACACGGGAGCCGCGAGGGTCAAAGAGAGAACTGCCGTGCCGATGATTCCTACTAGTTTCATGGTGTTGCCTCCATTATCGATTTGATCATTAGCTGCGTTGCCTACTGCAAGCTTCCTGTTGTGGCATTGACCGGAGTACCGATGGCGTCGCCGGACACGAGAAGTTCCACTCGCCTGTTTTGCTGCCGCCCCGCGGAGCTGTCGTTAGAGGCTACCGGCAAAGTGTTGCCGAAGCCCTTGGCGCTGACTGAATTTGTCGGCACGCCTTCTTGCACCAGGTAGTCGCGCACCGAGTCGGCGCGATTCTCCGAAAGAGTCTGATTCATGGCATCACCGCCGACGTTGTCGGTAAATCCACCGACTTCAATGTTGAGTCCGGGATAGGCGAGCAGAATACCGGCGACTTTTGCCAGTTTCTCTCGTGCGCCCGGCTTCAACGAGAACTTCCCGGTATCAAACAAAACATCGGACATGCTGACAATGAGCCCACGCGCGCTGTCGCGAGTCTGAAGAATTGAATTCAACTGCTCAGACAATTTCGCACGCATGGCCGCTTTGTCGGTGTCTGCCTGCTGCGCGTTCAACTGGGCCTGCTGTTCTGCCAGGCGGGATTGTTCGGCATCCGCCTGCGCCGCGGAGAGTGCGGTTGCCGATGCAGCCTGGTTATCTGCCATATCGGATTGAGCCTTCGCCGTCGCAGCTTGTGCATCTGCGGCGTCCGTCCGAGCCATTGCTGCATCAGACTCTGCCTGAGCCTTAGCGGCCAGGTCGCTTGCCGAATCCGCTTGAGCTTGCGCCGTGGCGGCCTGGGCTTGCCGTTTCTGCCGCATCGCGTCATCCGCCTGTGCCTGCGATTGTGCCTGTGCATCCGACGAATCCTGCCGTTCGTTGGCCAGGCGCATTTCGTCTTCCTTCTTCACTGCGATGGCGCGCGCATCTTCTGCTGTCTGCACCGCTTCGCGGGAAACCGCGATCAGCGGTTTTCGATCCATATGTTTGTCCGTGGCATAGCCATCCGCGTTATTCATTAGCTGGACAGCATGCTGATAACTGTCTGGAGCGTACTGCTCGGCTCCCTCAGATTGAGCAATGCGCAGCGCATTGCGCGCCTCGAAGAATTCCAGTGGCAACTTGGCGTTTAAAACCACCGGGTCGAACTTGTAGCCGGTAGGAATGTAGCCACCGCGCTCCATCAGTTCATACTTTGCATTCACCGCCTCGCTGGTTCCCTTCGTGTCTTCGCGAATGACATTCTCAAGCACGACTACATTGCTGGGCTGCCGCACTGCATAGTAAGGCTCTGCGGTAACTATCAGGGCGAACGCTTGAAGGTCCGTGGTGACGTGGAGTTTGCTGCGATCGTTGTCGCCAACCAATACTTCGCCGAGGTTCACGGCCCGGCCCTCGGGTGAAATCGCCCAAAGGACGTAGGTCAGATACTCATTGCCGAAACTTGTGGGCCTTTGCAAGCTGCCAAATTCCGCTTCAATCTCGATCGATCCCCGCTTGCTGTTCACTTTGGCTTCGCCGTTTGCAGAGGGCATTAGGCCGGTGCCCGCAAAATCCAACTTAGAGCTGCCGCTGCGGTGCTCATAGTTGACCGCTTGCACACTGCGGCTGATGACGGTTACACGGAACGTGGGCGCCGGGCTCAGATGCTCGACTTCAAACGCGGATTGAGAATTAGTCTGAGCTGCAGCAGGCAGACTCAGCGCGACTGCGGCGGCGAACAATAACGTTGTCTTCACATTATCTCCTTGTGGCAGATATCTGCCTCCGTCTAGCTTCTTCTAGAGTTGGGGTTTCGCGACGTGTTTTTATGAATAGCTTGCCACATCTCATCCTTTTCCGAGACGGATCCCGGAAAGGGAATGGAACAGCCCAAAGACATTGAGCAGCCAGAGAACGACCGCTATCACCACGACGCCGTTCAAAATTGACTTAATGGATGACTGCATGGGGATGAAGCGATTCACCAGCCACAGAAGCACACCCACCACGATAAGAACTTCCAGGAGTTGAATTAACGGCATGATCTTT
The DNA here is from genome assembly GCA_049583505.1 of Candidatus Sulfotelmatobacter sp. Taxonomy (GTDB): domain Bacteria; phylum Acidobacteriota; class Terriglobia; order Terriglobales; family Acidobacteriaceae; genus Sulfotelmatobacter. The sequence goes on from JBAUVZ010000003.1 coordinate 24,800, forward strand.
GACCTTTCTTCTTGCAGGCTAAGCCTCTCATCCGCGCGAGATCTTGCCCTTTAGCTTCGATAGTCGAGAACTTTCTAGGGTCGACTCGTGTCCGCCGCAGGTTCGCGGGCGGACACGCGGATAAAGAATGCCGATTGTCTGGATGTGGTCGCTGCAGCGACCTAAGAATTGAGAGCTACGAATCAGCGTCCGCGGCTCCGTCTACACACTCAGGAGAATAGAGAATGACAGGTGTGGACTCCCGTGTCTGAGCAAGATAGCTCACTTGCCGACAACTCAGTGCAGGGCATTACAAATCCTGCGCTCGCTGCCGACCGTGACCGCTTGCATTGACATCCAGCCAAGCTAGCAGAGAGCGCACGCTTGCCCGGGCGAGGGCAATCGCGCAGTCCGCGGCCCCGTAATAGATATTGAGCGTGTCGCCATCGGCGTCCATCGTATAACCGCAGGGGAACACAACGTCGTCAACATCGCCGTGCACTTCGTACTCCGCCTCCGGCCCAAAGATCCATGAGTCGCCTCGCAGCAGGCATTTCCCCGGATTCTCCAGGTCGAAGAGAGCCAGGCCCAAGCGATACAGACAGCCCGAAGGCGTGTGCCGTACTCCGTGATAGAGCACGAGCCATCCTCTGGAAGTCTCGATGGGCGGCGGCGACAAACCAATTTTGTTGGCGTCCCACCATGCGCCGCGGCGTGCTTCCAACATAAGCCTGTGGCTGCCCCAATGGCGCAGATCCGGAGAGTAGGAGATCCACATGTGCGCTCCGAGGTTGGTTGCAGGACGATGAATCAGGGCCCAGTATCCACCGATTCTCCGAGGCAGCAACGCCGAGTCTTTGTCGTCTGGCGGCATAATTACGCCGTAACGTTCAAAGCTGCGAAAGTCCTTGGTCAGAGCCAGAGAGACTCCGGGACCACCGCGCGAATAGGAGGTGTACGTGACCACGTATTGCTGCAGTTCGGGCACGAAGGTGATGCGAGGATCCTCGATGCCCCAGATTTCCTCGGGAAATTCCTTCGGATTGGGCATTAATGTCGGTTCGCTGTCGATTTCCCACCCACCGACGCCGTTTCGAGAGCGCGCAGCGCAAAGATGCGACAGCCCGCGTCGATCTTCGACGCGGCACAGCAGCAAAGTCGTTCCATCGGGCAGCAAAGTCGCGCCCGCGTTGAACACACTATTAATCGAGTACGGCCAATCCTTACTGGTCAGGATCGGGTTTCCGGGATGCCGAAGAAGTAATGGCTCGAAGCGAGTATTCGGAGGACTGATTATATTTTGTGTGGGCATGGTCATGATTGGATTTCCGTTGGTTCAGACTCTTGCAAAGCACTCATCTCCACCAGTGCCATCAAGAACGATAACGTCGATTCCGCTCCCTGGTTCTCATTGGCGCGGTCGGGATGAAGGCCATCGCGGCAGCCACCGGTCATAGAATCGTAAACAGGAACCTGGAGATCATTGTCGCCAAGGAACCAGTTGAAAGCCGACCAGGCTTCAGTGCGCCAGCGGCTATCCCCCGTCATACCGTAGGCTTGCAGACACGCAGATACAGCGCCGGCCGCTTCAAGCGGCTGTTGGTCGAAACGCGCCTTATCACCACCCTGGCGATAAAAACCTTGCGACCCAATCGGCACAAAGTGGCCATTGGTTTCCGAGCGTTGCGTTTCGGTGAGCCAGTCCAGGGCTTCGAGCCCCGCGGAGACCATGCGATCATCCGAGCAAGCTGAACCGACGAGCAGCATGGCCTGGGGCAACCTTGCATTGCCGTAAGCCAGAACATTCTCAAACCACTTCCAATCCGGGCGGCGGATCGACTCATACATGGCAAGCAGTCGCCCAACCAGCACCGATCTAATCTTCTGCGCGTCGCGGTCGCCAGGATATGAAGCGAGATATTCCTGAATTCCCAGAAGCGTGTAGGCGCAGGCACGAGGACTGTAAAACTCCACAACTGCCGGCAGGGACAACTCGAATAGACGGCCGGCGGCACAGCGCAATCCATGATCGCGGGACCGCCCCAGAACCGTGCCCAGCGCCCACACTGCACGTCCGTGACAATCTTCAGAACCCGCAGCTTCGTTCCATCGCCGATCATAGCCGAGGAAGTTTCTGAATCTCCCCGTCGCCGGATTGAATCCATGCTCCAGAAACGACAGATAACGGGCTGGGAAATTCGCGACCGGCAGATTTCGTTTCTCCCGCTCATCTTTCTCCAGCTGATCTTCCTCCAGTTGATCCTTGCCCACGCGCTCCAGCATCACCGTGAAGATGAGTGCGCGGGCATTGTCGTCGGTAGTATGACCCTCGCCTCGATTGGGGACGGTGAAGATTGCATGCTGCAGCATTCCCGTGTCATCGGTCAGCGCGTTGACATGATCCAGCTTCAAGTCTGGCAGCCGATTGAGATCTTTGGGTATGGCGCGTGCCGAGAACTGAACGCGGGGGTTTTCCATACGATCGCTGCGCACCCGTGAAAAACTCTTCATATAGCCTTGCGCCACTCTTTTCCAGATCATCTCTCGCGCGAACAGATAGGCGCGTTTCCGCATGGCGTGACGTATTGCCGGAGTGTCCAGAAGTTCGATTGTCTTTTGCGCGATCGCGTCGGGATTTTGGAAAGGGACCAGCGCGCCCCTCCGGTCGTCCAACAGCTCGATCGCGTGCCAATACGGAGTCGAGATGATCGCCTTGCCCGCTCCGAGTGCGTAGGCCAGTGTGCCGGAAACTACCTGGGCCTCGTGCCGGTAAGGCGTGATGTAAATGTCTGCGGCGCCAATGAACTCGGCCATCTCCTCGGGACTGGCGAAGCGATTGTGGAACATCACCTCCGATTCCACGCCCACTTCTTTCGCCAAGGCTTGCAAGCTGGCTCGATACTTCTCACCCTCGCGGCGGAGGATGTGAGGATGGGTCGCGCCCGCCACGATGTAAACGACATTCTTGTGTCTGGACAAAATCTGCGGCAGCGCCCGAATTACGTTTTCGATCCCCTTGTTCGGCGAAAGCAGGCCGAACGTGAGAAGAACCGCTTTCCCTTCCACTCCGAGTTTGTCTTTGTAGAAATTGGGGTCGAGGAAGGGCAGATCGGGAACGCCGTGAGGAACCATGTCGATCTTGCTGCAGGGAATCTTGAAAATTTCCTGTAGGAACTGGGACGACAGCTGGCTCATCACGATAAGCCGATCCGAAAGCTCTGCGATCTCTTCCATCACCATCAGTTGGTTAGGATCTGGCTCGCGCAGAACCGTGTGCAGCGTGGTCACTAAAGGCATTTTCAGGCGGCGTAGCAGGTGCAGAATATGGCTTCCGGCCTCGCCGCCGAAGATTCCATACTCGTGCTGCAGGCACACCATGTCGATATTGTTGAAGTTCAGGAATTCAGCTGCTTCCTGATACGAGGTCAGGTTGTCCTGAGCAAGCGACCAGCGCACCCGCGCGGGGTAGTCGTAACCTTCTTCGGTGTCATTGACCGGGAGCGCCAACAGTCGCGCATTCCCGTACTCTGCGGAGAGTGCGCTGCACAGGTCGGTGGTGAACGTAGCGATTCCACATTGCCGCGGGAGATAATTTCCGATTACCGCGATGCGACTGGGCAGCGATGGCTTCGAATGCGATCGGGCGTGGGTGGTTGAGGTCTTCTCCTGCACGAGCGGGCGGGAACTAACCACCGCCAGCACACGATTTGGAAAGACTGTGTTTGGTATCGCCATTTTCTCTTCGCCTGGTGAGAACAATTGCTGCATGAGGCTCTCCCGAGGAGCCGCAAGCAAGCACTGAGGATGGATTAAAGTTTCCTCTCGTCAGTATTCAACGAAAATTGCCTGAGGGCTGGTCACTATTGACCATTTTCTTGGTGAGCGACGCTGCATTATGGCTCAATGAAGGCAAAACAGATGGAAGCCTTGGCGGTTCGCTGCCCCACGTGTGGTGCGAAGCCGGGCGAAAAGTGCGAGCTTAGCACAGGTCTGCCACGTACGAACCCGCATCGAGATCGGCGATTAGTGGCTTCCGAGAAATAGTTGCACAGCAGACAGATCTGGCCAGCCTTCATCGGAGAAGCGGACCAGCGCCCGGAATTCGGGCAGGCTGGGCGACGATTGAACCTGGAGGGTTGCACAGAAATCGACGTGACGCTACCGTTAGCAACCTCTCAGAATCAAACATTTGTCTCGGACATACTGAGCAGAAGTGCTCACTCCGCGGATTATTAACTTGTCATGATTTACGCGGTTCCGACCCCTATTTCAGAGACTATACTTTAATGATGAGCCTCGCAGTAGCAGCCAAGAAGAACGGCAAGTTCGACCCCGATACTTTCCTCGCGACCATCGGCGACGGGAGGAAGAGCCTGTCCGTTGAGAAAAAGCACATGATATTTGCACAAGGGGACGCGGCAGACGCCGTCTTCTATATCCAAAAAGGCAAAGTGAGGCTCACCGTCGTATCGAAGATAGGCAAAGAGGCGACGATCGCCATAGTGAGTGAAGGGAACTTCTTTGGGGAGGGTTCACTCGCAGGACAGCTTCTGCGAATGGGCTCCGCGGCGGCCATGACAGACTGCGAGATTCTGCGGGTTGACAAAAAGACGATGATGGATGCGCTGCACCGCGAACCCGCGTTTTCTGAGATGTTTGTGGCGTATCTGCTGGCGCGTAATATCCGCTACGAAGAAGATCTGGTCGACCAACTGTTCAACTCCAGCGAAAAGAGGCTAGCCCGCGTCCTTCTATTGCTCGCTCGTTTTGGCAAGGAAGGCATCCCGGAAACCGTGGTCCCTAAGATCAGTCAGGAAACTCTGGCTGAGATGGTTGGTACCACCCGTTCTCGTGTCAGCTTCTTCATGAACCGGTTCAGAAAGTTGGGCTTTATTCACTACGCTGGCGGTGCAGAAGGCGCTTTGCAGGTCCACAGCTCTCTGCTCAATGTAGTTCTGCACGATTGAAAGATCCCACCGCGTGAAGGTAGATCTGGAACGTGTCTTGCCTCGCTTTGCCCCTTGCGTGCACCAGCCTGCTATTCGGCTGCCTCGGTATTCTTGGATGAGTCGGCGCGCCAAACGTATAGGAACTTCTCGTCGCTCGACGTGACCACCGGGATGTTTTTCTCTCGCGTCACTCGATTCAAAGCAGAGCGAAGATTCTGCATCTTCTCGCCGTTCAGACTGCTCAGCGGGATTTTGATGGCTTGCTGGGCGTTCAGCTTTGGCAGGTCGGCAAGAATGTCGGCCACGGCTTTGCGATGTTTTCCTTTGCGACCCTGCGGAACATCGGAGCGATTCACCGCCGCATAGTGGGTACCGTTTCCGTTGCGTCCCATAGGAGTCCCCCCTTCATCGGAAATCGTATCCGTATCCGCGAAATCCTATCGTAAAGAATCGTATCCTGCAACTAAAAATCTATGCGAATCCTGTGCATGATAGCGATCTGTTGCGTACGCGTACATTAAATTTATTGTTTTCAGCAATATATACAGCCTGCGTTGCACTAAGACCTGCTAAGAGTTCACCCGTATGGTTTGGCCCAGGCTAGCATGGTTGACGGCATGAGTGCTGAGACGCTCGCGAGGCGATGGTAGACAATCGGTCTGGCGCTGTCTTGAGGGGGGCACGCATCCGTGACTCCAGTTTCGATGGCCAAGAACAAAAACGAGTTCGATCCCAGCATTTTCCTTGCGACCATCGGCGCGGGCAGAAAATTTGTGCTCTTTCCAAAGAAACAACGCGTCTTCACGCAAGGGGATAACGCCGATGCCGTGTTTTATGTCCAGACAGGGAAGGTAAGACTCACCGTGGTCTCGAAGACCGGCAAGGAAGCAACTATCGGAATATTAGGTGAGAGAGACTTTTTCGGAGAAGGTTCCCTTGCGGGCCAAGCGCTCCGCATGGGCTCTGCAACCGCAATGACGGATTGCTCGGTTCTGCGAATCGAGAAGAAAGCCATGATGGAAGCCCTTCATCGCGAACACGAAGTCTCTGACATGTTCGTGGCGTATTTGTTGGCGCGGAACATCCGTTACGAAGAAGATCTGGTGGATCAGCTTTTTAATTCGAGCGAAAAGAGGCTGGCCCGGATCCTTTTACTGCTGGCTCACTTTGGCAAGGAGGGCAAACCTGAGACTGTAATTCCCAAGATCAGTCAGGAGGCCCTGGCGGAAATGATCGGCACCACGCGCTCGCGGGTCAGCTTCTTCATGAACCGATTCAGGAAAATGGGATTTATTCACTACAACGGCGGACTTCAGGTCCACACCTCGCTGCTCAATGTAGTTCTGCACGATTAAGCCATTCGCACGGACAAGATTTGCTTCTAAACGCGGCATCCCCCGCCGCGCGGCGCGGCCATCCTTACCGGCATCCGCACCCTCCACCAAGATTCTCGTCCCCGGCTCGCAAGCACGTGCCGCAATGGTTCGCCCCACTGTGCGCTAGTTCCGAAATGAACTTATTAGGGACCCGATTTTTGTGAACCTGAGCAAGTTTGATCATGCTCAATCCGGTCTATCGAATTAATTTTTTCTTAAGTTGAACGGTTTTGTAATTGCAAAGCGTTTTGTGATTCCGCACGGCGGCACAGTGCGGTCAAGAGAAGGAAGGACGACAGTCATGCGCATTTGCAACCATCTTGCGGTCTGGGTCCCAGCATTCCTGCTGCTTGTTTTGAGCGCCGGATGCAGCAACTCGAACACGACGACGGCCACCCCCACCGCAAACGTGCTCACTGCGAGTTCCGCAGCCCCTCCCAGTGGCGCGGCCGGCGTGTGTCCCAGCTCGGTCGTCACCGCCTCCTTCAGCGAGACTATGGATGCAGCATCGATCGATGGCACAACCTTTACCTTGACCGGCCCGGGCAGCAGCGCCGTGACCGGGCAAGTGACTTACGATGCGTCCAGCGACACCGCAATCTTTAGCCCATCGAACCCTCTCGCACTGAGCACTCTGTATACCGCCACCATTACCACCGGCGCACACGATCTTTTCGGGGGTGGTCTGGCAAGTAATTTTGTGTGGACCTTCACCACGGCTGCCGTGGCGTGTCAACCTCCGGCCCCGCCCATTTCCGTGACACCTCCCGAGGGCTCCGCCGGAGCATGCCAAAACACGGTAATTGCCGCTACTTTCCCCCAGGCGATGAAGCCTGCAACCATCAACACAACCACCTTTACCATGACAGGGCCGGGCACGACACCAGTAACTGGAACTGTCACCGCGGATGCAAGCAACAAGACTTTTACCTTTACCCCAACCTCCGCCCTCGCCTTGAACACCCTCTATACCGCCACGGTTACGACCGGAGCCCATGACACGTTCGGCAATGCGTTGGCGAGCAACTTTGTGTGGACCTTCACCACAGCCACCACGGCGTGTACGGCGTCGACCTCACCCGCAGTGATTTCCGTCACCCCTCCCAGCGCCGCGGCTGGGGCATGTCTTAACAGTGGGATCACTGCCACATTCAAGGAAACGATGAATCCCGCCACGATCGACACAACAACCTTTACGGTCGCCTCCGGCGTTACCGGAGTCGTGACCCTGGATGGAACCAGCAGGATTGCGACATTCACCCCAACCGCCAATCTCGGGGCCAGCACAACGTATACGGCGACGATTACCACCGGCGCCCAGAACCTGTCTGGCGATGCGCTGGCGGGTAACTTTGTTTGGAGCTTCACCACGGCTGCGTCGGCCTGTCAGGCGCCGGTAGCTTTGGCGTCGGCCGCGACTTTCGAAGTTCTGGCCGGCTCTACGGTCACCAATACCGGCCTGAGCATTATCAGCGGGGGAAATCTCGGGCTCAGCCCGGGAAGCGCGGTTACAGGGTTTCCGCCCGGAACCCTCATTCCGCCCGCAGTCATGCACGTGACCGATCCGACCGCAGCGCAGGCCCAACTTGACTTGACCACGGCGTATAACTACGCCGCTGGATTACCTGGCGGGGCTGTTCTGCCCGGAGATCTGAGTGGCCTCACTTTCGCCCCGGGCCTTTACACGAACTCGAGCACGGTGATGTTATCGGCAGGCAATGTAACTCTTGATGCACAAGGCAATGCCAACGCCGTGTTCATCTTCCAGATAGGGTCCACGCTCACCACCATAGGAAGTACGCAGGTTATTCTGTCCGGAGGCGCCCAGGCTAAGAACGTCTTTTGGCAGGTCAGCAGTTCAGCCACCTTGGGAACGAACTCGGTCTTCCAGGGGACCATCCTGTCGCTTCAGTCCGTCTCGCTGGATACCGGTGCAAGTCTTACTGGCAGGGCGCTGGCTCGCAACGGTGCGGTCACTTTGGACGGCAATACGGTCACCGCTCCGTAAGTCTCCCAGGCACGAGGCGGAGCGGCTTGACGATGCTGGCCCCTGTTAGTTTGAGTAGCAGGAGCCAGGGTTGGTCCACCCCTCGTCTCAGGATTGGACGGTCTGCTCGCAAAGACGGTCCAGAGGGGTCTACAGTTTCCACTCAATGCAGGTCTGCACGATTAAGTGCTTCCTTGTAAGCGGTGGTCAGATGACCCGCCTCGCTCGCGCTGACTGGATCCCATTCAATGGGCAACAAGTGACGAGCACGCCCCGGTTCGGTTGGCCCGCTTTGGCGATGGCCGCACGACAGGCATATTGCTCCCACCGGCGTGATCCCAGTCTCTTTCGATATTTCATTCTCGCGGACCGCAACTGCTCCGGCGATGACCGGACCGGCACACAGGTCGCAAGCGTAAGCGGACAGGTGAAGATATTGTTTTCTCATTCGTGTCCTCGCAGCGCGAAACAGACCTCTTCTACATCTAATCCTAGGTGCTGATGGCCGGGATATCTGGTCAGTATTGCTCGGCTTGCCTCGCTGGCGACTGACCGCCATTATTTCTTCCTAATTCGCCATCCCGGCGTAGGCGACACAAGTGTCAGACCCCCACACGTCGACCAAGGTCCAGGCCCAAGGCCAACTTGCACAACAATTGGGGCAAAGTGTTCACAAGTGAGCAGCTTTAGTCGGGCACATCGTCGATCATTCGTGAAGTGGGGAGTATTAGTGATGTCCAACTACTCGGCTGTAAAGACCATTCTGTGTATCGATGATGATGACGGCGTGTTGAGTTACCACAGGGCACTGCTGGAGAGACGCGGATACGAAGTGCTCACTGCAACCTCCGCCCGAGAGGGTTTACAACTTGCTGAAGTCTGCCCGGTTGCCGCCGTGGTCGTCGACTATCACATGCCCGAGATGAATGGGCATGAGGTCGCGACCAAAATCAAGCGCATTAGACCACAAGTTCCAATCGTCATGGTTTCCAGTGACGACGCGCTTCCCGAACAGGCGTTGGATGCAGTTGATGCGTTCCTTTCCAAAGACGAAGTAGCCAGAGGCTTATTATCGGTGCTCAACCGAATCTGCCGTGAAGGCCCCTCCGGCTTCCCAGTAAGCGATAGCAGCGTCGCCTGAGACCGCATCAGGTGGCCTCGTGGCTTTTGAGCCTACTCATTATTCGCGCGTCGGGCCCCCGCATTGAGCAATTCTGAGCAGAATTGAGGGAAGCGCGTCTATATACCTAAATGGGCATGGCTGCCAACAACACTATCCTCTGCATTCATCGGGACCCGGATCAACTGAGTTCGTTGCAGGAGAAAGGATACGAACTCCTAACCGCGACCAATGGCCACGACGGTCTGCGGTTGTTTGCCTCCCAGCCTGTGGATGCAATCGTGCTCGAATACCACCTCGGGCTTTTGGACGGCACATTGGTTGCAAATGAGATTAAGCGGCTCCGGCCGATGATTCCCATTGTCATGTTGGCTGACAATCTGGAATTGCCTGACGGTGCTTTGAACTCCGTCGACGCGCTGGTAACCAGGTCCGATGGCGCGCACTTCCTGTGCGCAACTGTTCACTTCGTATTAAGTGTGACGCCCCTGCACAGTCGTGCAGTGACTCAAAGGCCGGCACCTCGGGATCGCTTCAGCAGGTCTTCAGGGCAAGCACACCGTCTGCTGGCCAATGTGCCTTGTGCTGATCTTGTTGTCCGAAAGTCATTGGACTACACTCAATGTATCGGGCGTCGCTTGGTCTGACGCAGGGTCGCGTCGCTTTGGTCTCAATAAGACCCTCAGGGCAAACACCCTTTTAGGACTCGACCATGGCCGGAAAACAGGATTCCTGGAATGGATGGCGCGAGCGCATTTCTGCTCTGCGGAACGTCCCCGCGATCCTGCGAATCGTTTGGGAGTCAGGCCGCACGGTTGTGGTTCTTGGGGTTGTTTTTCGTCTAATCGCTTCTCTTCTGCCCCTCGGTCTGCTGTGGATTACCAAGCTGATCATCGACGGGATTGTGCATGCCATCACTACCCATCAAGCCGTCTCCGCACGGCTGTGGTGGCTGGTCGCGGCGGAATTCTCGCTGGCCGTCTTCGGCAGCGTGCTGAGTAGGGGCATCGATTTCCTCGACGCTCTGCTAGCCGACAAATATACGCGGCACGTCAGCGTGCTGGTAATGAAGCATGCCGCACAGCTCGACCTGACGGCGTACGAAGACCCAGTTTTCTATGACCGCCTGGAGCGCGCCCGCGTCCAGGCCACCGACCGGCTGGGGATGATACAGTCGATCGGACGGCTACTTCAGCAGGTTATCACCACTGTCTCTCTCTCGATTTCGATCATGCTGTTTTCGCCGTGGCTTCTGCTCATGCTCGTCGCCGGTGTGGTTCCGGCATTTCTGGGGGAAAGTCATTTTGCCTTTCTGGGATACGCCAAGAACTTCCGCCAGACTCCCATCCGCCGTCAACTGGACTACTTGCGAGTGTTGGGCGGCAGCAAAGAGGCCGCGAAGGAACTGAAGCTTTTCGGGCTAGCACCCTTTCTTACGAAACGGTTTGCTCGGCTTTCCAACCAGATCTATGACGAAGATGTTGCCCTGGCACGTCGCCGGCTGGTGGCAGGTTCGTTCTTGTCGGTAATCGGGACGGCCGGGTACTACTCGGCCTATGTATTCGTAATCTGGCGGACGATCGCCGGCGTACTCAGCATCGGAGAATTAACCTTCCTCGCCGGTGCCATTCAGCAGGCCAGTTCGAATATCCAGCAAATCTTTTCTACCGTCTCGTCCATCGCCGATCAAGCTTTGTTTTTGACCGACATTATCGCTTTTTTCGAGATGCGGCCGGTCATCGCATCGAAACCGAATGCCTTGCCCGCGCCGCGACCGATTATTCGCGGATTCGAGTTCCGCAATGTTGCTTTCCGCTATCCCGGAAGCCCTCGCCTGGTCCTTGATGGATTGAACTTTCATTTCCACCCTGGCGAGCGGGTCGCGCTGATCGGGGAAAATGGCGAGGGAAAAACAACGATCGTCAAGCTGCTCACCCGGCTTTACGATCCCATCGAAGGGCAGGTACTGCTGGATGGTGTCGATCTTAGAGAGTACAACCTCGAAGACCTTTACCGGGAGATCGGCGTTATTTTTCAGGACTTCATGCGGTACGAAATGACGGCACGCGAGAATATCGCGGTGGGCCGTATCGAGCAACTCGATGATCTTCCCCTTCTCCACCAGTCCGCCCAGAAAAGCATGGCCGACGAAGTAATTGGCAGACTTCCACATGGGTACGAACAAATGCTGGGACGGCGCTTCGACGGTGGGGTCGACCTCTCGGGTGGAGAATGGCAGAAGGTCGCGCTGGCCCGAGCCTATCTGCGTGACGCGCAGATACTGATCCTTGATGAACCCACAGCGGCGCTGGACGCACGGAGCGAATACGAGGTTTTTCAGCGGTTCGCCGAGCTTACCGCGGGGAAAATGGCGCTGTTTATTTCGCACCGGTTCTCCACGGTACGCATGGCCGACCGAATCGTTGTGTTGGAAAGTGGCCACATTGCTGAGGACGGAAATCACGAAAGGTTGACTCGTCTCGGTGGGCGCTATGCGGAGATGTTCGAACTGCAGGCAGCCAGCTATCGTTAGGTGAAGGACAAGGATGGTTCGCAACTCACAAGCCGAAGGCATCGCCATAGAGGAAGGCCGGCACCCACCGGCCGGCGAACTCTTTGATCTTGCTTCCGACCCTGCTTCCGACCTTGCGGCTCTGCGCAGTGCCGCAACAGAACTCGCTTCCCGGCTGGGCTGGCTGCCGGGTGTTCGCACTTCGAAAACATTTTCCGTCCGTTGCCGCAAGCTAAAGAGAACATTCCAAACTTTATTCGCAAGCGTAGAAGCGGCAGGGAGGCTAAACCCAGAATCGGACGATCTACGTTGGTTCCGCGACAATGACCAGCTGATCTACACGGAACTGAAAAGCGTTGCCGTAGACCTTAAGGCACTGAAGCAACTGCCCCACGTGCGCGGACGCAAGGATGACATTGTGCCCAGGGTGCTGGCGCTCGCGCAGACCTTTCTTGATCTCACCGGCAATCACTTCCGCGAGACGGCATTCACCGCATTCTTCCAGGCATTTCAGGCGACCACCGTTCTGGAGCTGCGTGAGGTGTCGGCGGCAGTTCCGGCTATGAAACTTGTTTTGCTGGAGCGAATCGCTGCACGGTGCCGGTGCCTCCCCCGTGATCCCGAGGGGCCGTCCAACGGCCTGGGCATATGTGTGCGGAGTTTGCGGGACATTACACAGACTTCCTGGAAGGACGTTCTCGAACCGCTGATTTCTTTCGACGCGATCCTTCGCCGCGACCCAGCGGATGTATACGCAGCAATGGACTTTGAAAGTCGAATCCTGTACCGGGAAAAGTTGTCGAAAATTGCCCGCCGGTCTGACTTGGCGGAGATGGAGGTTGCCCGCCAGGCGCTAGAGTTGGCGCAACAGGCCACGGTAAGAACCTATAGCGATGCTCGATCCAAGTTGCGGCAATCTCACATTGGCTACTACCTTATCGGCGAAGGCCGAGCTCTGCTTTGTCAGAAGGTCGGATTCAAGCCCGGCTTCCTCCAAAGCCTGCGTGCCGAACTGCGTCTCCATCCTGACGAATTCTTCCTTACCGGAATCGCCGTCCTCACTTTCGCCATCATTACGGGAATCCTGCTGTTGCTGACTCCCCCCGACAGTCCGCCTGGAATTCTCCTGCTCTCCACGCTCATACTGCTGGTGCCCTGTTCGCAGTCTGCCGTGCAACTCATGCATTACCTGGTCGTGGCTCTCCTGCCGGCGGAAATTCTGCCGAAGCTGGACTACTCCGGGGGGATTCCTGACAATTGTGTGACCCTGGTGGCGATCCCGACTCTCCTGCTGAGCGAGAAGCAAGTGCGTCGCTTGGTCGAGGACCTGGAGGTTCGCTTTCTGGGTAACCACGACCGCAATATTCACTTCGCACTCATCACCGACCTGCCTGACTCTGACGAACCGGCTGCGGAAACCAGCCCGCTGATCGACCTGTGCGCCAACCTGATTCGCGAACTGGACGAAAGATATAGCGGAAAGCAGATGGGGTCCTTTTTTCTACTGCATCGCCATCGGGCTTACAACCGCCGTGAAAGGGGATGGATGGGTTGGGAACGCAAGCGCGGCAAGTTGCTCGATTTGAACAATCTCTTGCGGGGGGAGTACGACAGCTTCCCGGTCAAGATTGGAGACCTCTCGATCCTGCCGAAGGTGCGGTTTGTGCTCACGCTCGATTCTGATACTGAGCTTCCTCGTGGAGCGGCCCTCCGTATGGTCGGGGCCATGACCCATCCGCTGAACCAGGCGATTATCAATCCTGAGAAGAACATCGTCGTTGCTGGATACGGCATTCTGCAGCCGCGGATCGCGGTAAGCGTGCAAAGCACGGCACGTTCTCGGCTCGCCGCCATTTATGCGGGCGAGACGGGCCTCGATATTTACACCCGCGCCCTTTCCGACGCGTACCAGGACCTTTACGGGGAAGGTAGTTATACCGGCAAGGGAATCTATGAAGTCGACACGGTGCATCAGGTGCTCGACCGGCGTTTTCCGAAAAATGCGCTGCTCAGTCACGACCTCATCGAAGGCGCATATGCCCGTGCAGGCTTGGCCAGCGACATTGAAGTGATTGAGGATTATCCCTCGCATTACAGCGCTTCCAACCGTCGCAAACACCGGTGGGTGAGAGGGGACTGGCAGATTGCCGAATGGCTGACCTCGCGCGTGCCTGATGAATCAGGGGCCCGCGTAGCGAATCCAATCTCGCTAGTTTCACGCTGGAAGATCCTCGACAACCTGCGGCGCAGTCTGGTGGAGCCGGCTACATTTCTGCTGCTGCTGTTCGACTGGCTCGTGCCTGGTGAACGTGCGCTGCGCTGGACTCTGGCCACGGTTTTAATTTTGATTATCCCGTCGTGGTTTGAATTCGCATTCGCCCTGGTGCGCGCTGTCGTCGAGCGCAAAATGTCCGTTGCGCGTGAGGCGGTGGCCGCCTTCTACGCGGCTAACTTCTCCCTGTTGCTGACGCTGGTATTCCTCGCTCATCAGGCGCTGCTCTCGCTCGATGCCGTGGCACGGGCACTGGTCCGACGTAACGTGACCCGGGAGCGGTTGTTGGAATGGGAGACGGCTGCGCAGGCCGAACTTGGCACGCGCTTGACTCTCCTCGATCGCTACCTCGACTGGACGCCTTTCTTCGCTGCGAGCCTGGGCCTGCTGGTTTGGTTCCTCCGGCCGCACTCTCTGATTGCCGCGATTCCTATTCTTGCGCTCTGGGCTAGCAGCAAGCCGGTAGCCCTTTGGCTGAATGGGTCGCCCGCTGTGCCTGGGGACGACCTTTCACAGCAAGACACGTTGTTTCTACGCCGTGTCGCTCTTTACACCTGGAGGTATTTCGCCGAGTTCTGTACCGAGGAACACAACTGGCTAATCCCGGACAACATTCAAGAGGAGCCACCCGCAGTTGCAGGCAGGATTTCTCCGACCAATCTCGGTCTCTTGCTCAATGCGCGGCAGGTTGCGGTTGAGCTTGGATATCTGACAGTTCCCGATCTGACGGTCTTGACGCGGCAAACTCTGGCCACAGTATCTCGTCTCGCGAAGCATCGTGGCCATTTGCTGAATTGGTACGACTCGCGCACACTCGCGCCGCTAAATCCATTGATTGTTTCTTCCGTCGACAGCGGCAATCTTCTGGCTTCTCTTTGGACGCTGCAGCAAGGCTGCCTGGATCGCGTGCGTCAGCCGCTCTGCCAGCCTTGTCTGGCGGAGGGCCTGTTAGACCATCTCCGCGTTCTGGCCAAGGCGAGCGCGTTTCCACGAAAGCAACTGGTCCGATGTGAGGCCGAGTTCCGAGAAAAAAGTTGGCTGTTCTCGATCCTCGAGCTACAGGAAGCGGATCTGGAGAATTATGTTGCTTCTGGCCAATCTGCTCGTACCGCCGACACTCGGTGGTTTTGCCAGCAGGCGCAGCGGCAGCTGCAGAGCATCCGACAGATGACATCCTCATACGAACCGTGGTGGCTGCCGGAATTCGCGCCACTACGGGGAGAACTGGGGCTAAATGCGAAATTCTTGGGGCGCATTCCCCTGCAGCAATTGCCCGACTTGATTCGGGCGCTGGAAACGGCGATCGATCGGTTGTTGTCTTCCATACCTGAGGAGCGCAGGCCTCTCTGCGAGAGCTTTAGGACCCTGCTCATTGCGGCGCGGTCGAACGCTGTTTCCCTCATCGAGAACTTGCGCAAGCTCAGCGCCCAAGCCGGAGCGCTGGCCGATGCTATGGATTTCAGCTTTCTGCTGGATCCCCATCGCAAGTTGATGTCAGTTGGCTTTGATGCGCAGTCGCAACAGTTGCAGAATTCCTGCTATGACCTCCTGGCCACAGAATCCCGCGCTGCAGTGTTTATCGCAATCGCCAAGGAAGATATACCTCAGGAGTGCTGGTTTCGTCTGGGCCGCGGGCATACCCTTGATCATGGCCGACCCGTGCTGCTCTCTTGGACAGGAACAATGTTCGAGTATCTGATGCCCTCCCTCTGGATACGTTCCTACCCAAACACACTGCTCGACAGATCTCAGGTAGCGGCAGTGCGTTCGCAGCAAGCTTACGCAGCCCGCCGGGGAGTTCCATGGGGCATCTCGGAATCGGCCTATTCCAAACTCGACGGGCACGGAAACTACCAATACCAAGCTTTCGGCTTGCCCCAGCTTTCGCTGATGAGACGGGAATCGAATCCGCTGGTTATTTCGCCTTATTCGACGTTTCTGGCCTTGAGTGTTGATCGGCGGGCGTCGTTGCGCAATTTGCGCCGCATGGAGGCGCTCGGTTGGTTCGGCTGCCGAGGATTTTACGAATCCGCCGACTATACGGCCCTCGGCGGCCGCTTCCGCTCGTCGCGCTGCCAGATAGTGCGCTGTTGGATGGCGCACCATCAGGGAATGAGCTTGCTCTCCTTGGCGAACCTGTTGTGCGACAACGTAGTGCAGCGCTGGTTCCACGCCGATCGCCGTGTGCAGGCTACGGAGCTCTTACTGCAGGAAAAACCTGTCGTGCACGTTCGCCCGGCTGAATTGCCGTCCCGAAAAGCAGTTGCGTAGCGGACTTCTAACGCGCCCAATTTCGATTATCCGAAGATTCTGAATCCACATGTAGGAGCCACTCAGGTCGGTGAGCGAGGCGACCGCAACAGATGGAATGGGATGGTTTTCCAATAAAGAAGGCTTAGGCCCCTCCATCAGTGGTTTAAGAGTTAGGTGGCCTCGTCCCTATCGGCAGTCGATATCCAACTTCGAGATTGCAGGCAGCGCCTATCGGAATCGCAATGTGCGGTCGCCATGGTTCCCCGGTACAGTCATGCTGGTTGGCGCACTGAAAATCCCTGGAGTTATGTGCCTGCGGCAACGGATGCAACGGTGATCGTTTCTCCGTTACGAGCGCCCACAATACGAACCCGCTCTCCGGCCACTTGTTTCAGCGCAGTCGGGTCTCCCTCGAGAAGATATGTCTGATCCCCATCGATGAGAGTGAACTTGGCTCCGTCGCGGACGCAGACACGAGCGCAGTCGGTAGCGGTGGCACCGATTTTGGCTGAGTGCTTGGCGAGACAGCGGGAGCAAGTCACCATACCGACGTAGGTTTGTTGGCGAGCGGCGGACAGGGCTGCTGCCTGCGGTGGCTCGGAGGGGTGTCCGGAGGCCACGACGGCGGCGCCTACGATCGTGAGCGAGAGGGCGACGCCAAAGGCGACTCCAGCGCAAAGCGTGATGATCCCAATCCAGAAGCGATCTGCTTTCATGACAAGCCTCCGACCAGCGGCCCGGATGAGCCCTGCTTCGCTGGCGACTTCATTCGCGTCCGGTCGCATCCCAACGCTGTGGAAGAGCGGCTGCCTCCCCAACGCCGGACGGTGGTGTTGTGGCAGCACTTGCGCCCGTCTTGACCAGGGGCTCCGCCAGCGGAGCACCGTTCTTCACCAAATCCGTCTTGATTTCAACCTGCTGATTAGCGAGCGGATTAATCGCCGTTTCAAAGGTTTGATAGCCGGGAAGGGCGATTTTGATCTGATGGGTTCCCGGCGCAATTAGCATCC
>JBAUVZ010000004.1:0-8892 GCA_049583505.1 Candidatus Sulfotelmatobacter sp.
ACAAAGTGTCGGCGCTAGTGGAGTTGTTGCGCAACCGTTCTTATGTGGAGATCCGGCAGCGGATGTATGAAAGTCCTCCGGGAAGTCTGTGGTGGACGGCGTGCCGGGCTGAGCTTGATCTACGTAACGGACAGCAGTTCGGTGAAGCGTCGCTGGCCATGTCGAGGACCTCGGACAAAATGAGGGCTGCGCTGCAGCACTTTGAGCAATTGGCCGATACTCTGCAACAGTCCACGAAAGACGTTGCCGACCTGCTGCGTGGGACTCAGGAAGCGGGTCGCCGGTTGGAGATTGCCGTGTATGTAATGATCGGGACAACGCTAGTGCAATTCTTCAACCTGATCTTCGAAATTTTCCGCAAGAGGTAAGCACCGCGTCGGCAATACACTCCCAAACCGGTCAATGAGTGATAAGGCGATTTATCGCCCAACTGAGACGACTGCCAGCAGTTGGCGGCTTGGATAACTTCCTGTTTGCCGACCAACCGGGAATTATCTCGCCGCCTCCAGGGGCATCCCTATCATAAAGTAGTTGTTGTGGGCTCGACACACCCGGGCCGGAACTGTCATTCATTGACTCGCTGGTGCCTCGTCCGTAAGATGAAGCGACCTGAAAACGAACCGCCTCCCGAATGATCGGCCAGACCATCTCCCGCTACCGCATCATCGAAAAGCTCGGCGGTGGCGGAATGGGCGTGGTGTACAAGGCGGAGGACACTGAACTTGGCCGTTTTGTTGCCCTCAAATTCCTGCCGGATGACGTTTCCCGAGATCCGCAGGTATTGGAACGTTTTCGCCGAGAAGCACGCGCTGCGTCCGCTCTCAACCACCCTAACATCTGTACGATTTATGACATCGGCAAGAGCGGCGAGCAGTCCTTCATCGCGATGGAGTTTCTTGAGGGCGTTACCCTGAAAGATCGCATCGCAGGTAGACTTGTCGAGACAGATATTCTGCTCGGCCTGGCGATTGAGATTGCCGACGCCCTCGATGCCGCACACTCCAAGGGGATTGTCCACCGCGACATTAAGCCCGCCAATATTTTTGTCACGGAGCGGGGCCACGCCAAGATTCTCGATTTCGGGCTGGCCAAAGTCGCGCCCGCCAACACTTCATCGAGCCAGATCGCCTCTGCCAACACCCAGACGCACACGATGGACGAGCCCCACTTAACCAGCCCGGGCACGATGGTGGGAACGGTGGCCTACATGTCACCGGAGCAGGCCAAGGGGAAGGAGCTGGATGTGCGAACCGATCTTTTCTCCTTCGGTGCGGTGCTATACGAGATGGCAACGGGAACGTTGCCGTTTCGCGGCGATACATCTGCCCTGATCTTCAAAGCGATACTGGATACTGCTCCGGTAGCTGCAGTACGGTTGAATCCCGACCTGCCGCCGAGGCTGGAAGACATTATCAACCGGGCATTGGAGAAGGATCGCGACCTGCGCTACCAACATGCCTCCGACGTGCGGGCAGAACTGCAACGGCTGAAGCGCGACACCGAGTCTGGGCGAGTTGTACTTCCCGCCGCATCCCCGGCTGACGTTGTTCAAGGGATTAAGTCCACGCCGATGGCATCTTCGGGCACTCAACAGATAGCCCGCGCGGACGCGAGTTCCGATACACAGGTTGTGGCTGGACTATTCGCGCGGCACAAGAAGGCTTTGTTAATGACCGCTCTGGCGGTCGTACTGATTTTTGCGGGCCTCGGTTACGGGGCGTACCGCTGGTTCTCGGCCAGTTCGGGCTCCAGCATCGATTCTCTTGCCGTGTTGCCCTTCACGAATGTAACGGCAGACCCGAACACTGAATACCTGAGCGATGGAATTACGGAAAGTCTGATCAGCAGCCTTTCCCAGCTTCCGAACCTGACTGTGCGCCCACGCAGCTCGGTGTTCCGCTACAAGTCCAAGGACGTTGACCCGCAGAAGGCCGCCAGCGAATTGCAGGTCGCCGCCGTAGTGACCGGACGCGTCACGCAGCACGGCGATTCTCTGCTGATCAGCGCCGAACTGACGGACACGCGTAGAAACCGCAGCCTGTGGAGCGAACAGTATGACCGGAAACTCTCCGACGCCCTGACGGTGCAGAAAGAAATTGCCGGAGAAATTGCCGCGCACCTCCGGGAAAAACTGACCGGGGAACAAAAAACTCAGCTGGTCAAGGGCGGGACGAACGATCCTGCCGCATACGAGCTATACCTCAAGGGCCGCTACTATTGGGATAAGCGCACCCCCGACTCTCTGGCTAAAGCGAAGGATTATTTCGAACAGTCCATCGAGAAGGATCCAAACTACGCGCAGGCCTACGTGGGATTGGCCGAGTATTACAATGTTCTCCCAGACTATACATATACGCCGGCCAGGGATGCCCTTCCCAAGGCCAAGGCTGCGGCGAAGCGCGCCCTGGAAATCGACGATACGCAAGCAGAGGCCCACGCCTTGCTCGCCAGGGCCTACGACGATGACTGGGACTGGGCTGCCGCGGAAAAGGAATTTCAGCGCGCTCTCGAAGTGAATCCAAACCTTGCCCGCACCTATGTGCTCTATTCCATTCATCTGGAGTTTCTGGGAAAAATAAATGAAGCGTTGAAAAACCTGCGGCACGCGGTCGCCCTCGATCCGCTGAACTTGAATGGCCTGGACAACCTGGCAGAGGCCTATATTTACGCCGGACAATACGATCAGTCCATCGAACAATCAAGAAAGGTGCTGGAAATCGACCCTACATTTTCCAACGCTTACACGCTTCAGGCCTATGTTTACTTCGTTCACGGCAAATCTGAACTTTGGCTCGACAATTGGGAAAAGTCTGCCACGCTCAATAGCGACGCGGAAGGCCTCGCAGTGGTGAAGGCCGTGAGACAGGAGTACTCCAAGTCGGGATATCGCAGCGCCGTGAGACGGTACGCGGAACTTCAGGAAGGGCAGTCAAAACGCATCTACATCGACCCGGCACTGATTGCCATCAACTATGCCGCGATCGGAGAGAAGGACAAGGCGTTTGCCTGGCTAGAGAGAGCATACGCGGAGAAGAGCGGCTGGCTGCTTTACATGAAGGTTGATCCAACCTTCGTTTCCCTGCGATCCGATCCGCGTTATGCGGATCTGCTGCACCGAATGGGTCTGCAGCTCTGATGACTCTGAACGTGCAGTTAGCGGTTGGATGGATCGGCCTTTCGCACTGCACGGAATTCAAGTCCAAAACAAAAGCCCGAGCGATTGCGAACGATACCGACAACACGGATCCTGTCCGAGGTCGGGAATTCGACCTCCATCAGGTCGCCGGGCTGGAGGTTGACCCCGCCGTACAGCTCCATGCCCGAGCGACTTAACTCACAAACCAATCCCGGCACAGCCATGTTTGCGGCGCTAGTGTTTACCGCGATGAATACGGGTAGGCACACATGGTATCGGCGCCAGCGGCGAGTGTTGATCGAGGCCATCTTAATGCGGTGTCATCCAATACCGACCTATTTCAGCAAGCCGAAGTGCAGCAGGTGTGCCGCAGTGGCCAGACCGACCGTGAACAGGACAACCGCTCCCGCCAGCTTGAACCGCCAGGGCCGGGGCTCTTTGCGCTGCGCCGATGCAGCGCGCAGTTTCTCAATCCAAACCTGCTCGGACTTGTTCTGAGTTGACCGCTCCCAGATGAGCGTCCCTAGACGGCGGTGATCGTCGGCAGCCAGCGAAACGAAGCGGAACGGCTGCAACGCGTTGGTGACGGGGCGCAGCATCTCTGCGCCTCCAAGCACCGACCCGGTTCCGGTCAAAAACATCAACTTGACCCGCGATCCCTGGACCACCGGCTGAGAGAGCGAAAGCAGACCGCCGGTAAGAGAAATTACCTGGAGTTTCGCCGAGGTGCGTTGGCCGTTTGGGAACCGAAGTACAGTCGGAGTATTGCCTTCCAGATGTGCGCGCGGAACACGCCACGGACTACCGGGTTGGGGAAGGCTGTTCACAATCAGGCTTCAGTATGTGGCGAGGGTGGTTACTAACAGAAGATTACATAAGTGCCAGCCCGGGTCCGGTTACGACCTTTTGGCGGATTGTGCCGTGCCCTGCCCCGGAATTAAACCCAGTGATCTTTGGGCGGAGTGACCGGAGTAGAAATGTAAACATTTTAATTAACAACAGGTTCCCGCTCCGCTCACCCTCCAGAGTAGAACGGAGTCCACCGGAGTGTCTCGACTCCGCCTCACTCCGCCGCACTCCGTTGCCGTACGGAGTTCCAATATATTGAATCCATTGATATTGGACACATCACTCCTGATATTGGACACATCACTCCGCCCACTTCGCCATTTCTCGGTTAGCCATATATCGGACTTGACTTACGGCTGTGATCCCAATCACTGCGAGGTCGGGCATTTTCAGGCTATCGTAATGCACAGGTAGTTATCGATGGTCGAAACATCTCTTGGGGCACAATACCTGAAAGCGGCGCTCTCCAAGTGGCGGAAGGCCCATCCTTGGGCGAACCATATCCCTTGGGAGCAGATACCCTGGCGATACAGGAATGAAATCGAGCAAAGCGCGCGATGGGTGATGTCGAAAAGCGATCCCGTGCGCCCGGCTGAAGGGGTCGTCCAAAAAATCGAGCACGATGAGCTAGCTGCCTGAACTGGCTCTTCAATCTCAGGTCCGGACTGCTTGCGCAAATCGATCAGGGGTAGGGTCCTCATAGCGGCATAGGTCCTTCCGCTCTACTTTTCTCCTCCGGTGATTCATTCCCCCAAGTAGCCTCCAGGCCGGTGGTTCTCTTAAACAAATCGAGGATCTGCTGCTCACTCTTCCGCAACTCCTCAGAGATTTCCTTCTGCCTGCGCAGGCATTCCGTGGCTGTCCGAGCGTCTCTGAACGCGACTATCAGCTCGACACTGCAGATTGTCCGCCACGGCTCCTTGAACGTAGCAATCCTGCCAATCTCCCTCTCCAATCTCTGGCTGTAGGGCGGAGGCTCCTTCCAGCGCACACCTTCAATCTCGGACAGGTAGTACCTCAGCAGCCCCGCCCGGTCGAGCCGTTTGGGCTTGTGATATCTATGTCGAGCACGGGCGAGGCTCTTTAGCGCGCCGAACGTGATCAAGTTTCCGAACACGGGATCGGACTGAACCGGAATCTTCCCTGTCTTGCAATACTTCAACACCTCACACTCAGTTACTCCCCACAGTTTGCCCGCTTCCTTGAGCGGGACGAATGGGCGCAGTTCGAGCGGCTGAAACATATTCCTCAGCCATTCAGTCGCCCGCTGGCCGGGACGCGCGACGATGCTCCACTCGAATATGGGGCTGGCCTTCACGACCTTGAGGTAGCCGTGCTCGACCAGGGGGCGGAGGCGTTCGACCGGAGCCTCGATGAGCTCGGCGAGATCATGGACAGAGATGGGGCCGACGGTGTTCGTAGTTAAGGCTTCCAGCGCGGGTTCCATGAGCACATGGTAACTCGACACGCGAGAATGACCGAGCGAGGTGGGAGGTTTATTTCACGGTCGAGAATTACCTAAATCATATGGGCCCCTGAGGGTAAATTGGATGGTGAGATGGACGGTGTAAGTGGTTGATGATGGGGAGAGTTTGGGGAGGTTCCAAAGGGTGGGAATTGGCCGAAACCGCCTGCATTGGTGATGCGGCTCCGGCATCCGCCAGCGGTTCCGGTTGTTGATGTTTCAGACTGCGAATTAAGCTGAGGATTGAGACGCCAGAAAAAGCATAGAATGACTTCCGGTTAGGCCGTCTGCCGAAGATTGCAGAGAGTACGGCGGATTTTGAGTTCCACAGCGGGTTCTGAACCGATGTGAAGATTCTCTACTCTACTTGATTATTCAACCGCTTGCAAGAACGCCGATTCGTCCCGTCATGATCCGTTCTGCGGCGTTTTGAACATGGAACTACTACAGTTTTACTACAGTCCGGCGGCGGCGGCCTCGTGCAACGTGGAGGCGCTGCGGCGTCGGTTCCGAGGTCACATTCAACTATCTACTTCTTGCGATCATTCTGAGCTTGCACATTGAGTTTATCTTCCAGAATTCTCGCATCACGTAGAAGACGCTCGCCGGAGAGAGATCGTGAAAGATGACGCTAGGTCCCGTACTCGCCGGTTCGGTTGTATGAGTAGCGAGTGCTGCGAAGTCCTTGAGGTAATAACCGTCGATGAGCCTTCCCTCGACCAGCGATGTAGAAAGATTCTGCGTTTTCATAACGCACCAGCACAGGAAAACCTCAGACACATCATTCGAATCCATAAGAGGTGATCGTCTCGAATCTCCGGCGAAAGCTACTTCGATGGTTGGACTCCGACACTGCGATACCAAGGAATCAAGCGCGGCTTCGGATTGAGCACCCCAGGAAAAGCCGGATTAACCCGATTTGTAGTTGTCGCAGGGCTTACGCGGGTTGCAGTCGTTGCGGCCTCGTCGTTCTCGGAGCAACGGCGGTCGCACGGAACAGCCACGAAGCCATGATAGACACCGTTCGCGTCAGCGTAGTATCCCGTAATCGCCCCGAAGTTGTTGAGGCCGGAAGACCAAGTAAAGACTGAGCCGACAGGATCGACCGTCGCAATATTACCGTTGGGGCTACGCAGATAGCCGTGGTACACAAAATTCGCGTCAATGTAGATTCCCATGATCGCTCCCCAATCGTTGAGGCTTGTAGGACAATCGGAGGGACAGCCCGTGCCTTGGTAGCTGCTAGTGCCCGCACCGGGAGCGTCGAAGGTTGTAATCTCGCCGTCCGGACTGCGCACGTAGCCGTGTTGCACACTGTTCGCGTCAATGTAGGTCCCCGCGATCGCCCCCAACTGATTGAGGCCTAGGGCACAACCGGGACAACCTGTGCCTTGGTAGCTGCCGGTGCCCGCGCCGGGAACGTCAAACGTTTTCAATTTGCCCTCGACATTGCGCACGAAGCCGTGGTGAACAAAGTTGCCGCTGTTGTCCTCGAAACCTCCCGCAATTGTTCCAAATGCATTGACGTTGGAAGCTCCCGACCCAAAACACCCTTCCGCGCCGTTGCCCGTGCATGCGTGCGGACCAATCCACGTTGTAAATTCGCCGTCGGGACTGCGCAGGAAGGCGCGAAACGAAAAGTTCGAATCCGTGTAGACCCCTACGATTGCTCCTTCCAAATTTATCGCTAGTGGAGTCGAGCCGAATCCGCCCACTCCGGGAACGTCGAAGCTCGTAAACTTGCCCTCGGGACTACGCACGAATCCGTGGCTGAAGCCGGTCTGGTCGTAGTAGACTCCTGTGATCGCTCCCAGGTCGTTGATGCAGCAAGGAGCGGTGCCGTTGTAGGAACCCAAATCCGCACCGGGGGCCTCGAACGTAGTGAAGGTGCCTTCCGGACTGCGCACGA
Organism: Candidatus Sulfotelmatobacter sp.; assembly: GCA_049583505.1. Taxonomy (GTDB): domain Bacteria; phylum Acidobacteriota; class Terriglobia; order Terriglobales; family Acidobacteriaceae; genus Sulfotelmatobacter. Next base: position 7,360 of record JBAUVZ010000004.1, read on the forward strand.
ACCCGTGATACGTATTGTTCGTGTCTTGGTAGGAGCCCGTGATAACTCCCCAGAAGTTGATGCTACCAGGGTAGGTCCCGTTGAAGTCCCCCGGGTTCGTGTCGGCGCCCGGAGCGTCGAATGTGATGATGTAGGCCTCCTGAGCGCTGGCGGAAATGCCTAGCCCGAGCGCGCAGAGGGTCAGACAGATTGCAAACATCAGTTTGCCTACGCCCGCTGAACAGAATCGGGCAAAGAGAGTCTTGTTTGTCGTGGTCATAACTACTCCTTGAATTATGGATTTCCAGCCGATGCCGACTTGGATCCTGAGTTGCGCATCAAAATTGAGCTTTACATGATCGCCTGTTTGCTCTTGAGACTTGCCAGCATTTGTATGTCGGAGCTGAACTCCGCATCTCCGCGATTCGAGGTTAGGAAGATCTCGTAATTGACTTTCCACCTGCACTTCGGACACACCCCCGTTTCAACGTGCCATCCAGGGTTGAGATCCCTCTCTACTTGACAACCGATATTTCGGCCGTCAGTGGTCATGTGGCACCACTTCATGTCCACGCGATCGCTGCAGACGTTCTTCAGAATCACGTTCCCCAGCGACCCGAGGGAAGCTCTCACGCACTCGTCGTGTCGCTCAGCCGCTGCATGCGCGGAAATCGGCCTCTGTTGTAAGAACAGAACACCCACAACGACGAAAACGGTCGCCACCCATTTGGGAAATAGATTCAATATCTGTCCTCCTCTTAAACATATAACGCGACATTTACCGCCAAAAGGGGTCATCACTTCAACGAAAAATTGACTGCCGACCTGTGTAGAACGTCATTGAGTCCATAGTTAACGACCGAGGAGAAAGAGGGTAAAATGACGGTCACTTTGCTAGGAGTCTGGGACGTTGGAGAGCGTTCGGATGGATTCACGCCAGGGAGAGGTTACAGGTTTGTTGTTGGAGTACGCGCATGGAAGCCAGGAAGCTGCCGACAAGCTGATTCCAGTGGTTTATGAGGAACTCAAGCGACTGGCTCGCGACTACATGCGCCGTGAAAACCCTTGTCATACTCTGCAAACTACAGCCCTCGTTCATGAGGTCTATTTGAAACTGGTTCGACAAACGGACGTGAATTGGCAGGGCCGGGCTCATTTCATTGGGGTTGCTGCACGATTGATGAGGCGCATCCTCATCGATCACGCGAAAGGTCACTTGCGCCAGAAGCGCGGCGGGGAAACGGTGATTGTGCAGTTGAACGAAGCACTGACATTTTCTCCCGAGCGCTCCGAGGAGATTTTGAAATTGGATGAGGCCTTGGAACGCCTCTCGAAACTCGATCTCCGACAGAGCCGCATTGTGGAGTTACGCTTTTTTGGAGGGTTGAGCATCGAAGAAACCGCTGAGTTTCTCAGAGTCTCTCCAAAAACGGTGAAGAGGGATTGGGCCGCGGCAAAAGCCTGGTTACGCAGCGAACTGAGGGGTAGCGATGGAGATGTCTCCAAGCCAGTGGGACCGCGTTAAGCAACTCTACGAGGCGGCGCTGGAGTGCA
>JBAUVZ010000005.1:0-3943 GCA_049583505.1 Candidatus Sulfotelmatobacter sp.
AGTTTCAGCAGAAATACCGCATCTGGGTCGATCGCTCCCCTGACCGTGTGTTCGTGATCTATGCGCGTTGCACCCACCTCGGCTGCACCCCGGACTGGAAACCGAGCGAGAACAAGTTCAAGTGTCCATGCCACGGCAGCGGCTATGACAGTGAAGGCATCAACTTCGAGGGACCGGCCCCGCGCCCCATGGACCGCGCCCACGTGGAACTGGCGCCGGATGGGCAGATCATCGTCGATACCTCCCGCCTCTACCAATGGCCGAAGGGACAGCCCAGCAGATTCAACGATCCGGGAGCATTCTTAACTGGAGTGTAAGTGTGGAGCGGGCGCCCACGCCCGCTTGCAGTAGGGATCACGAGAATCAGGACTTATCTATGGCTGACGAAAATAACGGCAAGAACGGTAAAGTAGGCCTGGTCGACCGCGTCAAAGACGACATTCAGGCGATGAAGGTCGACATCCCTGCCAAGGCCAAGGAACAGATCGAAGGCTTGAAAGACCCGACCAAGACTCAGGTCTACACCTCGATCTTCCGCCACAAGCACGACGACACCCCGCGCAACCGGGCTCTGGGCGTGCTCTCCAATGTGTTCCTGCATTTGCATCCCGCGAAGATCAATCGCGATGCCGTGCGTTACAGCTACACCTGGGGCATGGGCGGGATCACGTTTTTTCTGTTCATCATCCTCACCTACACCGGCGTACTGCTGATGTTCTATTACCACCCCAGCAAGGTGCAGGCCTTTCGCGACGTGCTCTATCTCGAGCACGACGTTCCGTTCGGCAAGATTCTGCGCAACATGCATCGTTGGGCCGCTCACCTGATGGTGATTGGCGTTTGGCTGCACATGTTCCGCGTATTTCTGACCGGCTCATACAAGAAGCCGCGCGAATTTAACTGGAACATTGGCGTGCTGCTGCTGGTGTTTACTCTGTTGCTTTCGTTCACCGGCTATCTGCTGCCCGACGATCAACTCGGGTTCTGGGCCGTAACCGTAGGCACGAACATGGCGCGAGCCACGCCGCTGCTCGGGCACGAAGGCCCGTTCGGCTCGATGCTCGGGATGACGCCCTACAACGACGTCCGCTTCGGCCTGCTCGGCGGCTCGATCGTGGATGCGAATGCGCTGCTGCGCTCCTACATCTGGCACTGTATCGGAATCCCGATTGTCGCTTCCATCCTGATGATCGTCCATTTCTGGCGCGTGCGCAAAGACGGCGGCATCTCCGGTCCGGCCCCAGTGATGCTGGAAGCTGAAGCCGACAAGCCGCGCCGAGGACCGAAGGCAGCGGGAGAGTAACAAGGAAAATCTTATGGACTGGCGACAACTTTGGGAGATTTGTTCGGCTCCAGACAACGTTCCGATCGTGGGTTTGATCCCGCTGCTGTGCTTCTACATTTATCTCGCGTGGAAGCAGGCGCATGCCAACGACCAGTTAATCGAGCAACTGGAAGGCGACGCCGCCCTGGCCAAGACTCATCACCGCAAGACCTGGCCCTTCAGGCCGGGCTGGCAGAAAGAAGTACACGTCTGGCCGTTCCTCCTTCGCATCGAGTTTCTCGCCGCCATCATTGTCACCATCATCCTGATGGTCTGGTCGATCACGCTCAACGCCCCGCTGGAAGAGCCCGCTAATCCCAACCTCACCATGAATCCGGCAAAGGCCCCGTGGTATTTCCTTGGACTGCAGGAGATGCTCGTCTATTTCGATCCCTGGATCGCCGGCGTCGTCATGCCCACTATGATCATCGTCGGTCTCATGGTCATCCCCTACATCGATACCAACCCGCTGGGCAGCGGCTACTACACCTGGAAACAGCGCAAGTTTTCCATCAGCACTTTTTTGTTCGGCTTCATCATCCTGTGGGTCTCGATGATCATCATCGGAACTTTCATTCGAGGGCCCGGCTGGCAGTGGTTCTGGCCAGGGCAAACCTGGGACCACAACCGGCTCATCTATGAGGTCAACCGCGACCTGCCCGATATTTTCGGCATCACCTCTAACATGGCAAAGGCGCTTTTCGGGGCCGTCGTGGTCGGCGGCTATTACGCGCTGGGAGGCTTTCTCGTCTATTCGCTCTTCCGGCGATTCATGGGGAAAGACTTCAAGCGCATGAGCCTGCTGCAATTTTCCATCACCCAGTTCCTTTTGCTGACGATGGTAGCTTTGCCTTTAAAGATGGGGCTGCGGCTCCTGTGGCACATCAAGTACGTGTGGATTACGCCCTGGTTCAATATTTAGGTTGTCATCATTATTGTCATCCTGAGCGGAGCCGACGATTCGCAAAGCGAATCGTTGGCGAAGTCGAGGGATCTCTATAAAACAAGCGCGACTGCCGGGAATGAAGTTCTCGCTTCGCGGGAACGACAAGCACTCTCGGAATGACAAACACTTTCGGAGGAAGCGGTGCCTGAACAACCCAACCCCGAGCAGGACCCGATCACAAGCAAGTCGTACGCCGCGTATTACCTGATCGCGACGGTGATTCTGATGGCGACGTTGTTCTGGGCCTTGTGGGACGAGGCGTGGGGTCAGCGTCCCTGGAAAGCCTTCCAGGAGCAATGGAAAGACCGTTACCCGGCTTTTCTGAACACTGCGCGCTCCAAATCGTCGACGTCGGAAACCGAGGTCGAGAAAAATCCGGATTACACCGTCCTCAAGCAAGCCTACGAAAAGGCTTATCAGGCGTCGAAGTCGCAGGGCGAAGAAGCGCGCAAGAATCTCGACGATGCCAGCGCCCGCCTGCTCGCGATACAGAGCGTATTCACCGACCGGCGCGCCTATGTGAACGCTCTGACCTACGAACTCGAAACCAGCAAAAGCGATTCCGCGAAGGCCAGCAAGCGCCAAGAGATTGATAAATACAAGAGCGAACTGGCGACAGTTGAGTTCCCTGACGGCAGGAAACAAAAGTATACCTTCCCGCAACTCGAAGAAAAATACAACGAGATCCGCGACGAACGCACCCGGCGAAGCCTGGAACTCGGCGATGTGTTAAAGCCGGTCACGGCCGCCAAGGCGAAACTGGACGAATACATCTCCGATCACATGGTCGACCTCACGCCCCAGCAAATCGACGGCTTGAAAAGACGCGCGACCGAATGGGTTCCAGCGATCGTCCAGATCAATGTGGCCGAGGCCAACATCGTTGACCGTTGCGAGTCCTGCCACATGAACGCGCGCGAGCCGCTGAAAATCACTCCGGTGTCGATGACAGGGAAAGGCGAAAAGAAGCCGGATGAGTACGCCGACGCGTTCGTAAGCCATCCCCAGCCCGAGTTACTGCAGATTCATGATCCCGAAAAGTTCGGCTGCTCGCCCTGCCACGAGGGGAACGGTCGCGCCACCACCAGCGTCGAGAAAGCGCACGGAAACTACGAGCATTGGCTCTGGCCGCTCTTCCCCAAGGAAAACTCACAAGCGGGTTGCCAGAATTGCCACGCCGCTGACATGGTGCTGGCCAGCGGCGACGTCCAATGGCAGACCCTCAACAACGGCAAAGACCTGTTTCGCCAGCGCGGTTGCATGGGCTGTCACCGCTACGAGGGCTATGACAAAGAGCCTGAAGACCTGAACGCGATCAGCCAACAGATCAAGCAGATCGAGAACCAGAAGATAGACAATCTAAAGCAAACTGCCTACCTCATGAAGCAGGCGGATGCGGCGGAATCGAACGAAGAAGCAAACAAGCTGAATACCCAGGCTGTTGACTTGAGAGTCGCGAACAGCAAGCTGGACGGGCGTTTGCAGCAGCTCGATTACCAGTCGCATAGCCTGATGCAGGATCAAAAGAAGGTCGGGCCCAACCTGAAAGATATTCGGCTGAAGCTGAACAAGAATTGGATTCCGGTGTGGCTGAAGAAGCCCTCGGATTTCCGCCCGACCACCAAGATGCCGAACTTCCGCTTGAACGATCATCAGATTCAGGCGATTTCGGC
>JBAUVZ010000006.1:0-21622 GCA_049583505.1 Candidatus Sulfotelmatobacter sp.
TCCTATCCTGCCGTTCGCTTTGCCGCCAGTCATCCGCGATAAGAACCGGATGCGCTAAGGAGCGCCCGTCCGGGTCCGTGCGGGGGGCGATCAGCAATGATCGTCCCTACCGCGATCTCATTGACCCCGTCAGCCAATTCTCAATGAGTGTAATCGCCTGGTTTCAACACCCCTAGGATGCTGTTTTTCCTAGTATTTGGTTTCTTACTTCACGGGATGCGAGGATGGAGTGGAGGCTGGCGTCCCAGCCGGGGACATCAGGCGAACGGTGGGTCGCCACGGCCAAATCAAAGCGAGAAAGGCGACAACCAAAACCCATAACCAGAACCCAAGCCGACGTGGTTGTTTACTCGGTCCCACAACGCAATTATCCGTCCGTCCGTCCAAGTAATTCAACGAGAAAACACTCGCCTTGATTCCCAATGAGTGTAATCGCCTGTTAACGTCAACGATCATTTCGAATTGTGCTAGGCTGTGCAGAATGAGGGAGGGACACTCGTATGCTCAGGGTGATGAATCTCCGTTCTGCCCTGTCACTGTCGATGTTGATAGCCGTGCCCACCTTCTTGGCGGCTCAACATAAGTGCACTCAGTCTGCACCGATCACAATCTCCGACAGTCATACGCTTATTCGCGGCACTCGCGGCCTCGCAGAACGAGTCATCGAAGGGGATGCATTTAAGGACTACAGCCCACTCCAGTTCGCCGACGTACGCCTGTATTCAGGGAACAAGTTAGTAAAAAGTACAAGAACTGATGCGCATGGCCACTTTCTGCTGGAATCCATTCCCATCGGACGTTACCGGCTCTCCTTTGGACACATGGGCACGTTCGACGTGAACCTGACCGCACCCCACTTCACGCAGCAGTTCCACTACGATTTTGAAAGCAATCACGGATGTCTCGATTGGGGCGCTGATTCCGACTGACCGACCAGCCCCTCTTGCGTGTCGCACGACTGGCGAATAGTCACCATGGGAACGGCCTGGCCCGCGCATCCTGCCCATAGCTGGTGAAACATCGCCATTACACTCATTGACCCGCTAGAGCAACTGGTCACGCTAATCAGCCATCTGCCGTTCCCCTTTGGGCTTGACATGCATAAGCCCTCCAATGGCTGCGTTTCAGGAGCCGTCAGGTTTCAGCAGTGGGTTATCCCGTTGAATATTCTTGGAAGATGCTTGCTGGGCATTCCACGCCTTTCTTAGTAATCGCCTGACATCGCGCTAGTCGGTTTCCGCGTGCCCTTTACTGTAGCGACCGCGCTCACGCGCTACGCTCACGAAGCTTGCGGTCGATATACCCGTCAAGGTCTTCACGGGGAATCAGGAAACGGCGGCCTATTGTGCAGGCTGCGAGTTCCTTAGCCCAAATCGCCTGACGGATTGCCCACACCGCACACGAGCAATAGACAGCCGCCTGCTTGATGGTCAGTAGTCTTGGAGTGAGCGTTACAGAAAAAACAGAAGATTGGATTGGCACATAATGCCCTCCAAACAATGCGGTGCGTTCCACGCATCAACTCATGTGCCAGCGTCAGCATATCGCCTAGCCTCACATGGTGCCCCGCCTCGCACTGTGCGGGGTTCTAGTGCGGAAAGCATACCGCACCTAAAAACATCATACCACACGAAACCCGCGCCAGTCAAGGCTTTTCACGGATTTTTAGCTCAGGACTTTAGTAACCCCATCTGATTACCTTTAGGCTATAGCATTTGTGGGACAGAAGATTTATGGTGAAAGTGGGGGTGAACTATGGCACGGAAAAAAAGCACGGTGAGACGCTCGAACGGTGAGGGCGGGCTGATTAAAATTGCAGGCTGTCGCTATTGGTACGCACAGTATTACCAGGACGGGCGACAGGTCCGTGTCTCAACAAAAACCGAAGTCAAGGCTGAGGCTCTCGTCGTACTTCGCAAATTGATGGGTGACCGAGACAACGGGCTTGCTCCCGTCACCGACATGCGTCGATTGCGCTATGCCGATCTGCGGGCCGCATTGATCGACAGTTACGTCGCACAAGGCAACAAGTCACTCAAATCAAAGGCTGATGGCTCTGAGACCATTGCAGGACTGACGGCGCTCGACGAGTTCTTCGGTTTCAAGGCTGAAGTCGTTGACGGCAAGGTCACAGTGACCAACAAGGGAATGTCCGTTGCTCAGATTACGACTGATGCGGCTCGTCGCTTTGTTAGGGGGCGCAGGGAAGAAGGCACGGGTAACGCAGCGGTCAATCGCTCGTTGGCTGCGCTGCGACGTATGCTCCGAATTGCGAAACGGGACAAGAAGATTCACGACGTGCCGTTCATCGAGTTCCAAAAAGAACCACCTGCAAGAACTGGGTTCCTCACATTGGACAAGTTCGAGGAACTTATCAAGTTACTGCCCACGCATCTACGCCCGCTCGTCACTCTGCTTTACTACTGCGGAACTCGAATTGGTGAAGCGTTGCAGATCGAATGGTCGCAGGTCGATTTAGACGCTCGGTTGATTCGACTGGAGCCTGACCAGACCAAGACCAGTGAGGCTCGTGTGCTTCCGCTGCCGTCCGTTCTCGTCGCAATGCTGAAAGCGATGGGAAAGACTGGTCTCGTATTTGACGGCACGAATCTCCGCAAGGAGTGGATGACGGCTTGTGCAGCTTGCAAGTTAGGCCGTAAAATCGAAGTCGAAGGCAAACCGTACGATCCACGTTATGAGGGGCTGACGTTGCACGACCTGCGGCGTTCAGCCGTTCGCAATCTCATCAACGCTGGGGTTCGGGAGCGAGTCGCAATGCAGATTACAGGGCACAAAACCCGTTCGGTGTTCGACCGCTATCACATCGTTTCGCCCGTCGATGTCACCAACGCAATGCAGGCTGTCGAGGCCGCTACGTTGGCGGCTGGAAAGACGCTCGACGGTGAAAAAATGGTGAAAAAGCCTTCGCACAGTACCCGTAAGTCATTGATGGCGCTATCGTCTAGGGGTTAGGACGGAAGATTCTCAATCTTCAAACCCGGGTTCGATTCCCGGTAGCGCTACCAAAGCTTCTTTTGATACGTGTGCGTTTGTTGTTCCACTGGCGCGCAACACGAATTATGGATCGCGCTACACACAGGATAATCCCTCAGACAAGCTGGACGGGATTCCGCTTGAGGACTGCATTCGGTAGAAATCTATCAAATCACGCAGTTCGGCCGTTTTGTACTCATTTGCAATGTGAACGTCCCAGGCAACCTGCTCGGTCAGTCTGAAGGTGCTATGCTTCGCCGTCTCGCTAGGCTGGCCTGCGACATTTTCTATGAATAGACGCGAAATCATGCATGGGTTGGGGGCTCTATCTATCGGTGCGGCGATCAGGGGCAGAGGCGAAGTTCTTATTGATTCCGGGGAAAGACAGAACCTTGCAACGACCCAGTCGGAACCTGCAGCCTTGCCATCACTCGTAGCCGGCGTGCGAATAGTGGATTCGGAGATCGCCAGGTTGGCAACCGAGCTGAGCCGCAGTGTCTCTCCTCCCTATCTTTTTAACCATGCCGTGCGGACGTACCTCTTTGGCTCGCTGGTCGGACGGGCGCTCGGACAGAGGTTCGACGAAGAGATGCTCTACCTCGCCTGTATTCTGCATGACTTGGGGTTGACGGAGCGCTTCGTGGGGGATCTGCCCTTCGAGATTCAAGGCGCGGAGGCGGCAAGGCATTTTCTGGAAGAACATGGTTATGCAAAGGAAAACATTGGCGTCGTGTGGAATGGAATCGCGATGCACGCTTCTGTTATAGGTCAGTTCAAGCAGCCGGAGATCGCGCTTGTCGGCGAAGGGGCGGGGGCTGACGTTGTGCAACCGGATTTCTCCCAAATCAAGAAGAGTGATGCCGAAGAGATCGTGAAGGCGTTTCCTAGATTGAGATTCAAAGACGCGTTCGTCAAGACTTGTGCCGACGTGGTACGAAAACATCCCGGAGGGGCGTCCAACTCCTTCATGCGAGACATTCGGGAACGCTATGTACCCGAATTTCATCCTGTTAACTTTTGTGACCGTGTTGCGAAGGCTCCATTTTCGGAATAGGTCAACCTGGCGAGAAGCAGGATTCTTAGGCTCGCGTGGCCAAGCTTAGACATCCAGTGATTGCGAGGATCGAGAGTGACGCTCGTTCGTCCTCGGTTTCTGCCCTTTCGTACTTGCTGGCCGGGCGCATATCCCGAGCGCAAGGCCTTTCTCGTGTTTCCTTCGTCTAACTGGCACCCTCGGAGGAACCATGTGCAGAATGTTTTCAGTTGCGATTCTTCTCGCCACAAGCCTGGCCTCAATTGCCCAAACCGAAAGTCCAAAAACCGCGAGCATGCCGGAAACCCAGGAAAGCACTGGGGCCGCGGCGCTCGCGCAGCTTCGCGGGCTGGCTGGTGAGTGGGAGGGCTCATTCGAATGGATTGGGCGCACAGCTGCAGGAAAAATGAACGCGACTTATGCCGCGACTGGTAATGGCTCAGCCGTTGTCGAGAATCTAACCGTGGACGGAGTTCCGTCGATGACCACCGTGTATCACCTGGATGGCGCGGACCTGCGGATGACGCATTATTGCGCTGCGCAGAATCAACCGCGGCTAAAAGCCAGCCAGATCGATATCGCGAAGGGCATCCTGAATTTCGACTTCGTGGATGCGACCAATCTCCGTTCTCCGGACGCGCCTCACGTCTACGGGCTTGAGATGCGCCTGCTCGATGCCGACCACATCACGCTGGCTTTCTTGTTCGAAGGGGGCGGAAAGCGCAGCAAAGAACTCATCGACCTAAAGAGAATCGGTCACAAATCTTTTTGACGACACGGTTCGGTCGCAGCACGAATCGCTGGGCGTAGGAGATGCGCTACTTCACGTACGTCGGCCCTTTGGGCATGTGCCATGGGTCGTAGTGGAGGCAGAAGCGGATTCGGTCCGGAATTGATGGATGGTCGTAGGACCAGAAAACGAGTACCCGATTCGGCGTGGGATAGTCGTAGCTCTTCTCGCCGAGCTTTTGGAGGGACGAGGCAGCAACTTCTCCGTTATTGGGGAACAGACCGTGGGTTACTTCGAGGCCGTAGATATCGGCCTGGTGTTCGAGGTAGCGGCTGAAGGTATTGCCAATCGGTTCGCTGACCAGTGTGAGCAGCGAAAGGGCCAGCATCAGGACGGGTAGTGCCGCCAGATCGTTGATGCCGCGGATGTGCCACGCCTCACCCCATCGCGCCAGCAGGGCGAGCACGATGCGGCGTCCCAGCCAAAGGCCTGCGAGCATCATGGCGGAGAAGAACGCGAGTCCTTTGTACACGTGGTTCAAAACGTAGTGACCCATCTCGTGTCCGAAGACGAAGAGTGTTTCGGGGACGGTGAGATCACGCGAAGTGTTGTCCCACACTACTACGCGCTTGGTGACGCCGATGCCGGTGACGTAGGCGTTGTAGGTGGTGACTTTTTCGCTGGCCTCCATCTCGAACATGCGGTCGCGGGGAATGCTAAGTCCGCCGCGGCGCGTTACCTTTTCGATCTCGCTGACGAGGAGCGGTTGCTTCTTTTCCAGGGGCTCGAACGTGTTGAACATGGGGTCGAGGATAACCGGCGTGACAAAGATCAGCAGGACCAGGAACGGCAGGGTCAGCAGCCAAAAGTAGAACCACCAGCGCTGCGGACTCTTGCGAATGACTCGAAAGAGGCCGAAGACCATTGGAACGAGGATGACGAGCAAGACTCCTTCGGCCTTGCACCAGTCTCCCGCCCATGAAAGCCAGCCCTGCACGGAGAGTCCGTAGGCGCGCGAGGTGTGCTGCTCGTAAATGTCGATGGGCAGGGAAATGATCGCGATCGAAAGAGTCAGGAGAGGTACGAAGACCAGCGCCTGCAAGAAGCTGTTCTGGCTGACGCGCTCGGCGAGATCGCGGAACGCAGGCGCAACCCGCAGCTTGAGCAGTAGCCCCAGAACCACAATGCCAAAGACCGTGCCGAAGAGATAGAGCATGGTGCGCGTCTTGTAAAGAGCCTCGGCTTTGGCGAGTTTGTCTGGAGGCAGGCTGTACTCCGTGACTTTGAGTTCCTGCGGTGGCTCATTCGGTTGGAGTTGCTGCGCCTGGAGCTGTGCCGTGGTTGCTGCTTCGGCGGCGGGCGCAGGCTGGGCTGCGCCAAGTGTACCGATTGCGAGGCAGAGAAACAGCCATGCGGTGGCTTTCATGTGTGAGAGCCGTAGCTCGTGGAGAGTTTTATAGAGATTTCAAGAACTCAATGATGGCTTCCTGGTCGTCCCGCTTCAGTTTTTCAAATTGTTGACTTACATGGGCTGCCTCGCCCGCGTGGCGCACGATCGCGTCGCGAAATGTGAGGGATGCTCCATCGTGCATCAACCGCGGACGCAACCGGACTCCCCACAACGGGGCGGTGCGCATTTTGTTTCGACTGCTCTCGAAGTCCTGTTTTGAGAGATATCCAGACATGATCTGGAAGACTTTGTTTCCGTAGTGTTCACGGGTCGCCTGCAGGATTCCGTCGCCCGTACCCACGTCATGCAGCAAGAAATCCCCGTAAGGGTGAAATGTGATGGATCCGAGCGCGGCAGGAATCGTAAACGCGCCACCGTTGATCTTCGTTCCAGCGGAGGCGGTGGTCAAGGTTTCAACGTGGCAAGTCGCACAACCGATCTTCAGAAACAAGGCGTTGCCCTTCATCGCAAGTGCGCTGCTCGCGAGCTGGGAATCACGCGCGGGAGCTTTGGTGGCTCGAATAAAACGGGCGAAGTGATCAATGTCGGAAAGGCCGTCGGCTCCTGGAGTGTCATTCGGTTCGGAAACAGTGTTACAAAGCTTGGTCACCTCGTCCGGTTGCAGGCGGTTGGTGATGCCCATCTCATTGAGGTAAGCGTCGCCGGAGAACGAGAGCAGGCTGGCGTGCTGGTCTTTCCAACCAAACCTGCCTACAGCCATCTGTCCGGGAGCTTCCACGATGGGGACTTCGAGAACCTGTCCGCAGATTTTCCGGTGCGAAGACTTGCATTGCCGCTCGGCGAGATCGATCAGAGTTTGATCGGCGAGCGCCTCGACAAAGCCGTCTCCCAACAGGTTCAAAGAAAGGCGAAGCGCGCGGATGGTCTCTGTTTCCGGAACGCGTTCCTGAATTTCATTGTTTGGAAAAGCGGCGTTGGGGCAGATCGCACGATCATTTACCAGAGAGCGGCCTGAGATCACTTCGGCTCCGTGAGCGATTGGGATCTCCGGATTGCGGAAGTGCCCATCGGGCGCCTGATGGCCGACGCGTAATTCTGTAACCTGGGAGGCGGCACCGGAGACCGGGTTCTGATGGCACTCGCGGCAGGATTGCGCGTTATAGAGAGGTCCGAGGCCGTCGCTTAACTGCTCGACCTCCTCGAATGTCTTTTGATCGGCCTGATGAGTCGCATCGTCGGCGACGCCGTTGCTTTTGTTGTCAAAACCGGTGGGCGCTTCCGCAGGCGGCAGAGCAGCTGCCGCGAGGATAAGAATGAGGATAAGAATCAGGATGGCAGAAGGGATCAAGGGTCGCATGGCTTATTCCCCTTTCTTCACGGCGGCCTCGCGGAAGGCGCTTCTCACGGAGGACTTGTTTCAGCTCGTTTGGGAATCAGGCGGTCCACTTCCCCGACACGTGGGTCCGCCGCCGAGCTGAAGAGACGAATTTCGAATCATGAATACCACCTTTGCTGCTCTTTGTCCAAGACGAAAAAAAACTTGATGTGGAGGGGGTGAAGTCGCTGACCGGATTGCGGCCGCCTTGCTTGGGGCTATAATGACGCGACACGGATGGCGCTCACCTCTGGCACGAAACTCGGCCCTTACGAAATCCAGTCTCCGCTAGGTGCGGGCGGCATGGGAGAGGTTTACCGTGCCCGTGACACGCGCCTCGATCGCACCGTGGCAGTGAAAGTTCTGGCTTCTCACCTTTCTTCTTCTCCGGAACTGAAACAGCGCATGGAGCGCGAGGGGAGAGCGATCTCTTCGCTGAACCATCCCCACATCTGCCAGCTTTTTGACATCGGTTCGCAGAACGGAACCGACTACCTGGTGATGGAGTTTCTGGAGGGTGAAACTCTGGCCGAGAGACTGCGCAAAGGCGCGCTGCCGCTGGCCGAGGTGTTCAAGATTGGGATTGCCGTGGCCGAGGCGCTGGCCGTGGCGCACCGCAGCGCCATTGTGCACCGCGACCTGAAGCCGGGGAACATCATGCTGACCGCGGGCGGCGCGAAGCTGATGGACTTTGGTCTAGCCAAGCCGCTGGGCCTGCAAGCGGCGTCGGGATCCGGGTCAGCTCCTTCTTTTACGGCGGCGGCCACGTTGAGCGGGCCGAGTCCGTTGAGTCCGTTGACTACGGCGGGCAGCATCGTCGGGACGATTCAGTACATGGCTCCGGAGCAGATCGAGGGCAAGGAAGCGGATGCACGGTCTGACATCTTTGCGTTTGGGGCTGTGCTTTATGAGATGGTGGCGGGGAAGCGGCCGTTTGCAGGTAAGAGTCAAATCTCACTGGCGTCTTCGATTCTGGAAAGCGATCCAGAGCCGGTCGGCAAGCTCAAACCGGCCACTCCACCGGCCTTCGAGCATGTGGTGACAACGTGCCTGCAAAAGAATCCGGAAGAGCGCTATCTGGCTGCGCACGACATCAAACTGGAACTGCAATGGATTGTGGCGGACAAATCGTCTCCGGTCGCCGCGCAGGTGACGGTCGCACCGTCTCGCAGCCGTGAGCGTCTTGGGTGGGTGGCGGCGGTGGTCCTTGGAGTTGTCCTGGGCGTGGTTGCTGGAACGCTCATCAAGCGTGCGCCTCAGTCCCCTCAGGCCATTCGTACCGTTATCGATCCTCCCGCGAACGCGCAGTTCAGTCTGACCGGCGATTTTGCCGGTTCGCCCGTGTTGTCGCCAGACGGTAGCGCGGTTGCGTTTGCGGCCACCAGTGCGGACGGCAAAACTGCAGTCTGGGTTCGCCCGATGAACGCGCTGGAGGCGCGGCTGGTTCCCGGTACGGAGGGAGCGATTTTTCCCTTCTGGTCGCCGGACAGCCGTTCGCTCGGATTGTTCGCTGACAGCAAGCTGAAGACGACTGATCTCAATGGCGGCTCGCCGCTGGTTGTTGCCGATGCCCCCTTCGGCCGCGGGGGCGCGTGGGGGCTGGGCGGTGAGATCCTGTTCACTCCGGGGACGCAGACGTTCCTGTTGCGGGTCAGTGCGATCGGCGGAACGCCCGTTCCAGCAACCAAGGTCGACACGGCCCAACATACGTCACATCGCTGGCCGTTCTTTCTTCCTGACGGCAAGCATTTTCTCTATCTGGCCATCAATCATGATCCTTCCCGCGCGGCGAGCGATACCCTGTATTACGCGTCGCTGGATGGCCGCGAAAATCGTGCGCTCTTCCGTTCGCAATCCAACGCGGTTTATGGCAGTGGCTATCTTCTTTTCGCACGTGGCGGCCAATTGATGGCGCAGCCGTTCGATCCTGACAAGGGAGCACTGAGCGGGGAAGCGCAGACCGTGGCCAACGGAGTGGTGGACGACATCAGCACATGGCACATGGACGCGTCCGCTTCCAACAACGGCCTGCTGGTTCTCGGCAGCGGCGGCACCGCTGACTGGCAATTGATCTGGACGGATCGCAGTGGAAAGCGAATTGGCACCGTGGCGGACAAGCTCACCAACCTGCAAGACGCGCGTATATCACCGCAGGGGGACCGCATCGCTCTCCAGATCGATAACGGCATGAACGACATCTGGGTGCTTGATCTGGTTCGCGGGGTCAAAACGCGGCTTACCTTTGGTCCGGTTTCGAACACCTTCCCTGTGTGGTCGCCCGATGGCAAGTGGATCGTCTATACATCCGATCGTAACGGCCACTCCAATATCTACCGCAAGCCTTCCGACGGCAGCGGCGCCGAAGAACTGCTGCTCACCGATGAGCAGGTCACTCTGTCCAGCGATTGGTCGGGAGACGGCAAGTTTCTGCTGTACTCGCGCGGGCCTTCTGGGAGCAATTGGGAGGTCTGGGGTCTGCCGCTGGAGGGAGATCGCAAGCCGTGGCTGGTGGTCCCGCACGGCGTGAACTGGTTCGCTGCCCAGGGACGTCTCTCTCCGAACGGCCGTTGGCTGGCCTACACGTCGAGTGAGTCCGGTGCCACGGAAACGTATGTGGTGGCCTTTCGCGGCGGGCAGGGCAAATGGCAGGTTTCGACCAACGGAGCAGTCGCACCGCAATGGAGCAGGGATGGCAAGGAACTCTATTACTTCAACGCTTCGAGCCGCAGCGTGATTGCCGTCCCCGTGAAGGAAACCAACGACGCACTGCAATTCGGGGCTCCGCAGGCGCTGGCTACCAATCCCGCCAGCCAACAGGGTACCTACGATGTCTCGCCCGACGGCAAGAAAATCCTTCTGGATGTGGTTTCGCAACAGGTCAGCCAATCCGTCACTGTGGTTACGAACTTTACGGCGGGGCTGAAGAAGTAAGCAAAGCGAGTATTGGTGCACTCCTTAGAGTTTGCGGCACAGGTGTAGCATGAACATTTCCATTCGGATTGCAGCCGCTGTGCTGCTGCTCACAGCTTCCATGTCCATGTCGGCACGAGACCGGTCGAACGCGCGCTCGATGGTGGTCACACGCTATGGCATTGTGGCGACCAGCCATGTGCAGGCTTCGGTGGCAGGGGCGCAGGTTCTGGCTCATGGAGGCTCTGCCGTGGATGCGGCGATTGCAGCCAATGCTGTGCTCGGTGTGACCGAACCCATGATGAACGGCATGGGTGGCGACCTGTTTGCCATTTACTGGGAAGCGAAAACCGGCAAGTTGTATGGGCTGAACGCGAGCGGATGGGCGCCGCGGGGATTGACCATCGAGCATCTGAAGGCGAGGGACGCGACGGCTATGCCGGTGGCGGGCATTGACTCAGTTACCGTACCGGGCGCAGTGGCCGGCTGGCACGCGCTGCACCAGCGTTTTGGACGGTTGGCCTGGAAGGATCTTTTCCAGTCTGCGATTTTCTACGCTGACGATGGCTATCCGGTGCCGGAGATCATTGCGTCGTACTGGAATGATGCCGCCAATTGGATTGCGAACGATGCAGAGGCCCGGCGGGTTTATCTGCCGAATGGCAAGCCTCCCGTGGTGGGACAAGTTTTTCAGAATCACGATCTCGCGAAAGCTCTGCGGCTGGTGGCCGGGGGCGGAGCGGATGCCTTTTATAAGGGGGAGATTGCGCAGGCTATTTTGCGCACTTCCCAGACTCTGGGCGGGACGATGGAGGCGGATGATCTGGCCGAGTTTTCGGCGGAATGGGTTGAGCCGATTTCAACCACCTATCGCGACTGGACCGTCTACGAGCTTCCTCCCAATGGACAAGGGATGGCGGCACTCGAGATGCTAAACATTATGGAGACGTCTCCGCCGTCGCCCGATGGACCGCTCAGCGTTGCGGAACTGCATAAGAAGATTGAAGCCATGAAGCTGGCTTACGCTGACCTTGGGCGTTACAACGCCGATCCGCGTTTCGCGAAGATCCCGGTGAAAGGCATGCTGTCGAAGGAATACGCGCGCGAGCGTGCCAAGCTGATCGACCCCGGCAAAGCGAATTGCGAGGTCGCAGCCGGCACGCCGCCATTTAGTGACACGACTTACCTCTCGGTGGTCGATCGCGAGGGCAATATCGTCTCGTTGATTCAAAGCAATTATGAGGCCTTCGGAGCAGGGATCGCGGTGCGCGGCATGGGATTCGCGCTGCAAGACCGCGGCGCGCTGTTTTCGCTTGATCCTGCGTCTCCGAATGCGCTGGCTCCGCGCAAGCGGTCGTTTCACACCATTATTCCGGCTTTCATGGAGCGTGGAGAGCAGCATATTGGCTTCGGAATCATGGGAGGAGCGAACCAGCCGCTGGCCCATGCGCAATTCGTTTCCAATGTGGTCGACTATGGGATGAACATCCAGGAGGCAGTGGAGAATGCGCGCTTCACGGTCAGTCCGCAGCGCGGTTGCAACATCGTGATCGAGTCGCGCGTGGCGCCCGAAGCACGGCGGAAGCTCTCAGGGATGGGGCATCAACTCGACGTGCGGAACGCCTACTCTACGGCCATGGGGCGCGGACAGGCCGTCCTGCACGACTCGAAGGCCAAGGTGAACTACGGAGCATCGGACGCGCGCGCTGATGGGGCTGCAGTGCCAGAACAGTAGTACCTAGTACCGGATACCCGGATTCCTCCGGTCCTCGCTTTCACTCGGGGGCCAGAATGACAAAGTTTTTTGCTGGGTACTAGGTACTGGCCACTGCCTCACGACCGCAACAAATTCCGCGCGATGAACAGTACGTTGGCCGGACGCTCGCCCAGTCTCCGCATGAAGTAGGGATACCACTCGCTGCCGAAAGGAATGTAAATGCGGACGCGCCAGCCGTCGCGCGCCAGCTTGCGCTGCAGGTCGCGGCGGATCCCGTAGAGCATCTGGAATTCGAATGAGTCACGGGAAAGCTTTTCACTGATGGCGAAAGCCTGGGCTTGTTGAATAATGCTCTCATCGTGCGTGGCCAGGCCGTGATAGATGCCGCTCTTCATCAGAATCTTCATCAGCTTGACGTAATTGGCATCGACATCGGACTTGGCGGGAAAGGCGATCTCCGCGGGCTCCTTGTAAGCGCCTTTGCAGAGACGGATGCGGATACGCTCGGCCAGGAGTTTCTCTATGTCGCTCTCGGAGCGTTTCAGATACGCCTGGATCACGGTGCCCACGGAGTTGGCGTTTCCGGGCAGGCGGTGGAGTTCGTGAACGAAATCGAGAGTGCGCTGCGTGTAAGGCGAGCCTTCCATGTCCACGCGTACAAAGCAGGCGGGGTCCATGGATGCGGCTTTGGACACTAGTCCGCTGACGATGTCACGAGCCAGCTTCTCGTCCACATCGAGTCCCATGTGCGTCAGTTTGAGGCTGATATTGGCGTTGATCTGGTGAGTGGCGATGGCGTCGAGAATCTGGTCATAAAGCTGGGCGCTGTGGCGGGCCTCGTCGGGATTGGTGACATTTTCGCCGAGGTTGTCGATGGTCACGCTCATGCTCGCGCGGTTGATGGCCTGAGTGGCGCGGACGGCGTCGGCAATCTCAGTGCCGGCAACGAAGCGATGGGAAACACGGCGGCCGAGCGACGAGCGCTCGGCAAAGGTGCGCAAGGATTGGTTTTCGGAAAGACGGACGAAGAAAGTTCTTAACATTCCACACCTGGAAAATTATCTGCCCAAACCAATGAGTGGATGAAGAGCACAGAACGTTGTATCACAACGGAGGCATGCCGCAAGGCTGGCCGGGGACCATAAGCGATCGAGTCGCAAGGCGAAGTTGGGCGAGATGCAGGGCGTAAGCTACGGCGTGAACCGGAGTTCAACCGTCTCATGAGTTTCGTGAGGAGCGGGATCCCACTTCCACTGGCGCAGCGCGTCCTGGGCGGCTAGTACAAGCAAGGGATGGCCGCCCCTGACATCGATCGACGTTACCTTCCCATTGGGAGCAACCAGGACATCCGCCCGAACGACGCCCTGGATTTTCATGGAGCGGGCGAGAGCGGGATATTGCGGAACTATTTTGGTGACAAGCTTACGGCCGCTTTCAGAAACCTCCTGGGTAAGAGCGTGGTTGGGAGCGAAAGTGAGGGTTGCGAATAGAACAAATAAGGCAACCGAAATGCGGCTTTTCATCGGGGTACGAGTCCGTATTCAGAATTTGTTCATGCTCAGAATAAGAGGGATCTAACACGGGTAGTAGATTACCTCGGTAATACGACCAATGATTGTCCAAGGAAAAGCGTGTTTGGCCCATTGTGCGGGCAAGGCCGAGACTGGGCGACCGCTCAGGCGCCGTGTTCTTCCAGAAACTTCTCGACTTCGATGGCAGCCATGCAACCGGTCCCGGCGGCGGTGATGGCCTGGCGATAGCGCCGGTCCTGCACATCGCCACAAGCAAAAACGCCGCGGACCCGGGTCAGAACGTAGTTGTGGGTCTTGAGGTAGCCATCTGCGTCGGTTTCGAGCTGGCCGTCGAACATCTTCGCGTTGGGCTCGTGCCCGATGCCGAGGAATAGAGCGTTGGTGGGGAAGTCCCAGACTTTGCCGGTTTTCACGTTGCGCAGCTTGAGGCCGGTGACTTCCTGTTTGTCGTGATCATAGACATCTTCGACGACAGTGTCGGTGAGGAACTGAATCTTTGGGTTGTTTCTAGCGCGGTCCAGCATGATCTTGGAGGCGCGGAAACTGTCGCGCCGGTGAATGATCGTGACCTTGGTGGCGAAGCGAGTGAGGAACAAGGCTTCTTCCATGGCGGAATCGCCGCCGCCGATTACCACAATTTCTTTTCCGGAAAAAAAGAAGCCATCGCAGGTGGCGCAGGAAGACACGCCGTGGCCGATGAGCTTCTGCTCGTTGGGGATGCCCAGCCAACGAGCGGAAGCGCCGCTGGCAATGATCAGAGCATTCGCGTGCACCTGATGCTTGCCAAGATGGAGCAGAAAAGGACGCTGGCTGAGGTCGGCGCTGGTGAGATGGCCCACGCGGTATTCAGCGCCGAAGCGTTCCGCCTGCTTGCGCATGTTCTCGACCAGTTGCGGTCCCATGATTCCGTCGGGGAAGCCGGGAAAATTCTCCACCAGCGTGGTGAGAGAGAGCTGGCCGCCGGGCTCATGGCCCTCGATCAAAAGAGGTTTCAGATTAGCGCGCGCGGTGTAAAGGGCGGCGGTGTGTCCAGCGCAGCCGGAACCGATGATGACGACGTTGCGGGTTTCGCTCATGATTTGATAGCTGTTAGATTGCTGGGCTCAGATTTCGATGCATGACCAAAATGCGCGTGCCAAGAATCAAGATCTTAGCCACAGAAGGCACAGAGGACACAGGGTAATTCTTTGTCATTTCTTTTCGTCTGTGGGGTTAGCGGCCGGCTTTGCAGATTTCGGTTTCACTGGTGCTTTTGGCTCGGCCCCAGGGATTTGGGCCAGTTCCGCGGGCACGGTGCGCCGGACGCCAAGCAGGCCGCGATAGTTGGCCAGCACTTCGGAAGCGCTGCGGAATAGCGGATCGTAGGCGCTCTGGTCCGGCGGCGGTCCGTTTTCCGAGCCCGTGCAGCGAGCCAAAGCTATTGACGACTTTCCAAATCGCTCGAGCCGGATCCGGCTGGCCGGAGTGTTGGCCGTGACCATGGCTTCAGCGCTGCTGATCGCCGATGCGCTGTCTTGCATCGACACCTGAATCAGGTCTTTAGGATCGCGCACATGCAGCACCAGAGTCTCGATCATGTTCTGACCATCGTTGCTGAAAGAGTATTGCACGCTGGAGAACAGGGCCTGCACAGAGAATTCGCGGCGAATGCGCACGTAGTTGGCGACCGAGGGCTCATCGGACATTTTCGCGCCGCTTCCGGGCTGAAGGAAGTTGGGAGGTTCACTCAGCGTGGAGCGGCCGTGGGAGATTTCGAAGTCGGCGCTGAACAGCGGCTGCTTCGGGACACGCGCCAGGGCGGCAGCGATTTCCTTTTGCTCCTCGGCGGATGG
This sequence comes from Candidatus Sulfotelmatobacter sp., assembly GCA_049583505.1. Taxonomy (GTDB): domain Bacteria; phylum Acidobacteriota; class Terriglobia; order Terriglobales; family Acidobacteriaceae; genus Sulfotelmatobacter. The sequence goes on from JBAUVZ010000006.1 coordinate 15,535, forward strand.
CGTGCACACGTTCAGCATGTTCACCTTCACTTGCGGCTCGGTCGACTGGGTCCCGGGAGCCTGCTGAGCCATGGCGGGAAGAGTTAGGGGAAACGCGGCCAAGATCAAGATGAGTTTTGAGGGCACGACAGGATTCTAAACGATGCACCTGAAAAACCTTAAAAAGTTCTTCACCACAGAGACACAGAGGCACAGAGAAGGCAAGAATAATAAGGCAAGAACAATTAAGAACAATTGAGGATTTTCTCTGTGTCTCTGTGCCTCTGTGGTGAAAAGCTCTTCGAAGGCGATTAGAATTCAGGCATGGCGAATCTGACACTGGTCTATGGGATGCGGCTGTTGCCCTCTGAAGATGTGGCCGAAGTGGGGCAGGCTCCGGTGAAGCTTACCAACGGACGCAGGGCGCACGTGACCATGCACGTGCTCGAAGGCAGCAAGGAAGAGATCGAAAAGCAGTTGCGCACCAGTCTGGAAGCGTTCTTCGATCTGTATCCGGAGATTTGAGCAGTTCCAGCTAAGCGAAATCATGACGCAGCCTTTTTCGAAGTTGCGCGAAAGAATGCTGACGGCCGGTTTCTGGCCGCAGGGATGGGTCGCGCGCGGAGCCTGCTATTCATTGGGCTTGGCCATAGGGTTCTTCGCACTTCAGATGTTGTTGAAGCTGTTCGCACCCGCGGCTGCGGGGAGCATTGGAGGCTGGGTTAAGTTTCTGATTTTTGTCGCAGCTTTGCTGTTCTCCATTCTTGCTTTCCGCTGGCTGAAGCGAAAACTTCTCTGGCGCCTGCGCAACCGGCTCATCGTGACTTACGTCTTCATCGGCGTGATTCCCGCGGTGCTGCTGATGGCGATGGCACTCATCACACTCTACGGGTTTGCCGGACAGTTTGCCATATTCGTGGTGACTTCGGAAATCAACTCGCAGTTGCGCAACATGGAGGCGGTGAATGCCGCTGTCGGCAACGAACTGGCGGCCCGGCTCGAGCGGGGTGACAATCCAGCAGTCCAATCGCTGGCCGGGCTGAGGAAGCGCGATGCCGCCTGGCGTCGGCGCCGGATGAGCGCCTGGCATGGCGATACGCTGTTGCCTCTAGGCGATGAATCCAAGGGTTCGCCGCTCTCGTTTCCATCCTTTATAAAACGAGGACTGCGCGAGATCACGCGCGATGAGGGTACGCTTTACCTGCGCGTTGTGACACTGCTTCCCGTAGGATCGAAAACGCTCGTCGTCGTCACAAGCGAGCCGCTCGACCGGGAACTGGTGGGGAAGATCGCAGCTGACATGGGCGAGATCAGTCTGTCGGACGACTCGGGAGGCGCAGCGGGGAGCAAGACCGGACAGCAGAATTCTGGAACGCAAACCAGCACCCCGCAAATCAGCACCCCAGCGAACCCGGAACCATACAGAGGCGGCCTCGATATACGCGGCGAGAACGGACAGCCGCTGGAGCCGACTTTTACCGTGGGAACGGTGCCGCCTCCTGTCAACAGTATGGACCGTGAAGTTACCTTTCCCGGAGCACTGCCCGTGTTGGATTGGAAGACCGGAAAGCGTGCGCCGGAAGGTGCGGTGATTCGGGTTTGGACTCGCCCCTCGGTGCTTTACGCCCATTTGTTCGCTGCTCTTGGGGACTTTGCGAGAGGCGTGGAAATCATCCTGCTGTCGGTTGCCATCTTCTTCGCCCTGATCGTATTGATCGCTCTGATTATCGGAATGCGCATGACGCGGACGATGACGGGTGCCGTAGCGCAGCTCTATGACGCTACCAAGCATGTGGATCGCGGCGATTTCAGTCATCGTATTCCGGTCAAATCCGCCGACCAGTTGGCGCAGCTCTCGGTGTCGTTCAACTCCATGACTGAATCGATCGAGAAGCTGATTCTGGAGCAGAAGGAAAAGCAGCGGCTGGAGGGCGAACTGGCCATCGCGCAGGAAGTGCAGGCTCAACTGTTTCCGCGGCAAGTCACGGATCTGGAGTCGCTCGAAGTGCATGGCTTCTGCCGTCCGGCGCGCACCGTGAGCGGCGATTACTACGACTTCCTTACGGCCAGTTCTCACAAGCTGATTTTGGCGGTTGGTGATATCAGCGGGAAAGGAATTTCGGCTGCGCTGCTGATGGCGACCATCCACTCGGCAGTGCGCGCCTACAGCGTAGAGAGCCTGCCGCAGATGCGCGAAACAATGACGCGGGAGCCCGTGGCAGTGGGCGCGGTGGCGGGCGCGGGCAGGATCATGGCCGCGTGGCCCGAGGGCATCGAGGTTTCTCCCGGAGCGTTGCTCGGCCTGCTCAATCACCAGCTTTACGAGAGCACTCCGCCGGAGAAGTACGCCACGCTGTTTTTGGGAATCTACGATGGGCGTTCGCATCAGTTGACGTACAGCAACGGGGGACACTTGCCGCCCATCCTGATTGGGAGAGACGGTGCGGTGCGGCGCCTGGAAGCCGGCGGGACGGTGATCGGGCTGTTCGATAACAGGACCTATGACGAAGGCGCTGTGGAAATGCATCCCGACGAAATCTTTTTGGCCTACAGCGACGGCGTCACCGAACCGGAAAACGACTACGGCGAATTCGGTGAGGAACGCTTGATCGACCTGGTGCGCACGAACCGGCGGCTGCCGCTGGTGCAAATCAGCCAGACGGTCACGTCGGCGGTCGATGACTGGATCGGCGACAACGAGCAACCGGATGACATCACGCTGGTGCTGGCGCGGGCGCGCTAGTGGTCTCTTCTCGGTTCTCAGCTTCTGCTGAGTTTCCCACGCCTTCACTGGCGGATTGATCTGGATCACGAAAATTCTCAGATCGTCCTCTTAAAATCTTTGCTTTGAAAGAGTTGCGGGAGACCTGATCTGTGGCTAATATATACTTGACGCACATTGCCCTCTGCGCCATACTCGGAATTGCCGTGACGGGGCTGCGCGCCCTAGTGCGTGCATGTAGGGCCGAGATTGTAAAAAATTGTCTTATCTCGGTCGAATTGGTATTTCTTGCACTCTGCGGGGTAACGTCCTGTAGGGCCGCCATAACTCCCGAGAGTAAGTTCAACGATCAGAGTTTTTACTCCGTCTCGGATGGCATGGCAATCGGCCATCCCCAAAGAGCCGCTAAGACTGCGAGTTTCAGTGGGAAACATGGGAGATGGTCGATCAGGAATTTTCTTCATGGGCACCTCTTGCTCGTCAACAAAAATTCGCCAACTCACCGTGAAGTCCGTTCCTGGGACTGGTCCGTAATTCTTAGTGGTGGCTACCATGTTGAGCCGTTCAGCGTTCGCTACGGGAGCTTGGGTAGTATGGACTTCTCCTTGCGCGTCCTTGAATTGGTAAACAACTTGAATGCCAACATCGCCGATGTATGGCCGCTGCGAAGTGTCGAACGTTCGCTGCGATATTTGCACCAGACTTCGATTCAGGCATCCCTGCCACCCAGCGATTCCAGCGTAGATAACGACAGCCACAAGCGTGAGTATCCCAACGACGTAGTTCTTCTTTGCTCTGGTCTTGTCTTCTTCGCGCTCGGTATTGTGTTGTTGTGCCGCGTCTGGTGGAATGTGTGTTTCAATCTGACCTCTGACAGTAATGTCCCCGTCTACGTGTCGCTTGTATTGGTCTCTGCCGCCCTTGTCTGGGTCGGCATGGCTTTGATTGGCTTGCGATTTGGGCTTATCAGTCATATGCATCAAGTATCTAATCCTGCCGTGACAGAGCTAGTTCATCGTTCTCCCCGTGGGACACATACCCATCCGACCAGCGCTAGGTTCGTACATCGTGCAGAATTGCGTCACTCTATCTGGAGTATGTGGGAATACGTCGCTATAGGCCAACTTACCAACAATGTAAAGGACGGTAATTCGCTGTTGCATCATGCGAATCTGATTAGGCCCGAGGAATATGGGTTGGGTGCCAGTAGACGGGAACTCAAAGTTGTGTTCCTCGCTGGGGCCAATCACCCCCGATTCTTTAATGCCAGTCAGTTTGCGGTAATTCTCCCTTGGGTCCCCGGTATATATCGGAATCGGTTGATCTGGAGGTCTGAAAATGAGGGAAGCGTCGAATCCAACATTAATTGCGGGAGTCTTGCCAGTATTCTTGAAAACAAAGGAAACGCTCATGCCTGGATGTGTAGGAGGTTGTTGCAGATCGGTGGCTTCAATGTTGTGCGGAACTATGGACTGCAAATTTACCCAAGCACGTTGATCCAATCGAAATTGTTCAACAGTCGCATCTATGGATTTCTTAACTACCTTCGTTTGCGATTCCGCAGCATCAGCAGCGCCTTTTGCAATAGTCAGTTGCTCCAACATGCGACGATCGGCATTAGCAGTATCCCTACGGGCTTTTCGAGTATTGATATTGATCATGTCGGTTTGATAGCTCATTTCTTTCCACTGGCGATAAGCCCATCCGACATACGCTACGGCAGCGATGATTCCAATAATCTCGAATCCAATTTTCACCCGCTGCCAGCCGCCCTGACGTTCTTGGGTTTCTGCATGTACGCTTATGGGTACTGGTGTGCGAAGTTTCGCATCTACGAGCGTTTCAATGCCGCGTTGTTCTTTGTAGGTCTGGCAATATTCGTTTATGGCATCAGTTCGCTTTTTGGCATGTTCTAGGAGTGAGGATAAGGAGCCAGAGATTGACTGCAAGAGATCGCGGTAATCAAAATCGGACATGGATTCAATCTTCTTTCAAGGGAGATAGGTGCATAATCATTCCATGAAGGAACGTGAGTATACAGAAGGCCCAGAAGCACTAGAGAACTTTGAACGGGGGATGAAAGCCTTGTTTCAGGTTCCAAAGACAGCAACAAAAAAGGGGAAGCAGAAGGATAAACCTAATGCTTCCCCGAGGAAACCAAAATCTTCCGACAGGGACTAGAAGGGGACGTACTTCGGCGTTTGCCCCGCCCCTGTCGGCGCGTGGCGCGGCGCTCCGTCCTTACCTGTCAGTTCGCTGTAGGTTAAACGGCGACCCGCAACTTGGCTCATAGCGCGGGCGAAGCGCTCCGCTGGCGTTACTTTAAGGTCGCCGTCTTTGCGATTGTTGTACCTGAACACCTGCTCATCGACATAACGGAAAAGATGAAAAGGTTCGACAGCAACGTAGGTTCCTTTGAGGCTGCGCTTAAGCAGGGACCAGAAATTTTCAAGGCCGTTGGTATGCACGCGACCACGGACGTAAGTCTGCGAGTGGTTGATGACATCATGCACGAAGCGCCAGTCCATTCCGGCGGAGTAAGCAACGGCGTCATCGGTATAGACCTTGGAGCCGTATTTCACGTTCTTGAGAATCAGGCTCTGCAAGGTCTCTCGCGTCACGTTCGGCACAACTGTAGCGCGAATCTGGCGAAGGTTGCGGTCGAGAATTCCTTGCACGATAGTTTTGTTCTGGTAGGGGCCAGCTCCCTCGACTTTTGCGCGACGGCTCGTGTGCATATTTTTCGTGAGTCCGCCGACAAAGGTTTCATCCGCCTCAACTTCGGAATCGGGGCCGCCGATCTTAGTGGTAGAGCCGAACGTCCGGTTGTGCAAGGCGGTGCGAAGCCGTTGCAGCATGAACCATGCCGACTTTTGGGTGATTCCCAGAGTGCTGCCAATCTCTACACTGCTAACCCCGTTCTTGCAGTTAACGAGCATCCAAAACGCCGTCATCCACTTATCAAGGCCCAACGCGGAATCCTCAAAAATCGTGTTCACTTTGAGCGTGAACTGTTTGTTGCATCCACGGCAGAGCCACAGCCGAGCCGTTCCCTTTTTCGTCTTGCGGCGAATGTGATAATTCGACTCAGAACTGCAACGCGGGCAAATAATCTTGCCATCCGGCCAGCGGAGCGTCACGGCGTAATCAAAGGCTCGGTCAGGGTCGGAGAAGTAAACGATGGCTTCTTGGAGAGTTTTTGGCGGCTTCATGTAAGAAATGTACGCTTTTTCGTCGCGTGTGTCAAGTATATATTTACCGATCTGTCTTGATCTGGGTAAAATATTGAAAAGCAAGAACTTGCTCGTAAAATATTCCGGGCAAAGGAGTTAGTTGGGTTGATTCGGGTGACATGTGGATCGAGATCTGAAATTGTCATTGGATTGG
>JBAUVZ010000007.1:0-6716 GCA_049583505.1 Candidatus Sulfotelmatobacter sp.
CCACGCGTTGCTGAGGAGGAAGATAATAGTTGGGGGCAAGGAAAAAAAGGTACGCGCCACAACACAACAGCATCCCCAGAGCCACCACGAAGACGATTGTCCCCCAACGCAGTACAGCGTTCACACTGCTAGCCACGAGAGGTTCCATACGAATCGCCTTCTATCTTATTGGACACTATTGCTGCGTTTGCAGGAGATTACGTGCGTAACTGACGCTATCGGGCGATTACACTCATTGACCCCTGGGAAGGGGAAATCCGGGTCAATGAGTGTAATGGCGATTTAACGCCGACAATTGCATAGCTTACCGATTTGCCGACCCGTCCAGAATCGTCGGTACTGATCTAAATGTGTGATCAGTACCGAATCGTCGGATCGGGCTGAAACCTGCCGCGCAGGCTATAATGATGCCCACGAATGGCTCTCACCTCAGGCACGAAACTGGGCGCTTATGAAATTCTGTCGTCGCTGGGCGCCGGTGGAATGGGCGAGGTGTATCGCGCCCGCGATGCGCGGCTGAACCGCGACGTCGCCATCAAGATACTTCCGGCATCATTCTCCAGCGATCCCGACCGCTTGCAGCGCTTCGCGCAGGAATCACGCGCGGCGGCTGCGCTGAACCATCCCAACATTCTTTCGATCTTCGACATTGGCGAGGACAGGGGCGCGCCCTACGTCGTCTCCGAACTGCTGGAGGGCGAGACGCTGCGCGACCGGCTGCGGAACGGACCGCTCACTTCCCGCAAGGCCATTGATTACGCGCAGCAGATTGCCAGGGGCTTGGCCGCGGCCCACGAGAAAGGGATTGTTCATCGCGACCTCAAGCCGGAGAACCTCTTCATCACCAACGACGGACATGCCAAGATCCTCGACTTCGGGCTGGCCAAGTTTACTCGTCCGGAAGCAGACCTGTCCGATGAATCGCCTACCATCCAAGTCGCCACCGAAGCGGGAACTGTTCTGGGCACGGCCGGCTACATGTCGCCTGAGCAGGTGCGGGGAAAACCGGTGGACTCGCGCTCCGATATTTTTTCTTTTGGCGCGATTCTCTACGAGATGCTCTCCGGCAAGCGCGCTTTCCACGGTGAATCGGCGGCGGACACGATGAGCGCAATTCTCAAAGAGGATCCGCCCGATCTCGCCGAGACCAACCACAATTTGTCGCCGGCGCTCGAACGCATCGTGCGCCACTGCCTGGAGAAAAATCCGGCAGAGCGTTTTCAGTCGGCACGCGATGTGGCCTTCAACCTGGAAGCGCTTACCAATGTATCGAGTTCGACTCGCGGTGGCGTGCGTGCGATTCCGGATGAACCGTCGGCTCGCCGCTGGTTATGGCCGTTGCTCGGCGGAGTGCTGGTGCTGGCTTCCTGGGCAGCCATCTACCGGCTCGCCCGCCGCGGAGCAGTTGCCCCCACCAACCCAACGTTTCACGAAGTGACCTTCCGCAACGGCACGATTTGGGCGGCGCGGTTTGCACCGGACGGTCAAACCGTCGTCTACGGCGCGGCCTGGGAAGGCCAGCCGCAGAAAATCTTCTCAACCCGCTTTGACAGCAGCGACTCGCGACCGGTGGACCTGCCGCCCTCACAGATTCTTTCCATCTCATCGAAGGGTGAGATGGCGATCTCGCTTCACCCCACCAGTTACGCCGCCTTCGGTCAGACCGGAACTCTGGCACGTGCATCGCTGGCCGGCGGCGCGCCGCGCGAAGTGGTCGACAAAGTGCTGTGGGCAGACTGGACGCCCGATGGCCAGTCCCTGGCGGTCATTCGCGAAAGACCCGTCAGACTGAGTCATCTCGAATTCCCTTCGGGCAACGTGATCTACGAACCGAGGGGCTGGGTGAGCCATGTTCGTTTCTCGCCCAGCGGGGAATTTCTGGCGATCGCCGACCATGTCCCTACCGGGGACGACGGACGCGTCGTCATCGTCGACGCGCGCGGAAATCGCAAAGCCAGCTCTTCTTTCTATACAAGCGTCGAAGGACTGGCTTGGTCTCCGAATGGCAAGGAAGTATGGTTCTCCGCCGTTCCCGGAGGTGCGGCGCGCTCCATCTACGCGCTGGATCTTTCCGGCAAGGAGCGCCTCATCTACCGCGCCCCGGGCGGGCTGACGGTGCAGGACATCAGCCGCAATGGCCTGGTTCTGCTGACTGCGGACAAAACTCGCATGGGCATTTCAGTTCTCGCGCCCGGCGAAAGCCGCGAGCGCAGCCTCTCCTGGTTTGACTGGTCGCTGGTGACCGATCTCTCCGCCGATGGCAAGACGCTTGTCTTCTCCGAAAGCGGCGAGGCCGAAGGTGGAAGCGACAGCGTTTTTCTGAGGAAGACCGACGGCTCGCCGGCGTTGCGCCTCGGCGACGGTGGCTTTGGTTTTCTTTCTCCGGATGGTCAATGGGTCGTGTGCTTTGAGGGGTCTCCCGCGAAGATGATGCTGCTGCCCACCGGCGTCGGCGAACCCAGGCAACTCACCGATGAGAAGGCCGATTACTCCGGCGCCGCCTGGCTGCCGGACAGCAAGTCGATTATTTTTTCTATTAGCAAGCCTGGACACGGTCCCCGCACTTATGTGTTGGACATTCAGGGCGGAGCGCCACGCGTTGTCACTCCCGAAGGTACAGCGGGAAATCTGGTCACGCACGACGGCAAGTACATTCTTGCTCGCGACGCGAAGCATCAGCTGTTTCTCTACCCGATTGCCGGCGGTGATCCGCAGAAACTAAGCTTCGCCTTGGGCGCCGGCGAATTTACCGTCGGCGCTTCCGCAGATGGCAAGGGCATACTCGTGGCAAGTCCCGGCATTCCCATGAAGATTGCGCTCGTCGATCTGGCAAGCGGCCATCGCGAGCCCTGGAAGGAGATAGCCCCCGCCGATCCTGCCGGCGCGCAAAGCATCACCAACATCCGCTTCAGCGCCGACGGAAAGGCCTACGCCTATTCCACCCTCCGCCTGCTCTCTGATCTCTATGTGGTCGACGGCATGAAGTAAGACGACTTCTCGCCCCTCGCTTTCAATCCAACCCACTCCGCCGCCCGCGGGGTCAATGAGTGAAATCGCGATATTACGACAGTTAGGCGGCCACGGGTGCTTAAGCGCCTTCAGTGGCACTTGGCACCATGGCCCCCTTCTTGACTCCCACAGTTGCACTGTCAAATAGGCCGCCAAGAGTCGAATGCCCTACTTTGGCTCCGGGGGTTGCACCAGGTTTGGAATGGAGGCAATGACAGCCGGAGCCACGGGCTTGAGCTGAAGTTGGTCGGTGAGAAAGGCGATGCGATCGCGCCGGGCTTCCGCGTTCAGAGCATGGGGCGCGTTATAAAGCTTGAAGCGCTTAGGCTCGCTGACAACGGCCGCATATTCACGATCGCGGTCGGGATTCAGGAACTGTTCGTGTGACGCGTATTGCAGAAACACAACCGCCGGCGCAGCGTGCGAAACGTACTTGCCAGGATCAAGCCAGGAGTACTTAGCCTGGAACGCGTCAAACTTACCCGGGCCGGCCTTCTCCCGTTCCTCCTGATATTCCTTCGACCGCTTGTCAACTTCATCCGACAGGGGCCCAGCCATCAACACAAAGGCTTTGAAACGCCGGTCGATCCCGCTAAGGAACCCACCGACCTCAGCGTCATAGCTGTGGCCGACATAGGCGAGTCGTTTGGGATCCACATCGGACCGCGCCAGCAGCAAGTCGGCACCGCGCCGCATGTCGATGATCTGCTGCACCAGGTCGGTGATCTGCTGCTCGCTGAGGGGCGAGTGATCTTCCACGTGCCCGGGGCGCGCGATGGGCCCGTCCGTCATCAGCGAGACCATCCCTGACGGCGCCAGCGCGACCGCCTCTGCCAGAAATTCCTTGCGATTGAGAAACTCGGAGCCGGGCATGTACCAGTGTCCCCAGATCGCCGCCGCGAACGGTCCCTTGCCATCGGGCACTACCAGGTACGCCGGCACGCGGCCTCCCTTCGGACTGGCGTAGGAAATGTCGTGAATGGCGACGCTGCCCCGGTGTTCGATGCCGGCTTCTTGAATATCAAGCGGAGCCGTTTGGTCATAATCAAAATGCCGCACAAGATCTGCATCTTGCGCAAGCAGCGGCAGCGCTGCCATCAGAAGCATGACCGTATATAGGGCTCGCATCGGAGACTCTCCGCGACAGCGATCATAGTGCATACCTTGTTCTCCTAATTGTATTCATTAAATACCGAGAACAGGCTGTAGCGCTCAAAACCCCTTGGGGGGGGCAATGAGTGAAATGGCGATTTAACGTAAACTGACCCGCTGACGTACGATGTCGCGTCGTCGAACTATCCGGTCTTCAAAGGCCCGGCAACCTTGTAAGTACTGAGGATGATGCCGGACGGCATTGCTTTCGTGCTGACGAGATCGAATGAGCGTGGTGGGGTTCCCTCCGCAAACAAGCGCTTCCCCGTGCCCAACAGGACCGGATAGACGACCAGCAGGACTTCATCCGCAAGCCCATGTTCGAGCAGCGTCGATGTCAGCGTGGAGCTACCCGAGAGGATAAGGTCCGGGCCGTCCTGCGACTTGATGCGGCGAATGTCCTCGACGATGTCCGGTCCAAGGCCCTCGAACGGGCCCCATTCAAGGCTTTCCGGACGGTGGGTAGCGATATATTTTGTTGCCGCATTGAGGCCGTCCGCCAGCGGACTGCTCGGCGCCTTTGGCCAGAAGCCCGACCAGATATCGTAGGTGCGACGGCCAAGCAGCAGATCGAAGCTCCCGCCATACGCGGCGAGGATTGCATCTCTGCCAGCAGGGGTCCGATAGGGCGCGGTCCAGTCGCTGTAGGGAAAATCGCCGTCATCTGCGGAGTGCTGGATCACGCCGTCCAGCGAGATGTGTTCCATGATTTTGAGCTTTCTCATTCGAGTCTCCGCGTTCTGGGGTTGGAGTTTCTATTCTGTTTTGGAACGGATTGTACCCTGAAGCAAGCCAAAGCCGAGTACGCGAAGCTGCAATAACAGGGGAAAGTCCTGCCTCCTGGCTCAGTCTAGCGATAGTTGTTGCAATCAGGCGATTTCACTCATTGACCCCTGGGACCGGGGAATCCCGGTCAATGAGTGTAATGGCGATGTTACGCCAATCGACACGCGACGCTCCCTGCCGCCGGTGCCAAGGGGGATTCGTTGCGCCTAAGCATTTTTCGGAGTGCCGAATATACTTGCAAGAACGGACCTCACGGTGCGCTCACTCTCAGAAGCGTAACGCAGGCCCGAATCTAGTTTTCAAATGATTTCGGGCTCCATTTGTCGTGTAGATGTCGTCACCCGCAGCGCGACAATCCCGGCTGTCATGGCACGTTGAAGCCAGCCACGAAATCCCGCGTGGCCTGTTTCCTGGCTAACCCGGAAAAAGTCGCCCGATACGCCCCTGCAAGAATTCAATGTAGCGCCGCGCGGCCTTCAGTGAGCACCGGTGCTTCGGTAGTGTCCTAATAGTGCGTTGCTGGGTCAGGGCGTTGTTCCCAAGTGGCGCGACATTTTGGGCAAGTGCAGCGAAAGTTGGGGTCGCTGGGCAGCGCAATGTGTCCGCACCCGAGACAAAGGAACCATTTTCCCTCTAGCCTCTCCTTCATGGCTTTTCGCCTACCCTTCTTAACGCAGTGGGGGCATGTGATTGTTTCGATCATGGAGAAGGACGTAATCCTAAGCCCGATCCGGAGCCCATTACAAGAACGGTGGTCCTAATACCGCGTTGCTGGTTATGGATTGGCGAGCGGAATTACTGTTTGGGCCAAACGGTTGAGTTTAAACCGTATCTCAGTGAGTTCCTCGTTTTTTCTGGATTCTTGGCGCGCTGTCTAGTCTGCTCCTTAGAAGAATATTTGTCCCAATCCACAGACATTCCCGGACCTTCTTTAGGCGTGAAAACTCCGGGTTCAAGGTGCTTCGAGCCGTTTGCAGATAGACTCGGCAAGGTGTTAGACTCTTGCCGGTTTGGGCAGCCAAACCGGAAAAGTGTCCGCGAAGGCCTGCGTTTGCGCCGCCGAGGAGGCGAAGGTGGATTTGTACTTGCAAATCCTGAACGTGAATATGAAGCGCTCCGCTTTGTTTCACGTACTCTTTGCTACGGCTCTTTCTGCGGTGCTCATCTATCCAGCGCTCGCGCGTCAGGGTACTAAGATGGCACCCGACGCCAAGACGATGACGATCGAGGGCGCCGTTCGGGACCTCGCTTGTCCCGTCCAAAATCCGGCTGGGAGCGCCACCTACTTCAGCTTGAAGTGCAACCTGGATTGCGTTAGGCACGGCTCGCCGATCATCATCCTCACCAAGACGGGGCTAATCTACTTCCCAATCTCCGCGGACATGCCCGATTCCGACCAACGTGAACGGATGATGCCCTTTGTAGGAAAGTATGTGCAGGCAACCGGCGCGGTGTTCGAGCGAAACGGAACTCGCGCGATCGCAATCACCCAGATCAAGGAACTGACGAGCGTTCACGTCACGGATGCTCGCTGAGCCTCCGTCTTGCACCCGAACTGCGTGGCGCTGTTGTGGAGCTGAGGTCCGGGTACGTAGGAGAAAACGACCGAAGAGCATCGTTTAATCGGCTCAAGTCCGTGCTGACAAAACGCTAGATTGACGTAACCAGGGCGATTACACGCAATATAAAAGGCGCCCACTTTGCGGTAGGTTGTGATCGTTCGCACCACCACTTACCGAAAAGGAGCGCCGTTATGAACCAGGAAAAGT
>JBAUVZ010000008.1:0-9357 GCA_049583505.1 Candidatus Sulfotelmatobacter sp.
GCCACTGCGTCGGCGCGATCCAGATTAGGATCAACCACGCCCACCAGCCGAACCGGTTCGCCCTGCTGCTCCAGCTCACGGTATACCCGGGCGTGGTTGCGTCCAAAAACGCCCACCCCCACCACCGCGACGGAAATCGGATTGTCAGCTTGCAGGAAGGAACTCTCGTCTGGCCGGTTGCCAGCAGGAACAACGAATTGTAAACGTAAAGCCGGGAAAGAGCATCTGGAATAGGTTGGACCGTCCAACGCCACGAAAGGAGAGCCGTCTCACCCCATGCGAACCATAGCGCTGCTCACTGTTTCCAACATTTTCATGACCTTTGCCTGGTATGGTCACTTGAAATACCGCGAGGTTCCGCTGTTCAAAGTGATCCTGATCAGTTGGATGATTGCCTTCTTTGAATATTGCTTCCAGGTGCCGGCCAACCGCATCGGCTCCTATGAGTTCAGCGCGGCACAACTCAAGACCATTCAGGAGGTCATCACGCTGGTCGTGTTCTCAGTGTTTTCAGTGCTCTATCTGAAGCAGCCCGTGCGCTGGAACCACGCCGTCGGATTCGTCTTGATCGTGGTCGCGGTGGGAGTGATCTTCAAGCAGTGGTGAGCCAGATCAACGGCGGCCGTCTTACTTCCCCGCTCGATTTTGTGCCTTCTTCAAGATGGCGATCTGCCCGGCGTGGTAGAGCGCGTGTTGCGCCACTCCGTGCAGCATAAAGTAAAAGTCGTATCTCTTGCCGGGAACCCGCTCATGCAGGCGAGAGTCGGGCAAGGCCGCAACCGTGTTCACCAGCACGTCGTGCGTGTGCTTCGCACCAGAGATGGCCTCGCGCCACGTGGTTTGAGTGGGTTTGGGAACGACGGGGAAATTCGCCGTCCCCGTGAGCTGGACTTTCTCCCCGTCCAGCCGGCGGCAAGCAGCATCGTCCCATGCGGAGACGTGCAGAACCAGCTCCCAGATGCTGTGGACGTCAGACAGGGGCTGAGCCGCGGCCGTGCCAGCATCCATGTCCCGCAGCAGCTCAAGCAAGGCCGGACCGTGCCAGGCATCGCCCTCAAACGCGCGGCGAAGCTGGTCGGCGATCAGGGCGGGTTCGGAGCTTGGGGAGGTCATAATCTTTAACTTCCTTTCTGAGAGTATCACTCGGTAGATCTGTGAACACGGGTCTGGTCAGGCCGGGTCAGCCACAACTGCGATCCCCGCGGCATTCGCCGCGTCCAGAATCTTCTCTCCATCGAGCAACAGGCACTTTCCGGCGTCGAGCGCAAGGCAGGTCGCGCCTGCCCCCTGCATAACCTCGATGGTCTTCACACCGATCACCGGAACATCGAAGCGCATATCCTGATTGGGCTTGGCCATCTTCACCACGGTGAGCGCCCGGCTGAGCGTGGAAGCATCTCCGCGCAGCGACCCCATGATGTATCCGGCACGCTCAATGGCGGCGTCGGTGCCCTCCATGGCTTCGACCGCAACGCAAGCCGTTTCCGCGATCACGACCGTCTGGCCAATATCATACTGCGCCACCTGACGGGCCACAGCGCGGCCGTAATCGATGTTCTTGCGTTCCTGTTCGGTCGGCGTGCGGCGCGTCAGCACTCCGGACTTCACCAGCAGCGGTTCCAGCAGCCCGGTCGAATTCTCGAGCGTGATGCCTTCCTCCGCGAGAACCTTGGCTACGGCGCCGAGCAGGCTGTCAGTATTGCGCGTAGTGAGTGAGAGCAGAAGCTTGGCCAGGCGCCAGTCCGGCCGGATGGCGGAGAAAATCTGCTTGTGTTTCACTTGACCAGCCATAATGGCCCGGTGTATGCCTTCCCGCTGGAAAGTCTCAATCAGCTTCGAAAGCTCGCCCAGCGAAAGCCAGTGAACCGAGGCCGCACCACGATCCTCGATCTCAGGTGATGCTTCTTCTTTGATCGCAGCCACGACAACTTCGAATCCCTGGGCGCGTGCCGCGTCCAATATCAGAAAAGGGAACTTGCCGTTGCCCGCGATAAGGCCGATACGTTCCATAGCAGTGGTCAGTGGCCAGTGGTCGGTAATCAGTGCTGGACTTACTGGCCACTGATCACTGGCCGCTTACTTAATCACTCCCCGTTCCGCCGCCTCGATGAAGCGGATCAGCATATCCACATCTTCGCCGCGGTCGGATTCGGACTTCAGCTTCTCCAGCGCCTGCGAAGTGTTCCTCTTCGATGCCAGCAGGGTCTTGTAGGCGTGGTGAATCTTGCGAATGCGCTCCTGGGAAAAACCGCGGCGCTCGAGGCCCACTTTATTCATCCCATACGCGTGCGTATGGCGCGCGGCGGACGTCATGGAAAACGGCAGGACATCCTGCGTGATGGTAGTGCCGCCACCAACATAGGCATGAGCGCCGATGCGCACGAACTGATGCACCGGGCAAAGCGCGCCCACCACGGCCCATTCTTCCACCGTCACATGCCCGCCCAGCGTCGCCCCGTTCACCAGCATGCAGTGGTCGCCAATCACGCTATCGTGCCCGATGTGCGCGTAGGCCATGATCAAAGTGTGGCTGCCAACTTTGGTAAGCCCGCCGCCTTTCACCGTGCCTCGGCTGATGGTGACGCACTCGCGAATCTCGTTGTAGTCACCGATCTCCAGACGCGTCGGCTCGCCGGCGTAAGAAACATCCTGCGGGTCCATGCCGACGGCGCAGAACGGAAAGAACATATTATCGGCACCGATTTTCGTCGGCCCATCGATGGCCACGTGCGATACCAGACGGCAGCCCCCGCCGAGTTCGACCTCGGCACCGATCACGCAATAAGGGCCGATCTTGCACGACGCCGGGACTTTAGCCTGCGAGTCGATGATCGCGGTGGGATGAACATTCATGATCGAGTTGTCGAATCATTGGGAGGCTGGCTCATTACGCGGGACCGGACTCTGCTTCATTCCACATCCGCGCCGTCGCCAGCGCCATCCGCGCCGTCGCCGCGCCCGCGAGCACTGTCGACCAGCTGGCACGACACTGTCGCTTCCGCCACGCGCTTGCCCGCAACCGACGCGACGCCGTGCATTTTTACGGCAACCATGCGCGGGATGGCCCGCCAGGCCATCACTTCCACCTCAATCCGCAACTGGTCGCCCGGGCTCACGGGACGGCGAAACTTTGCGCGCTCGATCCCGGTGAACACCATTACTTTGTCGTTGCGATCTTCCACTTCGGTGAGCAGCAGTGCGCCCCCGGCCTGCGCAATGGCCTCTACAATCAGCACGCCCGGCATAATCGGTAAGCCCGGGAAATGACCGTTAAAAAAGGGTTCGTTGATGGTGACGTTCTTGATGGCTACGATGCGTTCCTTGCGTCTCAACTCCAGCACGCGGTCAATCAGCAGAAACGGATAGCGGTGCGGAAGAATCTTCAGGATCTCGTGAATGTCGAGCGCGGTCTTGGATGCGGCGGCATCGGTCACGAGTGGAGTGCTCTCAGTCATGCTCGTTCTCAATCGGGTTCTTCTCAATCGGCCTGAAGATTATACTGTACCGCGTCGTATTCACGGCGGTGCGGCAACTTCAACTAGCGAGAGGAAATTGTGCCCGGTAAGAAAACAGGAAAATCAACAGGAAGTGTCCCTCAGCCCGCATGGGCTGATCGCCTGCGTTATTTTGCGGAACATCTGGACCGAATGGTCGAGACGGTTCGCGAACTTGTCGAAATCGAATCCCCCAGCGACAACAAGCCGGCGGTCGACCGCATCGCAACGTTCCTCGTTCCCAGGTTTGAAGCGCTCGGCGGACGCACCCATCTCCATCGCAGCAACGACTTCGGCGATAGTTTGCAGATCGACTTCGGCGGGCCTTCTCGCTTGGAAGCGGCCAATCGCCAGCCGGTTCTGCTGCTCGGGCACTATGACACGGTTTATCCGCTGGGCACGCTGGCCAGCATGCCGTGCAAAATCGAGAACGGCCGCTTGCTCGGGCCGGGCGTTCTCGACATGAAGTCAGGCATTGCGCTCATACTCCATGCCATCGAAGCGCTGCAGGCGTGGCACGGCCGACTGCCCCGGCCGGTTACGGTTTTTCTGGTTTCCGACGAAGAAGTGGGCAGCTATTCGTCGCGAAAGATCACTGAGGCGTTGGCGAAAGAATCCGCCGGAGTGCTGGTGCTCGAGCCTGCCGCCGGGCTTCGAGGGGCCGTCAAGACCGCGCGCAAGGGTGTGGGCGAGTATACGCTGCGCGTAAGAGGCGTCGCCGCGCATGCTGGACTCGATCCCGGCAAGGGGCACAGCGCCATCCTTGAGTTGGCGCGCCAGATCGTGGTGCTCTCCCGAATGAACAATTTGCGGCTGGGCTTGTCGGTAAACCCTGGCGTAGTGCAAGGCGGAACTCGCACAAACGTAGTCGCGGCCGAGGCTTCTGTGGATATCGATGTGCGCATTAAGCGCGCGAAACAAGCCCCAGGTCTTGAACGCAAGCTGCGGTCCCTCAAGCCGTTCGACCGGTACTGCAAACTCGAGATGACGGGTGGCATCAACCGCCTCCCGATGGAGCGAACGGCCGGAGTGGAGGCGCTTTACAAGAAAGCCCGCGAGATTGCCGGCCACGTGGGATGGAAGCTCGACGAAGCCGCGGTGGGCGGCGGCTCCGATGGCAACTTCACCGCAGGCATGGGCATTCCCACGCTCGACGGCATGGGCGGCGTGGGCGAGGGCGCACACGCGCTTCACGAATTCATCGTCATTCCGGAATTGCCGCGTCGCGCGCTGTTACTAGCAGGAATGATCGAAACAGTTTGATCCTTGGGAAACTACATGCTCAAGTTCATGGTGGTCATTTGCCGGCATCCGAAATTGACTCCCGAACAGTTCCGGCAACACCTGCAGGAGATTCATGGGCCTTTGGCGAAGAATCTGCCGGGCCTGAGAAAGTACGTTCAGAACATTGCCTGTAGTGATCCCAAGCGACAATCCCCCGGATGGGACGCTGTAGTTGAGCTCTACTTCGACGATTGGTCGAGCATGGAAGCAGCGTGGGCAAGTCCGCAGGGTGCGGCCTCAGATGCCGACCTGCCGGCCTTTGTTGATCTGAATCGCACAACCTGGTCGGCCGTCGACGAGGTCACTGTTCTGGAATTGGAATAAACACCAGGAAGTAATCCATTTTGTCGCCCTTCACAAAATCATACTGTTCAAGCAATCGGTAGCCCGCCTGCGCGGCTTCATGAAGGACGACGTCGCGGCCCACTCCATGGTTTTCGCCATTTCCGTTGCGGTCGATGATTCCGACCTTCGCCCCGGAACGCAGCGAAGCTCGCAGGTTCCTCAGGAGAGCAACCGGTTCGGCGACTTCGTGATACGTCTTCAGCAGCAGCACGGCATCAACTGTATGCGCGGGAAGCAGAGGGTCGTCGGCTTTGCCAAGGATGGTCTTTACGTTGCGCAACTGCTCCTTTTGCGCCCGACTGTCAACATAGCGGATCGATTCCGGGTTGATATCCACTGCATAAACGACTCCGCCTGCGCCCACACGCCGCGCCGCCCGCACCGTGAACCAGCCCGACCCAGCTCCAATATCCGCCACCGTCTTCCCCGGCGCGATGCCAAGAATATCCATGACGCGATTTATTTGCAGGCGCTCATCCCGTCCGGGAGAATCGAAAATAGAAAGATCTCCCGTATAGGGTTCGCTGGTCTTGCGATGTTCGCCCGGCGGAGCGACCGGAGCCTGCGCCGGGCTTTGAGCGAAAACGTGAGAAACCATCTGGCACGGAATCAGCAGCGCCAGCATTAGAAGGCAACGCCTAAGAATCACGCGAACCTCCCGAAACCCATGCGTTCTAGAATAGACTTCAAGAGCTCAGCTTGGTAAGCGCCCAGGAATCGGCGTGCGTAGCCAAGAGTCCTGCTACGCTCTTTTGACTCTGAAGTTGGCATGGCCTAAACTTTTTACAGGCAGTTCCGCTGATCTGCGCCGCGCTCGGAACGCCCCGAAGGGCCCTTGGAGGAGTTATGGGTGAGTTTTCGATCTGGCATTGGCTTTTAGTTATAGCGATCGCCCTCCTGCTCTTCGGGACCAGCAAGTTTTCCGCTGTTGGCAAAGGGATCGGCGAAGGCATTCGTAACTTCAAGGCTGCAATGAAAGAAGGGGAAGCGCCAAAGAAGGAAAAAGAAGAAGAAAAGAAGTCCTAGCCTTATCGCGGTTCACCTGCAACTGCCCTTCGTTTGCGCCAGTACACCTCGACAGTCGACCTAAAAGAAAGTAAGAGCCGCAATTCAGAGCGCTCCTCGTTCGCGCAACATCGCATAAACCAGCGCCACCGGCAGGCCGACAACATTGCAGTAGTCGCCTTCGATGCGCCGGATCCAGCGCGAAGCGATGCCTTGGATCGCATAAGCCCCCGCCTTGTCCATCGGCTCGCCGCTAGCGACGTAGTCGCGGATCTCATCGTCGGACAATTCGCAAAAAGTCACATGAGTAGTCTCGGAAGCGGTCGTTGCATCGGCTTTACTGGCCACTGACCACTGACCACTGACCACTGGGTTTACCAAACACACTCCTGTGATCACGGCATGCGTACGCCCCGACAACATTCGTAGCATGCGCGCGGCATCATCTGCATCGCAAGGTTTGCCGAGGATGGTGTCGCCGACCACAACGATCGTGTCGGCGCCGAGGACATAATCCTGTTGCCGACTGTGAAACACTGCCAGCGCCTTCTCCCGAGCCAGACGCTCGGCGCAGTCTCGCGGAGCTTCACTGGCGAGCGGGATTTCATTGATGTTGGCTGGCTGCGCAGTGAACCGAATCCCGGCGTTGCGCAATAGCTCCTGGCGGCGAGGTGAGGCAGAGGCAAGAATGAGCATGAGACTTGAATTCTAGCGCGGAGAAGGTTCAGCGGCTTCCGACCACCCCACGCACCGATTCAATCAGCTTGGCCGAATCGTAGCCGATGCCGTCTTTAAATACGGTCTCAACGTTCTCGATGTCCTCAATCTTCTTCGACGGATCGCCTTTGATCACCACCAAGTCCGCCTGCTTGCGGGGAGCGATCGTTCCAATGCGGTCCAGGTCCCCCAGAAACTGCGCGCCGTTCGCGGTCGCGATGTGAATCGCTTCCACTGGCGTAAATCCTGCTTCCACCAACAGTTCGACTTCACGCTGATCGCCGAAACCAGCGATCACCCCTCCCATACCCGTGGGATCCAAGCCAGCCAGCAGCAAACCTCCGGCTTGCGCGAAAGCATGCTCGAATTCCATCTCCTTCTTGAAGGCAGCCGCAAAAGGCGAGGCGTCGCTGTGATAACGCTGCCGGATCAGACCCGCATCGCCGGCGCGCACTTTGTTCTCGAGCAATGCGCTCCGGGCGTCAGGAGACAAAGCATCGAGAACGCGCTGCTGAATCGTCGGACGCCCGGGCACGAACAGTTCGAACACAGGAAGTGTCGATGTAACCGCCACGTGGTGTTGAACCAGGTCGAGGATCGTGTCGTGAAGCGGGCCGCTTTGCACGTCCAGCTTGGAAATGAACTCATAGTCGAGGTTCTCGGGACACTCGCCGGGCTTTTCCCAGGGAAAGAATTCCGTGTCCACCAGCAAACCGTGTTCCAGGTCGTCAATGCCAATGGCGGCAGCTTCCCGAAAACCGATGGAGCAAAGATGTCCGGTAACTTTGGCGCCTCGCTTGTGGGCTGCGGCCACCGCCGCGGAAAGTTCTGCCGGAGTTATGAACATGTACGCTTTAAAGTTGTCCACGCCTTCGTCTAGCCAGTAGTTGACCGTCTTCGTTGCGTCGTCAGGCCCGTTGAGCTGATGCATCTGCAACGCCCAACTTCCAGCTCCTTCAAGATAAGGTCCGGCAACGTGGATCTTCGGACCCGGCGTTTCCCCCTTATCGATCTGCTTCTTGAGCTCGATATCGGTGTAGGGTTCGAGCGCACCCGTTGTACGGATGGTCGTCACGCCGCCAGCCAGGTACAAACGCGGAAAGCTGAACGCCATCTCGCCGAAGATTCCGTTCCCCATCGGGTAGACAAGATGGTCGTGCATGCCGACCAGCCCCGGGATGACGCTGTCCCCGTGCAGGTCGAGCACCTGGGCATCTTTAGGGACATTCGCCGACGCGGCATCGGTGACTGATTCGATTTTTCCCTTGGAGATTACGACGGTCTGGTCTTCCCGCGCCGCCCCACCTGTGCCATCGATCACGCGCACGTGGGTTAAGGCCACCACGGGAGCATCCACTTTCACAAACCCCCGCACCTGCGGTGAGAGAGTTTGTGCCGAGACCCCGCCAACCGCGACCAGACAGCACACAATTAACAAAATCAACTTCCGCATACGCGCCACCTCGACTGAGAGAACTCAGGCCGGAAGATTGTAACGGATCGAGGCTCATCGTGAGACCCGAGCGCAAGTTCTAGCCGCCGATCAACTCCAGGCGATTCCCAAATGGATCGTGTACATGGCAGCGGCTCACCCCAGGGATATCCCCCGGCTCGTTCACTTCAATTCCCGCGTCACGCAATCGCTGCAGCAGGGCCCGGTAATCACGACAGCGCAAGGCCGGGTGCGCCTTCTTCGCCGCACGAAAGTCACTCTCGACTCCAAGATGGAGTTGCACGCCGCCACTCTCAAACCAGCATCCACCACGCTTCGCAAGCTCCGGCGGCTTGGGCAGTTCCTGCATCCCGAGCAGGCCTTCGTAAAAGCCGCGAGCCTTTTGTTCCTCGCCAGGGGGCATGGCAAGTTGCACGTGATCGATGGCAACGAAAGATGCTGAAGACGCTTCGGTCATACCCACATGCTAGCCGAGAAGCAGCAGCCTGAGAACTCTCTCGGCCCGTTAAAATCCCAGCCTGTTAAAATGAAGGATTAGCCCACAGTCTATGGACGCCGCTTTCCTCCGCAACTTTGCCATCATCGCGCATATCGACCACGGTAAATCCACGCTGGCGGACCGCCTCCTCGAGCTGACCGGGTCGCTCACCGCGCGTGAGATGCAGGCGCAGGTTCTTGACTCGATGGACCTGGAGCGCGAGCGCGGCATCACCATCAAAGCGCACGCCGTCCGCATGATGTATACCGCCCACGATGGGAACACATACCAGCTCAACCTCATCGACACCCCCGGTCATGTCGACTTTTCCTACGAGGTCTCGCGGTCGCTGGCGTCCTGCGAAGGCGCGCTGTTAATAGTCGACGCTTCCCAGGGAGTGGAAGCGCAAACCCTCGCCAACTCCTACCTGGCGATCAATCACGGTCTCGAAATCATTCCCGTCATCAACAAGATCGATCTGCAAAGCGCCGACATCCCCCGCACCAAAGAAATGATCGAGAGCGCCGTCGGCCTCGACGCCTCCGACGCCGTACTTATCAGCGCCAAGACCGGCCAGGGCG
>JBAUVZ010000009.1:0-61728 GCA_049583505.1 Candidatus Sulfotelmatobacter sp.
AGGCCACGCAGGCTCGGACACATGAACTGAGCTATGCCAGTGACGTGCTCCCAGATAGTGCTGGAGTGCCTGACTGCGGTCATTGCCACAAAATGCAACTGCTAGAAACACAAGAAGTTGTGTAGGAAGTGCAGGTTGTGAAGGTTATTTGAGGAGCTTGCCCAATGTTGACGCGGCCCTTCGTATCGCCGGCGGTAATATCGTGTTGATGGAAAAGGTACTTGGGTCGCGGGGCAGAACATAGACGACAGTGGCTCAGAATTGCTGGATCCTGCACTATGCGGCACATCAGAGCAAATGTGCCCAGAGGTTGCCAGGGTTGCGTTGGCTGGCAGGCGGTCGCAGGTATTTCAGCGCGGAGCGGTCCTCGGTTCGATTTTGGTGAATCTCATCGGCCGGACCATGTCTGTCGCAACGTCGAAACTGGTCACCTGGCCGCTGCGGTCGCGGTTAAAATGCATCAGGAATCGGCCTTCACTGATGTCGCCAATGAATCCATCCGGGAAGGCAGGCTCTACTTCCTCATCTTCCGTCATCCACTGCTGGCGGACGAGCTTGCCGTTTTGCACCACGAGCGTCCACGTGGCGCGCAGTTCGTCGTTGACATACGATCCGACGTAATCCGTCAGGTGCGAGGCATCCAGGACCGGCCCTTTGACGGCTTCGTAAGCTACAGGAATGCCGCCTTCTACGGCCTCCAGTTTGAAGTCGCCGCTACTTTTCCCCGCACGGAAAATGTACTTGTCTTTGTGTTCTATATCCGGTTCCCGCGCCTCGAACTGCCCGCCACCAAGCGGGAGCATGTCGTAGGTGGTTCCCCCCGCTTCCATGATCAGTTTATCTCCGTGGAGCATGAACTTTCGCAGAGCTCCATTCTTCTCGCTCCAATATGCCCCCGCATATTTCTGGAGCTCCGACGTGGGCACGTTCGATGAGTTTTGCCTGGAAGTCTTCGTCTGCGTTTTCGCGAATTCGTCGGCCAAGTAGACGTCGGCCACCCGCTGGGCCATCGTCATTGGACTCATGCTGCCCACACAGTTGCAAGTAATCAGGGTAGAGAAGTGCTGATCCGGAAACCGGCTGAGCGCGGCCCGGTATCCCACCCATTCTCCACTGTGATGAATCCAGTTGAGCCCGCGATAGTGGTCGAGGAAAAGACCCATCGCGTAAGGAATGGGCTGGCCGCTGTTGAGCATGCCGGGCGTGGTGAGCTGGCGAATTGCCTCGGGCCCGCCCACCTGCGGGTGCTCGAAATTCTGATCCCATTTAAAGAGGTCTTCTACGGTCGTCATCACCGAGCCGTCGCCCAACTGCTCAAAGTTCGACATATCCATCTCGAATCCGCCCCCCTGGTGGGGCGCGTAACCGGTGGCCCGGCGCGGCACAATCATGGTGTGGTCGTCGTGGAAATGGGTGCTGGTCATCCCTAAGGGGCCGAAGATCCGTTCCTGCGCGAACTGGCGCAGCGTCTGCCCGGTAATCCGCTTCACAATCTGCGACATCAGAAAATAGTTCGTATCGCTGTACAGGAATTCTTCTCCCGCCTTGAAGTTCACCCCCTTTTGCCGAACGATCAAATCCATCGCATCGCGGTCGGTGGTAAGATCGGCTTCCGGAATTCCTTCCAGGTCGAACAAGTCGTCGTAATTGCGCAGCCCACTGGTGTGGTGCAGCATGTGGCGAATCGTGATCTTCGAGCCGTAATCGGGAATCTCAGGGAGATACTTCCGCACGTCATCGTCGAGCGACAATTTGTGCTCTTGTTCGAGGAGAAGAATCGCCATCGCGGTGATGTGTTTTGACACCGATCCGATGTCAAATACAGACTGCGGGGTGATCGCCATTCCGAGTTCGAGGTTGGCCATCCCGTATCCATGCTCGTATGCGATCCGCCCATCCTTCACTACCGCCAGCGCGCAGCCGGGAGAACTGGTCGTGTTCCATTCCGCAAAGATTTGGTCGACTTTTTCGGTGAGTTTGTCCTGAGCTGCAGAGAATTTGCCGACAACAAGTAAACACGCAAACAGTGTGACCGCGGCGCGTCTCATCGGTTCTTTTCCCTAGAAAGTGTACCGCAGCGCGAACTGCATGACGCGCGGGCTGGTTAAGGTAGACGTGTAGTAGCCGAAGCTGGAGCTGTTCGACAGGCTCAAATTCCCCGAGGCATTGCTTCCGGCGATCGGTTCCAGCTCGGCCGCATCGAACCGCACGGAGTTCGTTATGTTGAAGGTCTCCCAGCTGAAGCGGAGTACGGATGATTCCGTAATGGTCCAGGTTTTCCCCAGCCCCATGTCGATGCCAAAATATCCCGCGCCTCGAATGAGGTTCCGCTCTCCGGATTCGCCCGGATACGCGTAACGAAACTCGCCAATCGCCGAAACCGGATTTTTAAATATATTGGGGCTCCCGTTTGTCAGGAACGTGCCGCTCTTCGGCTTTGGACCGACAAGAATCGCATTGGCCGTGTTCTCCCAGTTTGTCGGCCAATAGTTTCCATCGTTGACTGTGGTGGGGAAGCCGCTGGTCATCCGGAAAATTCCGGTAAATTCCCAGTTGCCGAGGATCGCGTCGAGCACCCCACGAGTGGCGAAATGCTTTCCTTTGCCAGCCGGTAACTGATACATCCAGTTCGCATTGAACTGGTGGGTCGCGTCAAAATCCGAAACTGCCCGGTTTTGATTCGGCGACCAGGTGTTCAAGATGTAACTGGCAAATCCGCCGCCGGCGACACCCGAACCGCCTTCGTATTGATTCACGCGTTCGGCGTCTGACCCCAAGTCGATCGACTTGGAATACGTATAGTTAAAATCAAACTGCAGCCCGCCGGACATTTTACGCCGCAGACTCGCCTGCAGCGCGTTGTAGCTGCTGTTACCCATCGAGCTCCACCCGTACAGCGACGAGAATTGCGGAGCCCAGAACTGGAACGGCTTCGTGACCCCATTCACGGTGGCACAAGCCGGGAATAAGACAGCTGTGGGATCGCAGTACCAGTCAGCCTGAATTAGCTCCGTCGTCATGTCAATGCCGCCATTGCAGGCGAAGATCTCGTACATGTTCTGCGTGGCGGTTGGATTCGCCGGAACGGTGCCCGGAGCGCACGTAATCGTGGGCGTCTGGCCTGCGACCTTCGGAAACAGGTCCTCAAAGTACGGAATCTTCGCCATGTTTTGTACAGGAGTCGGATTGCCACTCTGCATCGTGGTAGCGATCATCCTCGTCGCCGCATACAGATCCATACCCGACTTCGGATCCCGCAGATCCAGCGGTTGTGCGAAGTCCAGTTGCTGCAGCAAACGATGGCCGAACCGGCCCACGTAAGCAGTCTCCAGAACAAATCCGCGGCCCACGTCGCGAGTGAAGGAAAGATCGACCACGTGGGAGTATGGCGTCTTCAACCCGTTGTCTAGCCCCCAGCTGATTGACTCTCCGCCGGTCCCCGGTGTTGACGGCGGTGAATACGGAAAACCGCCCGTTGGGGCCGGGGGTTGCAGCAGACAAGTTGGAGCGCCGCAACCGTTATACGTTTTCGGGACATTGTAAAGAGAGCTAAAACGCGGCGCCTGATCCGGCGTCACCAAACCGGCAGGGTCCCCGATGATGGTGGTCAACCCGAACGAGCCCATGCGATCGAAACTGTTGATCACGCCTTCGCCAAAATGATCAAAGTAAATTCCGTAGCCGCCGCGAAGCGAACTCTTTCCCGAATCGCCAAACAGCCTTCCCAGCCAACTTGATTTCGAAAAATTGGGTGACCACGCGAAGGCAAGACGCGGAGCCGCATTCTTATAATCCCAGTTCCAGATCGGCGGCTTACCATTGGCCTGGCCTGACAGAGCATAGCTTAGTAGTGGCTGGATGCTTTGTCCCTCTGCCATTCCGGTGGCGCGATTTCGAAACCACTGACTGATACTCGGAACCGGAGCAACCTGGGTCCCAGTGGTTTCGTACGGCGGCTGCAACAGGCTGTAACGCACGCCAAAGGTCAGCGTCAGATTGGGTTTGACCCGCCATGCATCTTGCGCGTACCACTCGGCCTCATGCGCCCGGAAATGTCGCGGAACCATCGCTCCTTCGGGCAAGAGTGTGAAGTTCTTGGTCTCCTGGTAATTTGCCGTCACCTCGGGCACCATGCCGGTCAATGCACTGGCCGCCAGGTCATAGGACGCGGAAAACGATCCCGCCCCGTTGGACGCGCCCGTGCCCAAAACTTCCGGGAATCCCAGCGAAGCGAATACGGAAGCGCCAGGATCTAGGCTGGTCCCGGTTCCGGAGATCCCACCGGCCGCAAGCCAGGTCGGGTTCGATGACCCCGTGATGAACGATTGCGCATTGGATTGACGAAGGTTGTTAATGATTCTCAAGTTCGTACCGAACTGCAGGTTATGCTTACCCTTCGTCCAGCTGAGGTCATCCACAAAGTTATGGAGCGGCACTTGCACGTTGATAGTGGGCAATTCTCCTACCGGGTTGGAAATTCCTCCCGCATAAAAACTAATGTATCCCTGAGTTTGCGTTCCCGCTTGCGAAAGCCCTTCGCGGATGTACCCATAGCGGAAATTGTTAATCAAGGAATTGCTGATGACGGCCGTGTATCCAGCCGCTAGGCCTTTTCCGTTGTTGGTCGAAATCTGGTTTGGAGGCTGGCCCGGGAATTGGGCCCCCTCGGTCGTCAAGTGATCGTTCTGCAGGTTGCCGCGCAAAAACAAGTGCTGGCTTCCGTTGGTTGTCAGGTTGTAGTCAAGTTTGAAGATGTAGGTATCGAGCTTGTCCGGAGTGGGATCGGCGAAGGTGAATCCCGAGATGTTCAAGCCGTCGCCCACCGTCGGATCGTTCGGCAGCGGATAACTATTAAAGACCGCCACGGCTGCCGGATCTACTCCGGGCCCTTGCGGGCAGTTCCCGAGCCCAAAGCAAAATGGGTCCAGGTTCGCGAGATCGGTCTTATTGAGCATGAACAGACCGTTAGACGGACAAGTCGGATTCTGGCCATTGTCACACTGATAAGTCAGAATGCCGCTGCGGAAACTGGCAGTAGGCACAAACCTGGTAACAATCGCTGTTTCGTGCGTCCGCTGGCCCTCGTAAGTGGCGAAGAAAAACAGCCGATTCTTGACGAGCGGGCCGCCGATGGAAGTTCCGAATGTATTACGCACCAGATGAGGAGGCACGTTCGGATTGCCCCCCAGCAGCTCGGCGCGCTCATTAAACCAGCTGTTGGCCTCGCCAATTTTCGACCGGTTGTATTCATAGAGCGATCCGTGAAATTTGTTGGTTCCGCTCTTGGTCACCAATGACACCTGTGCGCCCGACGAACGGCCGGCCTCTGCATTCGAATTCGTAGTCGTCACTCGAAATTCTTCCAGCGAGTCGAGGGTTGAACGTAATGCACCTTGAAACGCATAGCCCAAGACAGGATCGTTGTCGTCGAGCCCGTCCACAGTGATATCAGTCTGATCGCTGCGCGCGCCGCTCACCGCTCCGCTGCGACTGTCCGCATCCGGATTGATGTCCGTACTATTGCCCGTGTACAGCACTCCTGGCTGCAGGCTCAGGATGGACACCGGATCGCGCCCTTCAAGCGGAAGTGTGGTCATCTGGTCCGCCGTGAACGCGTGGCCAAGGCTAGCGTCCTCGGTGTTCACCAGCGGAGCTTGGCTCATTACCTCGACCTTCTCGGCCACAGCCTGGACCCGCAATATTTCATTGAGACTGGCAGGAGTATTGACGAGCAGACCAACATTTTCGACCCGGAGAACGCCGAACCCGGCCGCCTTGATGGTGACTGCGTACGTAGCCGGCGGGACTTCGAGAAACTGATAGAACCCCTGACCATCGGTTTTAGTGGTTCGGGAAAAGGCGGTCGCGGAGTTTGTGATCGTCACTTCCGCTCCCGCAACTACCGCTCCTTTGGGATCAACAACAGTTCCGCGCAGCGAAGTAGAGGAAGTTTGCGCCCCGCTGAGAGTAGCCCCCAGGACAGCAATCAAAATCAACACCCCGATTGACCACTCGCCTCTCTTCATGCCCCCACCTCTTTGCGAACCGAAGCCAGTTACGACCGTGACATGTTAAAGCATCCACGCCTTATAGTAAACAATCGCAAACACTGTCAAGGACTAAATGCCAGTCCCGCACTGCAGAGGGCGCATCAGCAGAGTCCTAGGCAAAACATCGCCGGGTGTCACAGATGTGACAGGACACTTGACATCACCCGCTTTTCTGGTTGATGCTGAACCGTCTTTGTGCCTGACCAGAAAACAAGCCGGCATTCGATCGCGCCCAGCTGGCATGAGCGAACCGAGGGCCTCTCGCCGAAACGACAAGAGTTGATACGCCCCGTACTCGAAGATCCGCGAAGTTTCTTATTCCTGAGTATCCGCGCCATGGCTCAGAAGCTGCGCACAGACACGGCCACGATGCTGCGCGCGATCCGCGGGATGGGGTTTGCCGGGTACCCGGAGTTTCGCCGCTACCTGCACGAGCTAACGATCGCGCATGCGACTTCCCTCGACTCCATGCTGGGGAGTGCGGCGTCGGATTCGGGCATTCCGTCTCACGTCCGCGACTCGCTCGACCATGACCAGAAAAATTTCGCCAGCTTCCGTAACTCGCTGAACACGAGACAACTTGCGAGACTCGCACAGCGCATTTGGTCGGCTCGCCGCGTCATTTTGCTGGGCGGCGATTTGGCGTCAGCCCTTGTCTTCTATCTCGAGCATCACTTGGTGATTCTGGGTTTGCCTGTGTTCTCCGCTACCAGCCCGGGGCGTGTGGTCCATCTGGTGCGCACAGCAGGCAAGCGGGACCTGGTGCTGGCCATCAGCTTCCATCGCGCCTTAAGGCAGACAGTGGAAGGCATGCGCCAAGCTAAGACGAAGGGAGCATACTGCGTTGGAATCACCGACACGTTCGTGTCGCCCATCGCCCGTTTTGCGAACGAGTGTTTCATTATTTCAGTCGAGACCTGCCATTTCGGAGACTCCTACGTGGGGCCAATGGCACTGTTGGATGTAATGCTAGTGGCTTGCGCCAATTATCGTCGCAAACACGCCCTGGCCCTCGCCCGCGAGGCGGCGCAGGAGCAGCAGCGCGGCTTTCGCTGGTATGAGGACTGATAGCAAGTCGGGTAGACAACGGTTTTTGCCGGTCAGGAACTGCGAACGCGAGCCGACAGGATTTTTCACTATGCGAATCGAAAGTATTGTGCTGAGAGAGCTCAGCATGCGCTTGAAGGCCCCTTTCGAAACAAGTTCAGAGGTAACCTGGAATCGGCGGATTCTGTTGGTTGAAGTTGGCGTGGATGGACTGCACGGGTGGGGTGAGATTACCGCCGCGGAGGATCCTTTTTACAACGCCGAAACTACGGATACGGCCTGGCACGTTACAAAAGACTTCATTGTGCCCCGCGTCATCGGAAGGAGCGTTGATCGCGCCGCGGAGATCGCGAGTCTGCTCGACCCAATCCGGGGGCACGAGATGGCGAAGGCAGGGGTGGAGAACGCGGTCTGGGACATCGAAGCGCAGCAAAAAGAGCTTCCCTTGGCGAAGTTGCTGGGTGGAACTCGGCAAGAGATCCCTTGTGGCGTTTCAATAGGAATCCAAGCCTCGATTTCAGCACTTCTACCGATGATTGACTGCGGTTTGCGCGCTGGGTACCAAAGAATCAAGCTCAAAATCAAGCCTGGTAAAGATGTTGAAGTCGTCGCTGAAGTGCGACGCCAGTATCCTGGTATCCGACTCATGGTCGATGCCAACTCGGCTTATCGCCTCGAACATCTGGAGTTACTCAAGGCGTTTGATCGCTACGATTTGTTGATGATTGAACAGCCGCTGGCCTGGGATGACATTTATCAGCATTCCTTGCTGCAAGCGCAGTTACGAACCCCCGTCTGCCTCGACGAGTGCATTCACAGTCCTTCCCATGCCGAAGCAGCGATCAGGCTAGACGCATGCCGAATCATCAATATCAAGCTGGGGCGAGTAGGCGGACATACGCGGGCCAGGCAAGTGCACGATCTCAGTGTGCGTCACTCCATTCCGGTCTGGTGTGGGGGAATGCTGGAATCTGGAGTGGGCCGTGCCCACAACATTGCCATGTCTGCGCTCCCCGGGTTCACATTGCCAGGGGATGTTTCAGCCAGCCAGCGGTATTGGGATGAAGACATTATCGAGCCAGAAGTCGAAGTAAGCCCCTCAGGCACGATAGGCGTGCCGATAACACCAGGCCTCGGTTATAGCATCCGCCAAAAAAAAGTGGAACAGTTGACGGTCCGCCAGGAGCGTTGGCTAGCATGACTTAGCCTATGCCGGCAAATTCTACGGATACCGAGCCTGTGGCGAAGACTGAAATGGTGCCAGGCAGCCATCTGAAAACGAACGCCCTCTCCTTGAGTGATGCGATCGTTTTGGGACTGGCTAGTTCTGCTCCTGCCCAGACGATGGCCGTGGCGCTGCCTGCGCTGGTGGGGGCCGTTGGCTACGCCGGCTTGCTGCCCATCGTGTGCGCTTTTGTCCCTATGCTGGGCATTGCACTTGCCTATCAGCGCCTGAATCGCTGGGAGCAGAGTGCGGGCGCTACTTACACCTGGGTTTCCAGGGCACTGCATCCGTACCTGGGATTCGTGGCTGGTTGGATGATTCTTCTGTATTACACGCTCGGCACGACGAGCACGACAGTGCCAGCCGGTACGTACACACTTCAACTAATAGCCCCCGGTATGGCGAACAACAAGCTGGCTGCCGTTGCTGTGGGCAGTCTTTGGAACTTGACGGTAACTCTTCTGCTCCTGGCAGGCATCGAAATCGTAGCTCGTTTTCAACGAATCCTGGCCATCTTTGAATACCTGGTGCTTTTCTTCTTTGCCATACTGGGCGTTCGAGCGCTAGTGTCGGGCCGCGCCGCGGCGCGGGTTACACCTGCGTGGTTCAGTGTTTCTGGCGCTGGCGGAGTAAAAGGGTTTGTGGCTGGAATTCTCATTGCAGTGTTTATGTATTCCGGCTGGGATGCCGCGATTTATGTCAACGAGGAGACCAAGGATAAGGAAGCGAATCCTGGTCGCGCGGCCCTGTCCAGCGTGGTGATTCTATTGTTCGTCTACGCTTTGATCACGTTTGCCTATCAAGGCATCCTGAGCCGTTCGGCGCTGCAGAACTCTGCCGGGAATGCACTGGCAGTGATCGCGCAACAATTGTTGCCCGGGCCGAGTTCGCTGCTGTTGAGTCTGGTTGTCCTGTTAGGGACCGTCGCGTGCCTGCAGGTCGCGATTATGTCGTCGTCTAGGCTGGGATTCGCCATGGCCGAGGATCGTGTGATGCCGCCATTCTTCAGGATCGTTCACCCCAGAACCGGAAGCCCCTGGGCGGTAACCTTGTTTATGAGCGGAATCAACTTGGTTTTCCTCATGTTGACGGCATTTGAAGCTGGCGGCATACGCGAGGTGCTGTCGAACATTGCGAGCGCGCTTGGGATTATCGCTTCTCTGTTCTATGCCCTGACAGCCATCGCGGCGGTTTGGCAATATCGAGCGGTGTTATTCAAAAGCGTCGGCAATTTTGTTCTCGGAGGCTTGTGGCCGGCGCTCGGAGCAATCGCGCTTCTCGCTATAGTCGTTGAGGCAGTTTTGACCCGGGCGGTTTCGACTTCCGTGCTGGGGGCAGGTCTCGGGGCCACCGCCGTAGCGCTTCCTATTGCCTTGGGCATTCACTACATTGGCCGGGTGCCTTTCCTTAGCGATTTACGCCGGCGGCAGATTCAACCCCAGAAGGAAGACCTAACATGAAAGTGGAGATCAAGGTGGCGCGATGAAACCAACCGTTGAGTCAGCGCGCCTTTTCGCTCAGGCGCAAGAGGTAATTGCCAGCGGAGTAAACAGCACTGCCCGCGCACCGCGTTCCGGCTGGTCGCCTTATCCGCTTTTTGTTGACCATGGAAAAGGTTCTCGCATCTTTGATGTGGATGGCAACGAATTCATTGACTACCTAATGGGACTCGGACCCATGCTTCTGGGCCATTGCCCTGGGCAGGTAACCAAAGCGGTGGTCGACTTCGTCCAACAGCGAGGCACGGTGTTTGCCTTGCCTGTGGCTGATGAAATCGAATTGGCCCAAAAGATTATCGATGCTGTACCCAGTGTGGAGCAAGTGCATCTCGCAAACACCGGTACAGAAGCAGTTCTTTACGCCATCCGCCTGGCACGCGCTTATACCCGCCGGCCGAAAATTATCCGCTTCGAAGGCATGTATCACGGATTTTCTGATGCGGTGTATTGGAGCAAGCACCCGCCGCTGGAGAAGGCCGGCCCCGAGTCGCGACCGGCCCCATTTCCACAAGGGCCGGGCCTGCCGAAAGGGTTGGAGGATTCTCTGCTTATCCTGCAGTGGAACGACGGGGAAGCGTTAGAGCGCGCGATTCGAGAGCGCGGGGAAGAAATTGCCGCAGTGATCACCGAACCGATCATGTGCAACACCGGCTGTATTCTGCCGGAACCGCGTTACCTGGAACTAATGCGGAAATTAACTCAGGAATTGCGAATTGTATTGATCTTCGACGAAGTCATCACCGGATTTCGCGTGGCACTAGGAGGAGCGCAACAGCACTACGGCGTGACACCAGACCTCACGGTGATGGCCAAGGGTTTTGGGGGCGGGTTCCCGGTCGCCGCCGTCGGAGGCAAGAAAGAGATTATGCAACTGGTTGCCGATGGGACAGTCTCGATGGCCGGGACCTACAGCGGCAACGGCATCGCGGTAAGCGCCGCCAACGCTACCCTTGACTTCCTGATGACGCCGGGAATCTACCAGGGTTTGTTCGATAAGAGTGAACGGTTGATGCGGGGCATAAGCGAACGCCTGGAATCGGCGGGATTGCGCGCTTGGGTTGTCGGGATTGGACCCCTGTTTCAGGTGTGGTTCACAGACTCACCGATCCGCAACTACAGGGACGCTGTTCGTTACGCTCGCAAGGATCTGTTTCGGATGTGGTGGGAAGTGATGATGGAACGAGGCGTACTCTTTCACCCGGATGCCTTCGAGAATTTGTTTGTCTCGTTCGCCCACAATGAGGAAGATGTGGAGTCAACGTTGAAGGCGGTCGACGGCGCAGTACTCGAGCTGAGGCGCAGACTGCGCTGAACACTCCACCAGTCCAGTTGCCTCGATTCGTTCGACGAAATCGCGAAATGTGAAACTGAGGACCACAGCCGTGGAAACAAGCTCTTGCGTGCTCGGGATCGACCTGGGGACTTCCGCCCTCAAACTCGTCGCCCTTGCCTGCGACGGCCGGGTTCTCGCGAGCGCACGCGAGTCTTACCCAACAATCTCGACATCGGTGGGCCAAGCGGAACAGGATTGTGAGCAGTGGCTCCAGGCCTTATACGTGGCGTCGACCAAGGTCAGGTCGCGATTGGGGCAAAAGGCCCGGGTCGAAGCCGTAGCGCTGACCGGGCAGATTCCCACCCTGGTCGTGCTGGGCCGGCACAAGCCGATTGCCAACGCCATTACATGGCAAGATACCCGAGCCGATCGCTGGGTAACGACGCGAGTGGATCATCATCTTCGACGTGACATCTACTTGAAAACCGGGATACTCATCGACGGCCGCTATCTGGCTCCGATGTTTCAGTTTCACCATGGGGCGAAACGGCGCGGAGCGAGTCTGATCCTTTCCGCTAAAGATTTTCTCTTTCATGCGCTCACGGGTTTGGCAGTAACCGACCCATCAACGGCCTCCGGGTACGGTTTGTACAACTTAGGCACGAAGGAGTGGGACCCAGAGCTGAGCAAGTTCTGGGATGTGCCGGCAGAAAACCTGCCCTCGCTCAAGAGTTCTTCATTCCGTGCACCGCTCAGCATGCGGGGGAGCAAATTGCTGGGCTGCGCGTCAGGAACTCCGGTGGTGCTGGGGTGTGCCGATTCAGTCGCCGGCGTCTATGCCCTCAGTGGCACCGGCGATTTCGCGCGCACCGCCGCCGTCCTGACGGGTACCAGTACTGTGATTATGAAGTGCGATTCGCAGCCGCGCTGGGACCCACGGTGCAGATATCTCCTAACTCCGTTCGCGGTGGATGGCTGGTACGGCAGCGAGGCCGACTTGCTCGCTACTGGCTCCGCGCGTGAGTGGGTGGCAAGAGTCTTCCTGGGCCGAGCCAACAATAACACACAGCGCACCTGGTGGCATTCGGCATATGAAATTGCCCCGGGAGCGGACGGATTGCTGTTCGCTCCCTATCTTGCCGGTGGCGAACAGGGAGTTCTGTGGAATCCCAATCTGCGAAGCACTCTGACCGGACTGACCTTGTCTCACAACGGCGCGAGTGTTGCACGTGCCTTGATTGAAGGCACATGTTTCGAGATTAGGCGCTGTCTTGAAGTATTCGAAGGGGAAGCGCCGCTGTCATATCTACGCGTGGCCGGCTGCGTGGCCGGGATTCCGGAAGAGTTACAGTTACTTGCAGATATTACGGGACGCCCGGTCCATGCCTTTGCTCTTAGTTCGGCGTCCGCCATCGGAGCCGCTTTGGTCAGCGATATGATCGACAGCGCAAAATACTTTGAAAAGACGAAAGCCTTCGTCCTCAGCCCGACCGAGCGTAGTCAGAGCTATAACGAAATCTATGCTAGGTATATTGCTCAGTTTACTGGCACGGAAGCCCCGCCACTTTCGACTCCATGAGCGATCCGGACGGTCACGAGCTGTCGTTTGCGTGCCGCTCCGGCAGTCTTCTAACGGTCGATATGGACAGAGCGATTAGCTCGTCCAGGTCATGTTCGCGCTTGCTGTGTCCACAATCGAGCGCGCAATCATTAGCGAAGCGGTCGCCGCCGGGGAGGGGACGTTGAGCACGTGGAGCACGTTTTTCGAGGGCACAAATTTGAAGTCATCCACCAAAGTTCCGTCACGCTTGAGTGCCTGAGCGCGAACCCCGGAACCGCCGGGGACCAAGTCTTGTTCGCGCACCTCCGGGAGCAGTCGTTGCAAGGCACGAACGAACGCGCGCTTGGAAAACGAACGGTGGAATTCGTCCAGCCCGCTTCGCCAATACTTGGCGGCCATTCGCCAGAATCCTGGAAATGCCAGTGATGAGGCCAGGTCGTGCAGGTTGAAGTCGGTTCGCCGGTAGCCTTCGCGACGAAAAGCGAGAACGGCGTTGGGGCCGGCGTCAACGGTGCCGTTTACACGGCGCGTGAAATGGACGCCAAGAAAGGGAAAGCGGGGGTCTGGGACGGGATAGATCAGGGCTCGCACGAGCGACGTGCGCCGGGGAATGAGATCGTAATATTCGCCGCGAAAGGGAACAATCATAACCTCGGGATCGTCGCCGGCCATGCGGCTGATGCGGTCGCTGAAGAGTCCGGCGCAGTTGATGAGGGAAGCCGCGGAAAATGTGCCGCCGGTGGTTTCTGCCACCACCTCACCAGTGAGATGCTGCAGGCCGGTCACTGCGGTGGAAGTGAGAATCGTTCCGCCCTGCGCACGAATCAGCTCGGCATATTTCTCGCAGACGGAAGCGTAATCCGTGATGCCGGTAGAAGGGACGACCAGAGCGCGCAGTCCGCTGGCATGTGGTTCGATCTCGAATAACTTTTCCCGGCCGATCAACTCCAACCCGGTGAGTCCGTTCGCTTCGCCCCGGCGCCGCAGCTCCTCAAGTCCGAGAAATTCCTCTTCGTGTGTGGCCACAATGACCTTGCCGCAGATCTGGTGGGGTATGCCGTGCTCACGGCAAAATTCGACCATGGCTCGTGCGCCCTCGACACATAGCGTTGCCTTCAGCGATCCTGGTTTGTAGTAAACGCCGGAATGAATGACGCCACTGTTGTGGCTGCTCTGATGCTGGCCCACGCGAGATTCCTTCTCCAGCAGCAGCGGGCGAAGACGGGGGAAGCGCTTGGTGATCTGGAGCGCGACGGCGAGGCCAACAATGCCTCCGCCGACGATGATGACGTTGTAGCGGGAGTCGCTCATGAGCGATGATCGTGCCGCGACGCTTGGTGCTTGCTGCGCATCTTAACTAATTTGCCACACTGGTTCACGGCATTACTGGTTTGCGATCAGGGTCAGAGTAGAGGATGCTTGATGACTCAGTGTACCGGAGTTGCCAGTTACGGTGTCGTGTAAGTGCCGGTTTGCGTGCTCTGCTGCTGGCCGTCGCCACAACCGCCCCCATTCCTACGCCTCCACAAGAGGGAAGTAGCAGTGCCACCAGAAACAGTCCGAGCAGAGCAGGCGGTAACATGACACCGCTGGACTAATTTTAACTTGCCTGTAATCTGGACGCACTCATCTACTGCTACCCTTAAACCACCTCATTCCAAGGCAAATGACTCGGTAAGCGAGCCCAGACCGAAGATTCTCAAGGGTCTCGTGATGCACCACGCGCGCTACCTTTTGTGCTCAGTTCTTCTTGTGACTGCATTTCGGGCCAGCCGGCTTTCTCGATGTCGTTGCCTAACATCCAGAAGGCTGGCCACATGCCTTGACCGGCAGGCAGTTTGATGCGTGCCTCGAAGCGGCCATATGCCTGCGAGAATTTTCCCGCAGTCTTCAACCTTGCTGAAGTGTAGTTTCGGCTCACACCGTCGGTTCCCGTGTAGTTCTCCCGTCGCGCCTCGATCACCAGGTTCCCGTCCTGAATGTGTGCATTCTCGCGCCGACTCGTGTAGTACTCCAGTTCTTGGTTTCCCCAACCTTTTCCGCCCACTTCGACAACCCATTTCGATGGGTCCACGCCAGAACCGTTAGGACCGTCAAATTCGTCGCTCCCATGTCAATCTCCATTTCCCGTCTTTTGGGGAACTGGGAGCGGCTTGAGCACCAGCAGCAACTGACAAGAACAGGCATGCAACGATTAGCGCCGAAAATAACCGCGCATCACTTAGTGATCTCCCTGGCGAAACTGTTCCACCAGATATTCGCTCGTACGCAGGGTGAAGGCAAGAATTGAAAGAGTGGTTGTTTTGTCAGTACAGTTCAGGAAAACGCTGGCGTCACACACGTACAAGTTGGCTACGTCATGGGTCTGGCCAAAGCGATTGGTGACAAACTTCTTGGCATCATCCCCCATGCGGCATGTGCCGGTCTCGTGCAAACTGTACCCGGGCATTTCAGGTTCCTCCGCGGCGTATTCCAAAACTCCGCCGGCTGCATGGAAGACGTCAGCAGAGATCTTCTTGGCGTGCTGGAACATCTGCAACTCGTTATCTCCCCATTGGAAATGAATACGGGCCTTTGGAATTCCAAATGAATCCTTCGCTTCCGGATCGATATCTACAAAATTCTTATCAGAGGGTAAAGTTGGAGCCTGTACTGTGAGACTGACTGGCGTCGGATAGCGGCGCTTGATTTCGCGCTTGAAAGATGAGCCGAAGCCCTCGATCTGGTCGTGGTACGAGGGAAACTCCGAACACCCCCCGTCGGGATAGACCGAATAGCCACGGACAAAGTTTTCTTCATGCGCGTGTTCTAGATTCTGCCAGCGTGGCATCCATGCGATTGAATTGGCGGCTACATTGTCCGGGAAGCTGGGCTGTCCCAAAAGCTGCGGCAGGTAGCCGCTCGCCGTGGTTGCGTACAAGTGGTCACACAGGTTGCGCCCCAGCTGCCCGCTAGAATTAGCAATGCCATTCGGCCAATGCCGCGATTTTGAGTTCAACATGATCCGGGCGCTTTCGATACACGATGCGGCTACCACCACTGAGCGTCCCCGGACCTCATATTCCTGCCGCGATTCACGATCAATGTATGCCACTCCCGAGGCGCGACCGTTTTCGTCTACGAGAACATTCTTGGCCACGGCGTTGGTTCGGAGCTCCAGGTTTCCGCTAGCTTCAGCGACCGGCAGCAAGAACCAAGGCGAGGAAAAGAAGGAGCCTACCTCACAGCCAAAGGTACAATCTCCACAGAAGTGACACGCTGGATGCCCCTCGTGCGCCACGGTAAGCTGCGCGAGACGATCCGGTAAATACGGCACACGAACTTTCTCCGAGCCCTTCTGAAGAATCATGTCGAGACATCTGAAATTAAACGGCGGCAGGTAGACTCCGTCGGGGTTGCTGGGACGGTTCTGTACCGTGCTGGCCACGCCGATCATCTTCTCCACGCGAGTGTAGTATGGCGCAATGTCGCCATAGGTGACCGGCCAGTCTGCGTCATATCCGTCGAGAGTGGCAGCCCTGAAGTCGATATCACCGAAGCGTGCCGAGCTTCGTCCCCAAAAATTGGTTTTTCCACCTACTGCGGAACAACGCGGCCACATCCAATTCGTGCCCGGCGCGGTGGTATACGCGATGTCATGTTCCCAGGCCCCTTTGTTGTACTCCGAGTCCAGGAAGTCGGGCATATCCTTCATTCGCGTCTTGGGGTCGCCGAAACCTCGATACTTCATTTCCCATGTCATTCGGTGGTTTCGAAAATCCTTTTCCGGATCAAGGCGTCGCCCTGAATTCAAAGCACAGACCTTGAGTCCAGCCTCGCACAAGGTCTTGATCGCCATGCCTCCCCCAGCGCCGGTTCCGACCACAATGACGTCGTAAATCTGTTTTGGCATAGGCCCCTTGTTATTGGGAAGGTGCAGGATCAAGATGGCGGTGTTCTGGATCGTCCTTGTGGGGACAAGCCGGAGACTCGGCGTAAAACCTCAAGCCGGGAAAATCCAACTCCTTCAAGCCGATTTCACTCGTGTAAAAACCCATTACCGTGTATTCCCGGACTAGATCAAAAAACTTCTGGCCAGGTTCGTCGCCGGCTCGGAAGTTCTTCCGGTAAGCGAGAGACTCAAGGAGAGCCGTCTGCTGATCAGGATTGAGCATCACAAATGCCTTGCCCCAGGTCTTGTGGCTGCGCATGTTTAGCCAATGCAGGCCGGCGCGGAAATCCCGCTGTAATTCCGTATCTCGTGACACCATAAGGTCGACGAATTCCGAAACTCCTGCATCGCGCGCGCCGGGTGTGTCGTCGGAGGGAATTATCAGATCGGTGAGGCGCTCAACCAGGGCGTACTCCGCCACAGTGAAGAAGACTGGACGATAAACTGCGGGCTTGATCTGCGCCAGCGGCTTGCCGATGTGACTGCAGGCAAAGGTCCACTTGCTAAAGCCGGGGAACGTTGCAACTCCCGCCGCCATTGCCAGAATACGCAAGATTTCCCGCCGTTCTATGCTTTGTCCGGCCATCCATGTTTCCTAGAGTCTGCATTTGCACAGGTTAAACTACATGGCACTACCGCGTTGGGAAGATCACGAGGCATTGAGAATTCCAGGCTGGAAACGATCGTACCAGACCCTTGCCGCGCCGATAAGATTGGTATCTTCTCCGAGCGACGCCAGGGCAATTTCCGTCTTCTCGAATGGGACAAAACGGCAGCCGCGGCAAATCACCGCGCGGATGCCATCGAGAAACAAAGATGCGCTCTTCATCACGCTTCCACTCAGAACGATCGCGTCGGGCGTGAACAGGTTAACGAGATTGGCCAGACCAAGACCCATATAGTAGGCCTCTCGTTCAACGGCCTGGCGAGCCAGAGTGTCTCCCTTTTGCGCAAGTTCACAGATGCGCTTGGCCGTAAGATGCTTGCGATGCGGATACTCAGACGGCGCCTTGGCCTCGAGCCATGCCACCATCGCTGGACCTGCAGCCAGCGATTCCCAGCAACCTCGGTATCCGCAAGAACAGAGCGGTCCAGATGGATCGATGACCTGGTGGCCGAGTTCGGGATGAGCTCCATCGACGCCGCGGTAAAGGTGCCCGTCGAAAACAATTCCGCCGCCAATACCGGTTCCGACCGTCACATAGATGAGTCGCGATTTGTTCTTTCCAGCACCCCAACCCGCTTCCGCCAGAGCGGCCGCATCGGCGTCGTTTTCCAGAGCTACACGCACCTTGAACATGCGCGCCAAATCCGTTCCTGGGTTCTGTCCGCGCCATCCCGGAAGAAAATCAACCTCGCCAAACTTCCCGGAGAACGGATCCACCGGGCCTGTGGACCCAATCCCTATCCCGGTGATTTCAACGCCGGCGCTTTGCGCCGTCTCTCGCAGCATGCTGGCGATTGCAGCCAGGCCTTTGGCGTAGCTCTCGGCATCGGTCGGTGCTTCCTTCCGGGATAATACCTGCCCGCCGTCATTCACCATACCGGCCGCTATTTTCGTACCGCCAATGTCTACGGCCCCGATCATGAGGCATCCCCTGCCAGTTCCTTAAAGACCGACAAACCAGCTTCACGGCTCAAGCAATCAGAATGTGATTCGAAGAGCAAACTGCAGAACTCGCGGCATGTGGGCGCCGGTCGGATACAAGAAGTTCTGTGTGCCGACGTAGCTGTTCACGCCGTTCCATTGAGTGTGGTTGAAGACATTGAACGCTTCCGCCCGAAATTGGAGTTGCACTTTTTCTTTTGGCTTGAAGACTTTGTACACCGACGTATCGAAGTCGGTGCGACGTGGGTTATTCAGACTGTTCCGGCCCGAATCGCCGAAAGTCAAGCCTTGCGGCTGCTCATAAGCGATACAGTTGAATAGCGGATGGGCCTTGGTACCGGGGACGGTACAGCTCGGGTCCGGAGTGGCGTGAGGGTCAGCAATGCGGTCGGCGTACGAGCCATTATAGGTAATCCCGTCAGCGACCCCAGCGTTATCGCCGTAGATGCCATCCACCACGGAAAAAGGATCGCCGCTCTGGTGTGTCATGATGCCGGCAAACTCCCATCCGCCGAGGAAAGCGTGGGTGAGTCCTTTGCCGGCGAAGTAGGGCTCTTCGTAAACCCAGGCCACGGTCAGAATGTGGCGTTGATCATAGTTGGAGCTGGCATAGTTGCTGTGAATATCGTAGGCGTTGACGTAGTTCCCATCCAAATTGTCAGACGAATCATCGAGCGAATGACTGTACGTGTAGGCTACGTCGAGGGTAAGTGGACCGTCGGTCTTGCGTAGCGAAAATTGCAGGGCGTTATAGTTCGAGTTAGCTTCCGGCTCCACGCGTTGGAGTGAGTCGAGGCTGTAAAACGGCCGAAACGGATTCGGATCATTTCCGCAGGCCACGTCCAGGTTGATGGCGGGCTGGCCCGTGATCGTTTGGCCGTTCACCACGAACGTCGGATCGAGGATGCCGCCGGCTTGGGTGTTGCAAATATTCCCAGTAATAGGTTGGCCGGGTTGGAACGGGTTTTGTGACGCCGGCACCGGGTGCAAGGCGTTTTCTTCGTGCGTTAAAGTAAGATGCGTTCCTTTTGCCCCGACGTAGGCGATCGTCGCCACCGCATGTTGAATGAGATCACGCTGCAAGTCCAAATGCCACTGCTGAACATAAGGCCATTGCTCGATGTCCGGAATCGTGACGGTCGATAGCGGGAACAGCAACCCGTGCCCACCCACGTTGTTGTAGCCAACGATGTTGAATTGGGTTGGTTCCTGCACCAGCGGAGGCGAGGCCTCGAGACTCTCCGAGTTGGCTTCCTGGCCATTGGTGTGCTCGAAGAAAATTCCGTATCCGCCGCGGACCGCCATCTTGCCGTTGCCCAGAGGATCCCACGCAAACCCAAGGCGCGGGCCGGGATTGAACAGGTGCCCTTTCAAGCATCCTCGCGGCACTCCGCCGACGCCGCACTGCACCATGCCGTCGAACGCGGTTGTCGAAGGCGTGAGAATGAGCGCGCCCTCTTGGCCGGTTACATTGCCCGTCACATCAATCTGAGGAGCCAGGGCCCGGTTATAAGCTAGCGGATCCCAATTAAATACTTGATGGTTTTTCTCCCAGAAAGTGCCGAACAGACTGATTCGCAGGCCCAGATTCAAGGTCAGATTCTTGAAGATATGATAGTCATCCTGAAAGTAAGGCTCAAACATCTTGTAGTTAGTGTGGTATTTCGGCTGAGCATTCGCCTGCTGGAAGTTCGCTATATACCCCAGCAGCATGTCCGCGAAGGCATTTCCGGTGGAGACAGGGGCCGTGCTGTCGAAAGTCAGATCGCCGCCCTGGTCGGAAAACGAGTATTCGTTCTTTTCCGCATTGACGAAGTAGCCACCGAATTCCAGTTTGTGTTTGCCCAGGCTCTTGGTGACATTATCGCGATAAGTGAAGGTCGGGTTCGAATTCGACCAGGGAAGAGAGTAGGGGCCTTCGCAGAATCCGCCGCCGTAGTCCCCTGATGTACTCAGGCAGATGTCTGGCAGCTTGCCGCTATAAATGGGAAATAACCCGGGCATGGTGAAATTGCTGCCTCGCGTCCAAACCGCGGGGTTACCATTAGTTATGGTTAGATGATCCGTGGTATAGCTTGCGGCAAATTCGTTGAGCAAGGTCGGCGAGATCGTGCCCACGATCCTCGCAACGATCTCGACACCTGGACCGACGAAATGCGATCGGATCGTCGGGAAGTTGGTGCTTTCGAAGCTTTCTTCGCCGCTCATAAAGTTCCAGGAATCGTGAATGAGGCGGAACGTGGCGCGCAATTTGGGATTGAAATCGTGATCGATCCGTACCAGGTTTTCGAGCCATTGCGTCGGTTGACCTACGGCTTCGGCGAACGTGGCTTGCCCGCTGTTGAGGGTGTTCGGTGCGGGAATCATGGGAAGGAGAATCTGCGCGTTCGGATCGATAAATGGAATCTGATTATTTGGAAACGGATTTCCAGTATTTGGATCAATGGGGCAGTCGGTTGGATTGGGGTTTAGTGGTGCACATTGGTCACTGAAATTTCCCTGTCGGTTCGCCATCGATGGAACGTAGTTGAAGAAGTTGAAAGGAACCACCTCGCGGCGCCAGTTCTGTAACCAGAAAAAGAACGTATGGTTCTTCCAGATGGGGCCCCCCACGCTGTAGCCGAAATCGTGTTTGTGATAACCGGCTACAGGCGTCCCCGGCAGGTCAAAATAGTTGTGGGCATTGAAAGCCTCGTTCCGCAGGAATTCCCACACCGAGCCGTGAAATGCGTTTGTGCCCGATTTCGTTTCCACCTCGACCGTGCCCGAGCCATTGCGCCCGTATTGCGCTCCATAGTTTGAAGTCAGCACCTGAACTTCACCAATCGCCTCGACACTGGGGTAGACGTTCAACGAAAAGTTGCTGCCGTTATCCATCATGTCGCCGCCGTCCACTTCCCAGTTGTTGTATTCCGTGCGGCCACCGTTGACGCTGTAATTCACATTGGCCGCTGCACCCACCTGGCCCTCATCCTGCCCGGTCTGATTGCTCACACCCGGCACGAGGGTTATCAGTTGCGTGAAGTTGCGTCCATTCAATTGCAGTTGGAGAACCTCCTTGCCGGTAATCGTGCCGCCCAGTTCGTTGGACTCCGTATTCACCTGGGCCAGGCCTTCTCCCTTCACGCTGACTTCCTCATGGGTGTCGCCAACCTGCATGGTGACGTCGATGCGGGCATTTTGGGCCACACGAAGGGTAACGCCTTCAGCCTGATATTTGCGGAAACCGGGGGCAGAGACGGTGATGTCGTACTGTCCCGGCGCTAACGCGGCAGCTACATACTCGCCGGCGGAGTTACTCTGGACCTCACGAACGACATTAGTGGTGGTGTTCTTAATGATGACACCGGCTTTGGGAAGCACGGCCCCCGACTTATCTCGAATCGTACCCGTGAGGGAGGCAGTATCCTGAGCCAACGCAACGCTAGGGATCAGCAAAAGTCCCAGCAGAAACCAGTCGAGCCGCAAAACCTTTTTCCCCATGTTCTCCCCCGTTGCTCTCGAAGCATGGCTTTGCAACTGCGAATACCTATTTTGTCCTGCGGATCAGCCTTTGATGCTCTTGGAAGCCTCATCCCACAAAACTGCGGTCTTGCGAAAATAGGGATGCGCCCGCCGCAGCGGCACCGATTTCCAAAGATCTAGGTCGCGAGAATTTGCTCATGTCGATCGTTCCTCGCTTCTTATGATTTTTGAAACGATACCAGTGTCTAAGTGACCGGCAGAATAGTATCAGTTTACAACCGCCCGCGTTTGCGAGCAGATCTGCTCTCTCGTTTCCTCTCCATTTGACTGTCGAGAGAGCATCTGGTTAACTGCATGCGTCAGCCCCACATATTTCCCCAATGTCTACTCGTCGGAACTTCATCGTCTCGGTACCGTTGCAGGAGCACTGGTCCCTGCTGGTTATTCCCAAGACCTTTGTGAAACGCATTGATGTGGAACGCATTTGATATTGAACCACTCACCAGGGGTAACCGCGAACGAAAAAATAGAGTTAAGGGAAAAAATTC
The DNA here is from genome assembly GCA_049583505.1 of Candidatus Sulfotelmatobacter sp. GTDB lineage: Bacteria > Acidobacteriota > Terriglobia > Terriglobales > Acidobacteriaceae > Sulfotelmatobacter. The sequence continues at coordinate 22,209 of JBAUVZ010000009.1, forward strand.
CATGGCAAAGCCAAGAACACAGAGATCCATAACGTCGGAGTTAAGTGCCTCGAAAACAAATGTGGTCAATCAGGGGAAAGGTAGCCCCGACAAAGTGATCCCTCGGTGCCGAGTATTCGCTCTAACAGCGCTGATCCTGATGCTTTCTGTAGCGGTGCATTCCGAGCCCAAGAACTCTGCGGACACAACCCCATCGGTTCAGGCCTATCTGGGACGTTGGGATTTGACCTTGAAAACTCCGCTGCACGAATCTCCCTCGTGGTTGGAGATAACGCAGGAGGATGGGCAGCTCAAAGCTCGGATGGTGAGCCGCTGGGGACACGCCCGGCCGCTCCCGAAATTTGAGCTCTTAAATGGCACCGTCACCTTCGTCTCTCCCAAGGAGGAGGAAGAAAGGAAAGACGACATGGTTTTTGAGGGCAAACTGTCGGGGAAGATGCTGGTGGGGACCACGACCGGGCCCGATGGGACTCCGTGGCGATGGACGGGCGAAAGAGCGCCGTTCTTGAAGAGAAAAAGCGATCCGAAGTGGGGCACGCCAGTGCAGTTGTTCAACGGCAAGGATCTGAGCGGGTGGAGGACAAGCGATCCGGCGTCAACTGTGACCTGGAAGGTCGAAAATGGAACGCTGGTCAGTCCCGGGCATGGCCCTGAACTTATCACCAACGCCAAGTTTGAAGATTTCAAGTTACACGTCGAATTCAATTGCGCGCCGGGATCGAATAGCGGCGTCTACCTCCGCGGCCGGTACGAACTCCAGATTGAAGACGATCCCGAACCAGAAGGGCCGACTATGCGGACGGGAGGCATCTACGGCTTCCTGGCCGCCTCGCCGGAACAACCGCGCAAACCAGGAGAGTGGCAGACCTACGACATCACGCTGGTTGGACGAGTCGTGACCGTTGTGCAAAATGGCCAGACCATTATTGACAAACAGGAGATTCCGGGCATCACAGGCGGCGCTTTGGACAGCCACGAAGCACTACCTGGACCGATCTATCTGCAGGGAAGTGAGGCCGGACACGTTGCTTTCCGGAACATTGTGCTTACACCAGCCAAATAGAATTGCAACGTTTCCCGAGAAAAAACGTCGAACATCCGTCTACTCCTACCCTTCGCAAGGCGCCACGGTTTGGCCGGTTCGCGCCGCCTGTGTGCACTACCCATCCTTTCTCCAGATTTCGGATCGAATATGTCGCCCGATAAGACGCGAGGTCATCATCAATTGCTCGATTGCAGAGCATGCAGGGCCCCGTGGCTCCGCGCGACCGGTAGCAAACCATCGCCCTTCAACATCAGCCACAGAATGCGGTTGTAGAGCTGATCGTCCACGCGATCGGGTGCGCTGAGATCCAGACTCTCGGATAAGCGTGCTGCTGCAGTATTCTGCGGATTCTTTTCATTCAAATCTTGCGTGGGGATGATTGGGTCATAAGACGTCAGGTCGGCCGCCGGTGCGAAGATGTCCGTCAGGGGGCGGCTGAAGTAATCGAACTTCGAGAGCCGCTCCATGCCGAGGATGTCCTCGATCGCCGCGACCACGTCCGTCGTGTTGACGAAGCGATGCACGGTGCCCGGCCGATTGTAGGCCGAGATGGCATAGAACGGCGCGCGGTGCGAATCAGTGTGGTCGGGCCCGGCCTGCGCGTCATCCTCAACAACAAAGATCACTGTGTCCTTCCAATACCGGCTGTGCGACAGCGCCTGCACGATCCGACCGAGCGCGAGATCGTTGTCGGCCATGCACGCCCGCGGCGTGCATTTCCCCGGCCGCCCCGCCGCCAAGTGATCGTTGGGCAGGTGCATGACTTCGAGCTGCGGCATGTTGCCGTCGCGAACGTATCGCTGGAGCTCAGCGATCCACACGTCCGCTCGCTTCTGATCGAGCGTGGTCAGGTCGAAAGGTATGTAGTCGGGGTTCACGTCGGAGGCCAGGTCGCGTTGCGTCACCGGCCAACCGGGATTCCCCTTGACCATTTCACCGTAATCGCGGAAGGTGATGCCCTCGCGTATCGCGAGCGTCCACAGGAAGCCGCGCTCCGGCTCATCGCTCTCCTCGCCGTCCACGTCGGCCCGCTTGCCGGCGTAACCGGAGGGTACGGTCTTCTCGCCGTAGTTCGTCACGTAGGCGGCGGTGGACCAGATGTGTCCTTGCGAACTGACCTCAGCATTCACGAAGAAGCGATCGAACAGGCCGAAGCGCCGCGCCAGCGCATGATGGTTCGGAGTGATGGTGACGTCGGGGAAATAGACGAGGCTCGAGTCACCATCGCCTTCCCTTATGTCTCCGAGCACCTGATCATAGGTGCGGTTTTCTTTGATGATGTAGACGACATGGCGGAACGGCGGATAGCGGCGCGCCGCGGGCCTCTGCTGCCAGTTATTGGCGACAACGACGCGTTGCGTGAATGCCGCAAGTTGCGTTTCTGTCATCGCGGACGGAAGCACTCTCAGGCTGCCGTTCAACTGCCCGAGCGCGTACGCAGTCGGCTTCTCATCCGGCCAGTTGGTCAGCGGAATGGGGCCATCGGGGTTGGCGTGCGTGCCGTGGCCTTTGCCGGAAAGGACCAGCAGTTCTCCGTTGGCTTCGGCGATCGCGGTGGGATACCAGTCGGTCGGAACACGCCCGAGCAACTTGCCGGTGGCCAAGTCGAAGACGCCGATGGCATTGTTGTCAGCTTCTGCGACCAACAGGCGCTTGCCATCGGAGCTGAACGCGACGGCGTTGGGCGTACTGCCCTCGGGTGGCGCACCGGGCGCGGCATCGTGTAGATAGCGCGCGACCCTTCGCAGCTTCGTGTCGACGACGGCAACGCGGTCGCTGCCCGCGAGCGTGACGTAGAGGCTCGTTCCCCTCACCGCCAGCGCCGATGGATGCCGACCGACCTCGATCCCGCCGAGATACGCGAGCGTCCCGTCCGCCAGAACGCGGAACTGCGATACAGTGCTGCCGCCCCACGCAGAGACGAACACTTGACCTTGCGCCGTGAGAGCGACGCCATAGGGATAATGATCGGTAGGAAACCGTTGCGTGATCTCGCCGGTTGCGGCGTTCACCACCACGAGTCGATCGCCAACATTTTCGGCGACATAAACAAATTTTCCGTTAGGCGCGACCGCCAGTCCCGCGGGATAGCTGGTGCCCGTCCCGTCCTCCGTCTTTGCCTTCGCGAGTTCGAACTTGTTCTCGAGCGTCGCCGCGCCGTCTTTCCACGCATAGACAAAAAGCATGTCGGTGTTGCCGCCGGAGACGTAGAGGCGATGACCGTCGGGTGAGAAAGCGGCGCCGTAGAACGCGCCATCCTGGAGCAGCGTCTGCGTGACCTTCCGCGTCTTCAGATCTACGACCTGAACGCCTTGCTCGCGCCAGCCGCTGAGTACGACCACGGCTCTGTCTGTTTCAGGCGCGAGTACGAGATTGATCGGCAAGCTGCCCAGGTCGACTCCTTCGCCGGCGGGATCGAGTCGCACCCCGGTCGGCAGCGGCGAAGTGAAGAACGGCTTACTTTGTGCGGATACCGACGTGCACACCAGTGCAGAGAGCGAGAGAGCAAGTCGACAAAGCCCGAACCTATATTTCGTCATACCGTGAGGACAGCATTTTCGCACTGAGAGGCGCTAAATGGACAAGAATTTGATGGCAATTTCGCGGAGGGTCTACGGCTATTGGCGTTGGGGTGTACCAAATTGGTTCATTGGTCGGAACAGGGTAGGGACCCGGCGGCCTGAACACCTAATGAGTCCGCTCCGAGTTCACGGGAATCCTGCCAGCGCCTACCAAGTGATATGGCCGTCCAACCAGCGATACTTCTTGCTTGCTGTGCCATCTAACTGATTCACGACACTGATTGGACACTACTGGTTTACGACAAGCGAATGGATAGTGCCTCCTGCTTGTCTGCGCGGAAAGAGATATAGATATATATTGAGAACCCTTAGTGCGGACACCAGGTTCGAATGAGCCTTGCCATGCCGAATGATTTTCCTCGATTTGACTTGACGGGCGAAGTCGCATTAGTAACCGGTGCGGCTCGCGGCTTGGGCCGCGCAATTTCACTGGCCCTCGCCCACGCCGGCGCTGATGTGGCCCTCGGTTTGCGTGATGTGATCACCGGAGGCGAACTGGCGAATGAAATTGAGGCTACCGGCCGACACGCGTTGCCTTTGCAGATGGACATGACACGTCTCGCTGACATTTCAGCGGCGGTCAATCACACGGTTGCGCACTTCGGTCGCCTCGACATTCTGGTCAACAACGCCGGTGTGGGACCGGAAAACGCCGCGGAAAACGTGCGCGCGGAAGATTTCGACTCGACCCTCGCCGTGAATCTTAAGGGGACATTTTTTGCCAGCCAGGCGGCCGGACGCGTGATGATTCGCCAGCAGCGTGGATGCATCGTGAACATGAGTTCACAAGCCGGCTTTGTGGCACTTCCGACGGAATCGATCTATTGCATGACCAAGGCCGCCATTGCGCACTTGACCAAATGTCTTGCCCTCGAGTGGGGCAAGCACAACATTCGAGTTAATGCCGTTGCACCTACGTTCATTCGCACGCCCGGTACAGAGCCTACCCTGGCGGACCCAGCCTTCCGGGCTGACGTGATCGAGCGGATTGCGGGCTTACACCGTATCGGCGAGCCGATGGAGGTTGCGGGTGCCGTAGTTTTCCTTGCTTCGCCGGCCTCGTCGCTGATTACCGGTCACACCATCCTCATCGATGGCGGCTGGACCATCAGATAACCCGCCTTCGAGTCGTCCCGGTTAATGGATGCCGTGATCGCGCTCACGTTGAGTTGTGATTCTGAAGTGCGCTTGTCGGTTCGGTCAATTGGCATATGCTCTGGATTGCTACTGACGATTCGCAAGTCAGTGGACGAGCCACGTCGACCCGTAGGCGTCTCTTTCATCCTATGAAAATAGATCGGCCGTGTCACATTCCGGCTTGAATACTGCCGATTTCTTGTGGCATTGTACTCACATTCTGGGGGTGGGGTCTCTCATGGACGAAAATCGACGGTTCAGGCTGTCGCTGTCGTATTTAATCGTTTCAACACTGCTCATCTTTGCCTCGGGCGCGGCGCGCGCCGATGTGACTGGATCGATTACAGGCGTGGTTCGTGATCGCGCCCAGGCGGTGGTTACGGGCGCCAAGGTCACGATCATTAACGTCCAGACCAATCTGAGCCAAGAAATCGCTACGGCTGCCGATGGCTCATTTCACTTCCTGGCCTTGCCTGCCGGGAACTACAAGATCACCGCAATCGCTCCTGGTTTCCGACGCTATACGGGGACGAACATCACGGTGCAGGTGAATGATCAACTCCATCTCGACATCACGCTGGATGTTGGCGCGGTGTCGGAGCATGTCGACGTTGCCGCGGACGTTGCGCGCGTGGAAACCGAGAGCACGCAATTGGGCGACGTCATCGATTCGAAGAAGATGCTCGCTCTGCCGCTGAATGGCCGCAGCTACCTTGACCTGCTCGGACTGCAGGCAGGAGTGGCGCCTGATACCGCAGGGACGATCGGCGGCGACCGGCCAGTCTCAGGTTACATCACCAATGCGGGCAATATCTCAGTGAACGGTCAGCGCGAGACTGCGAACGCGTTTCTGGTGAACGGTGGCGATGTCAGCGAAGGCCGCAACCTGGGCGCGGGGCTGGTTCCAAATCTTGATTCGGTCGAGGAGTTCCGCCTTATCACCAACAGCTTCGATGCCGAATACGGAAAGTTCAGTGGCGCGGTGATGAACGCCATCACCAAGTCGGGCACGAACGGCTTCCACGGTGATGTATTCGAGTTCCTGCGCAACGACGCGATGGATGCCGCCAACTTCTTCACACCCGTCAAGTCCGAGCTGCGACAAAATCAGTTCGGGTTCACTGCTGGAGGACCATTCTGGAAGAACAAGCTGTTCTGGTTCACGGATTATCAGGGCACCAGGCGAACCGCGGGCGCAGAAACCGGCATCGTGAACCTGCCTGCCGCCGCCGAGTTTCAGGGGAATTTTGATCCGTCACTCTTGTCCGGGAAAGTCGATAGCGGTACTCTTCCCGGCGCCAGCAGTTGCCCCCCGGCTGCCCAGCCCTGCTTGGACTGGCCCACGACGCTTTCAAACAGATTGGGCTACAGGGTCACAGCCGGTGAGCAATATAGTTTTGTAGGCTGTACCTTGACGTCGCAGTGCGTCTTTCCTGGCGGAGTCATCCCGAAGAAGGCGTGGTCGCCAGCGGCGATTGGGATTCTCCCGTACATTCCAATGCCCAACATCAATCCCGCCTTAGGTACGTATTCCGACAACAGCCACAAAGATACAATTAGCGACAACAAGATTGGGGAGCGGGTCGATTTTAACAACCGCAAGACCGGCAACTGGTCGTTCTACTACCACTACGACGACTCTACGGTTTTCAGCAACCTGCCCAGTGGCGGCGCAAGCGTGCCAGGCTTCTCCGCGCAGACGCCAACCCGCGCCCAGGAGTTCGTCATCAGTAACACCAAGGTGATCGGACCCACCGCTGTCAACGAGGCGCGGCTCACCTTTTTCCGCACCTCGACCCATCTGGACAATCCGATAGGTGGCAAAGCGTCGCTTTCCTCTCTCGGTTTCGTGACCGGTGCGGGTACCCTTGGGATTATCCCCGATGCGTTTCCGGGATACCCGGAGTATGTGCCCCAACTCTATTTCAACAACTTCACCATCGGCGCGCCATCTCTGATCACCTTCCAGCCCGACAACACCTACACGGTATCGGACGGTTTTTCCAAGGTAGTGGGCAGACATACGCTGAAGTTAGGGGGAGAATTCCGCTATCTCCAGGTCAACGAGCGCAATTTAGCAAGCCAGGACGGGGCCTTTATCTTCGATGGCACGGTGACCGGCAATGATTTCGCCGATTACCTTGTCGGAGCGGTTACGGGCGCCGGATCTGGGTACACGCAGGCAGCGTTACAACTCTTGGATTCGCGCACGCGCTATGGCGGTGCCTACGTCCAGGATTCCTGGAAGGCTACACCCAACCTTACGGTGAACCTCGGTCTCCGCTGGGAAGTGAGCATGCCTTGGTATGACACTCAGGGCAAGATCCAGACTTGGGTTAAGGGAGAGCAATCAACGGTCTTTCCGAATTCTCCTCTGGGTCTCGTATATCCGGGCGATCCAGGCATTCCCAAGACCCTGGCCCCGACCAGATATGACAACTTCGGCCCCCGTCTGGGATTCGCATATTCGCCTGATTTCAGCGATGGAGTCTTGGGTAAGGTCTTTGGCGGACCCGGCAAGACCAGCATTCGCGCGTCCTTTGGCATCTACTACACATCGGTTGAGGACCTGAATCTCTTCTATGAAGTGGCCGACGCTCCGTTTGGCTTGTACTGGACCAGTCCGGGCTCCGTTGACTTCTCCGAGCCTTTCCGAAATCGGCTGGACGGAGGCACCGACGGAGAGGGACAGCGCTTCCCGTTCACCATCCCGACTCCGGGGAGCCCGGCAAACAAGACGCTCAGTTTCGCGGTTTATGAGCCGATGTCTTATTTCCCTGGATACGACATTCATAATGAGCTCCCGTACGCCGAGCACTTCAATTTCTCGATCCAGCGTGAGCTAAGCAGATCCACCGTATTGACCATGTCTTATGTCGGCACGGCAGGTCATCGGCTTATCGCGCAGACCGAGGCCAACCCCGGCGATCCCGCGTTATGTAGGCAGCTCACGGCGGGAGGGTATATCGATGCGTCACAAACCAGTGCGTCACAAGTTGTCACCGGGTGCGGACCGAACGCTTCGCAGGATACGTATACCCTCGGCGCAAATACGATCTATGGCACCAGGGATACTCTTTTGAATCCGAATTACTGTCCCGCAGCGGGGAGCATCTGTTTTGGTTTTGGCAACACCTTCACCAAGCTGGTGGCCAATTCGATCTACCACTCTGGTCAGGTAACGGTCGAGCGAAAAGCGGGTGATGTAACCTTTCTCGCCGCTTATACGCTCGCGAAAGCCATGGATGATTCCTCGGCTTTCGGCGAGCTGATCAACTTCACAAATGCCAAGCTTAGCCGTGGCTTATCGTCGACCGACGTGCACCAGAACTTCGTCGTCAGCTACATTTGGGAGATGCCGTTCAATCGGATGTTCCACGGTTTGCCAAGGCTGACGAAAGGATGGCAACTGCAGGGCATCACGCGGTTCGCTGGCGGGTTCCCGGTTCAGATGGGAGAGACGAATCCAGTGAATCAGGGGCCGTTGTGTCCGTCGGGGAACTGCCCGGGAGACGCCTCGCTTGTCGGCAGCCCGTCCACCGATATGCCCAATCTCGTGGGTCCAGTTCACAAATATAATCCTCGCTCTACTCCAGGTACATTCACATATTTCAGCCAGAGCTCATTTGCCGCAACTCAGTGCGCTCTAACGTCGGCGGGAGTTTTGACCGGTCCTGATTGCGGAAGTTTCGGGACGGCGAACCGCCGATTCTTCCATGGCCCGGGCTTCAACAACACCGATTTCGGAATAACGAAGGTCGTTCCGGTCAGGGAGGCCATGTCTTTCGAGATTCGCGGTGAATTCTTCAATATTTTCAACCACGCGCAATTCACGAATCCGAGCGGCGACGTCAGCAGCACCAGCTTCGGAAATATCACGAATGCCCACGATCCGCGTATCGGCCAGCTCAGCGCGAAATTTGTCTGGTGACATCGGAAAGTGACCATCCGGGCGGGGCTAGAACAAGCCTCGCCCGAAAGCTTTGGGTGAGGCGCTGTCTACGAACGCCAGTTAACCTTCTCGCCAGACCCAACATGCTAGGCTGGAATCCATGAGGGTTGTCCCAGTTCTGCTGCTCATCCTCGGGGCTTCGTGCTTTGCGCAAACGGCTGAAGCCTACCGCCGGCAGGCCGTTGTGGACTCCCGTCAGAAATCCTGGGACCAGGCCATCGCGAACTACCGCAAGGCGCTGGAGCTTGAACCCAACGATGCGCTGACCCACTACAACCTGGCCCTGGCTCTCAAATACAAGGGTGATGCCCAGCAGGCGGTCGAGGAGTTCGACGCTACGCTGCGCCTCAAACCGAAATGGGGCGATGCCCACTACGGATTAGGCGCCACTTGGTACGATCTAAAGGACCTACCCGCGGCGCTTAAAGAACTGCGTATCGCCGTCGGGCTCGCTCCTGCGAATGCCGCGGTGCATCGCCTGCTGGCTCGCATCTACCTGGAGCAGAACGACCCTTCGGACGCCAAAAGTGAACTGCAGCGGGCGCTCGCGTCGAAACCGTCGGCCGAGCTGTACTCGGAGCTGGGACTGACCGAAGGGCAGCTCGGCAATCTCCCCGGCGCTGCGGCCGAGTTTCGTCGCGCCCTCCAGTTGAATCCGCGGCTTGCACCGGCACACTTGCTGCTGGGCGAGACCTTGCGCCGGCAAGGCGATCACGCTGGCGCCCTTGCGCAATTCCGCAAAGCGGTAGCCATCGATCCCAATGAACCCCGTGCGCAACTCAATCTTGGCAAGGAACTCAAAGCCGGCGGTGACTTGGCCGGCGCCATTGCGGCGTTCCAGCGCGCCATCGAGTTGAAGCCTGATTTCGAAGATGCGCATTACAACCTGGGTCTTGCGTTGCACGCCCAAGGCAAGACGGAAGCCGCACAAAAGGAAATGCAAGACATCGGTGGACTGAAGGACTTCCGTGCGCGCCTGGCGGAGGCAAAATTGCTGATCCTTCAGGGCGTCCAAGCACTGGAAGAGCAAAGGCTTGACGACGCGCTTGCATTTTTTCAAAAGTCTATTGAGAAAGGCCCCGAACTGCCGACCGGCTATTACTATTTGGGTCTCACTTGGGAGCGCAAGAGCGACGCTGTGCAGGCACTGGCAGCCTATGAGAAAGCACTCGAACTGGAACCGGACTACGCCCGGGCCCACTCAAGCCTGGGCCTGCTGTACTGGCGCCGGAACGATCGCTCGCGCGCGCTCGAGGAGTTCCACCAAGCAGTCATGTCCGATCCCGATCTGGCGGAGGCGCACTACAATCTTGGCCTGGCGCTCGCGCAATCGGGAAGTCTAGACGAAGCCGTCCGCGAGCTGAGTGGTGCCATCAGTCTCAATCCCAAGTACACGGATGCGCGGGTGCAACTGGGATTGGTACTCAGCCAGAAAAACGACACGGCCGCCGCCGCAAATGTTTTCCGCGAACTCGTCCGCCGCGATCCGAATTTCGCGGAAGCTCACAATAATCTCGGATTAGTGCTGTTGCAAGCCGGCAACCTCCACGAGGCGCAGGAGGAGTTTAACGATGCGGTGCGCCTCAAGCCGCGCTATGCGGAGGCGCACTATAATCTGGCGTTGGCACTCCATCAGGAAGGAAACGAAGCCGAGTCGCGCGCAGAATTCGACAAAGCTTTTGAGATCGCGCCGGCGCTGAAGGATGTGCCGCGACCATAACTAAAGGAGCTGGATGCTCGACCACAACTCCAATCGGGGGACGCGTGATGGACGAACGGGGCAATCCGGGACCTCGCAATAGCGGATGTCATCAAATCCTATGATCGACAAGTCTTCCATACATTGAGGTTATCGCCGTTTACCAGTCGCCGTTTCCCGGCTTCCGATAACCTCTTCCGAGTGCTAGCCAAGCCATTCCCAACAGATTTGCTTCGCCACCCAACCGGCTGACCGCGACTTTCACTTTTTTCGCAGCAATCGGCTGCGCTCGTTCCTTCATTGTCCTCCGCAGTGTGTCCAGAAACAAATCGCTCGCACCCGCCAATCCTCCACCAATGACTACTATTTCCGGATCAAACAAGCTCACCAGGTTGGCCACGCCATATCCAAGCAGCCTCCCCGCTCTTAGATACACCTCGATCCCCAGCCTATCGCCGTGTCGCGCTGCCTCCGCCACTTTATGCGCGTCGATCATGTCCGCGGGAATTTCCTTCAACAATCCGCGCTTGTCTCGGGCCAACTCCCTTTGCGCTGCGCGCGCAATCGCCGGACCGGCCGCCAGCGATTCCAACTGGCCCAAGCGATGCCCTTTCGGCGGAGGTTCGTCCGTGACCACCATCCACCCGGCGCACCCGGACAACTCATGCGCGCCCCGCACCAATCTCCCCCCGCTCAAAATCCCCGCGCCAATCCCTGTTCCAAGGATCAATACGATCGCGTCGTTTCTCCCGCGTGCGGTCCCGCGCCATGCTTCCCCCAGCACAGACGCGTTCCGGTCGCTTTCCACCACCACTGTTACTCGCAGCGCGCTCTTCAGTCGCCGCGCCAACGCCATTTTCTTCCATCCCGGCAAATTCGGCGCCCACACACTTCCGTCCCGCCGCACAAGGCCCGGTACCGCCACTCCCGCTGCCGCGACTCTTGCTCGTAAACTCTTCGCGCCCACCAATCCCCGCGCCAATTCCACGATCTGCTTCACTGGCGCCAGAGCGGAACTCCTGTCCACTTGCACGCTCTTCCGCGTCAGCACTTTTCCCTCGGGGGTTACCAGCGCCGCTGCCAGTTTCGTTCCACCCAAGTCCACCGCCAATACGCAGTTGGCCGCCATTCGATTTTTCGCTTTCTTACTGACTATCTCCCTGCCTCTCAGCCCACAAAATCTTTCCCGCCAAAACGCAAATCCCGGCCGCTCCCGCAAGCGGGACAACCATCCCGTAGCGTACTCCCAGTCGTTGCGAAATTTGTCCCACCGCCCACGGGAAGGACATTCCGCCCACGAGCGCAATTGCAAACAACAATCCAAACACCGTCCCGGTCATCTTCCTGTAGGTGTCCCCGGCAATCGCCAGTGCCGTCGGAAACACGCCGGCGTATGAGAAACCTAACAACAGCACTCCCGCCACCAACATCCCTTCCAATCGGCTCGTCAGCAAAATTGCCGCTCCCACAAGCGCGCCCAGTCCGCTCCCCAGGACCAGTTGCCGTTTCCCCACGAACTTCAGGATGCGCGCCACCAACAGCCTTCCCACCATCAATGCCGCCCAATAGCCCGCCAGGATCAAGGTCGCGGTCCTCGCACCCAGCCCGGTTTTCGCAACATACGTCGAAGACCACCCGCCAATGCTTGCTTCGTTCCCGGACTCGCAGAACAACAAAAAGCCCAGCACCAACACACCAGGAAACCGCGCAACCTGTAACGCTTCGCGCCACGAAAAAGTCCGGTTCCCGCTCGCCTCCGGAAATTGCATCCCCAAAAGCAGCAGCGAACAGGCTCCCGCCAACCCCGCGCAGATCAGCAGTTGCCGTGCGATCGGGAACTGTCCCGCGATTACCGCCGCCAGCAATGGAATGCCGAGCGCACCAATCCCATAGAAAATTCCCAGCACATTCAACATCGGCCCGCGATCCTCGCCGTACAAATCGGATACCAGCGCGTTCGTCGAAGTATTCAGTCCTCCGCCTCCTAATCCCAGCAGCACCGCTGGTATTGCAGCGCCGCCAAACGAATGGGCGTACGCGAACCCTGCCATACCCGACGCCACCAGAGCCGCCGACAAAACCAGAATGACCTTATTGCCAATCGAATCAATCACCGGCCCGGCAACCAGCGTCGCCAGCAGAATTCCCACATAAAGCAAGAGGAACACATCTCCCTGCTGCGACAGGTCGATCCGCAATCGCTGGCGCATCTCCGGCAAACCAAACAGGGTCCCCAGCACTGCCATCACTATGCCAAAGACGAAGATCCCCGTTGCCGCGCCGCCGAACAGAACCTTCCGCTGACTGGTCTTCGCCACGCTTCACCTTTTCAATCGCCGCTTAGTCAGTTGGTAATTGGTCGCGGATAAGAAACGAAAAGCTTCGGGATCATAGCATCAGCAGAAGTAAGTCCTCCCGACGAGATCCCACGACAAAGCAACATTGCGGAATGTTGTATTTCAAGAACGAAAGCCACCATACCGCAGAGTATCTAGAGAGGGCGTCGCTACCTCACTACGGCGTGCGAATATGCTGGACACGTTGTTCCGCCGGCGACATCAATGCGACGGCCCGCTTAAAATTGCTCAAACAGCCACGTGCAACAGCGAGGCTGCCATAGTAATCGTTGTAACGGAATCCGGTTTCGCCGCGCCACATCGGAAATGTGCTGCATGCATTCAACCATCGGTCGAATACAGAAGTTATATCCACATAGGTATCCGCGACGAAGTCCGTTGCATCTTCCCAATTGTCGGCGAACAGTAGCTTCCTTACTTCGTGAGCTGGTTCTTTCCGAACGAGACCAGGAAGCCCGGCATAGAACACTGCATCTTCAACGATGTCATAGCAGGCCCGGTGATCCTTATGCCAACTCCCTTTCCAGTGGGTCACGATTGTCATAGGCTTGTATTGTCGAATCAAATCACAGACAGCAAACTTCGCCTCGTCATTGACTGGAATTTCTCCATCAGGATAGTGGAGGAACAGCGCTTTTGCACGGAGCAACTCCGCAGCTTTAAGTGCCGCTTCCCGTTGAGATAATCCGTACTGTTCGGCGGGAATGGTGCGAGAGCCTTTTTCTCCCAGCGAGAGAGTCAGCAAGGATCCTTGCCCTCCGAAATGAGTAGCGACGGCCACGGGAGCGCCCATGGCAAAGAAAACGTCGCCGGGATGTGCGGCAATCGCCATAACATTTGAAAAGTTTCCATCTTGCCAGGCAGTGGTCTCACTCGATGATTGTCCCGGCACCTGTGCGGCGTTTAACAGGTCCGCTCCCATGGAGACGGCTGCCACACTGCCACCAGTTGCTATCAAGAAGTTGCGCCGTGTAGTAGAAGACATCATCCGCACTCTCCTCTCGCCAAGCGTCACCGTTTCAATCGCCGCTCATATTCCTCGTAAACCCGGTTCGTATTGTCCGCGGGAATTCCTTGCACATTGGGTGACACAAATACGGGTGGTGTCTGCCCCTTTGCCGCCAGGTTCGCCGCCACTTGCGCGATGATCGACATTGCAATCGTAATGCACGCCACCGTCGAGCCCGCCGCCACAGGCGCTTTCCATCCCTCAATCCCCACCAACGCATCTTCGGCGGGCGTGCAGTTGTCGATCACAACGTCCGCCACGTCCGCCAGTTTCTTCCCCGAGGAATGTGTCGCCTCTCGCTTCCTGTAATTGTCCATCGACGTCACGCCCACCGTTGTCAGCCCGCGCTTCTTCGCCTCCATCAATACTTCAATCCCGGCTGCGTTCAATCCTCCGTGGGAGAACACCAGCATCACGTCACCCTCGCGGATCGGTTCGTTCTCAAAAAGCACCTGCGCGTACCCCTCTCGCTGCTCCAGCCACAGCAATCCCTTCGCGCCGCCACTTCCGATCACATTCGTCCACATCAACCGCATGTCCATCAGCGGACGGAAACCTGGAAACGCGCCATATCGCGGAAACATGTCCTGCACCGGCAGCACCGAGTGACCGCTCCCGAACATGTGCACCAGTCCGCCCTTCGCGATTGTCTCCGCCATCACCGCGGAAGCCTTCTCAATGTTCCCTAGCTGGGTTTCCCAAATTCTTCCCAGCACTGCACCGATCCGATTCCGATAAACACTGGCGCTCACAATTCCCCTCCTATGATTTGCTCTCACTGCTCGGCCATCCTCCGCCGATGATGATGACGTTGTAGTTAGAGTCGGTCATGAGCGACGATCGTGCTGCGACGCTTCGTGCTTGCTGCGCATCTTAACGGATTCACGAGACGGATCCACGACACTACTGGTTTACGACCAGGGTCACGGTAGAAGGCGCCTGATGACTTAGCGTGCCCGAGGTGCCAGTCACGGTGATGGCATAAGTGCCGGGTTTCGTGCCTTGCTGCTGGCCGCCACTACCACCACCGCCGCCCCCATTACTTCCTCCACCGCCACAAGACGGTAGCAAGAGCGCCAGCAGAAACACTCCGAGCAGGGAAGCCGGCAGAACAGTCTTGGCGAGCTTTTTCCCGCGTCCTCTGATTCCTAGTAGGGTAAGTCCGGGCAGTGCCAACCACAAGGCGTAAAAGATGGTTGCAGTTGCACGCCCGGGTGGAGAGAGGCTGGCTGAGCTGGACGTGGTGGCGATCGTCATCACGACATTCACTGAGCTGCTCCCGGGAGTCACCGGGTTGGTGCTGAAACTGCACAGCGAGGTCACGGGAGCGCCAGAACAGGACAAAGTTACTGCATTAGTGAATGACGATCCGACGGGCAGCACGCTGAAATTGTAGCTGGCCGATTGTCCTGGGGTGACGGCCTGAGTAGAGGGTGTTAGCGAGCCGAGGGCGAAATCCTGGATTACTGTGAGAGTGATCGCCCACACGGCGGTGGGCGCTCCGCTGATGTCTTGTGTGTTGATGTTGATGTTGTAGGGGCCGGGCGTGGCGCTATTCGGAACATTGAGAGTGGCAGTTACAGGTACAGAAGCGGCAGCCTTGATTGTGATCGGGTTCGAGGGGCTGAGCGAGCATTGCGCGCCCGGCAACGCCTTAGCGTCGCAGGTGGCGTTGACCTGACCGCTGTAGAAGTTGGTGGAGCTGAAGGTGAGGTGTGCGGGTATTTGAACGCCGGGAGCGGAAGAAAGCGTAAGCGGACCGGTAATCAAGTAGTCGCCGACGTAGAATGGCACCCCAAGAGAATGGTTCTTTGAACCCGATGTGCCTTGTACCGCAATCTGGTAGGTGCCCGCGTTGAAACTGGTTCCGTTGATGATGAGATTGACGGTAGCCGGGAAGGTGCTGACCGATGCGGGACTGATGCTGCAACTGTTGGCTCCGAAGGTGTCTCCGAAACTCAACGTGACGGCGTTGCTGAAGCCATCCTGGGAGGCGATCGCGATTGGGCCGGCCGTGCCGGTGCTGCCCACTTTTACGTTGGGGAAGGGACTGGGCTCACTGAGAATAAAGTCAGGGTTGGTCGTTACAACCATCGTGAACGAAGTGGTTAAGGGCGCGGGTGCTGCGGAGGTTGTGGCTTGCAAAGTGACCGTGTAACTGCCCGTGGCCGTCCCCGCTGGGACAGTCACGGTCGCGGTCATGTTTGCCGGTGAGGCGGACGTCGGATTGACGGTCGCGCCGGGGGTGAAAGCGCAGGCCGCGCCTGAAATACTGGGACTGAACCCGCAGGTCAGGGATACGCTTTGATTGAAGGAACCCTCAGCCGTAACCTGAAAAGTTACCGGCGGGGAAGTTGCGCCGCGAGGCTCGGTCACAGAGCCGGGTGAAGGCGTTGTCAGGCCGAGGTTCACCACATGCAGGTTGAGGGCGAAGACGTGCGTCGTGTTATTGGGATCGGATCCGGCGGCTTGCAGATTAAAGCTGTAGTCGCCAATAGCGCCGCCCGTGGCAAGCGAGAACGCATTGCCGGTGGAGCTAGGTGTGAAAGTCGGGGGGGTCGGAGGGCATGGGGTGGGCGGACTTGAGGCGCCTGCCGTGCAGCTCAACGTAACCGAATCGTTATATCCATTGACCGCTGTTACGGTGCCCTTGAAGGTGGGTGTAGTCCCGGCGAAGGCCGTGAGAGGCGTGTTCGACACCGAGATCTGGAAGTCAGGGGCAGCAATCAAATTGAACTGCCAGACCCCGCGGCCATACGTGGAAGCCCGCAACAGCTTCTTGCCGCCGGAGTTGAAAAGTGCGAGCGCCGTGACTGCCACATTGGGCAAGAATCCGCTTTGCTGGCTGTTCGAAGCTGGTCCGAGTTCGGTCCATGCGGCGCTGGACGTTGGGCTCTGGAAGACGCCGACGTCGGTGCCTACATAAAGAATGTGCGTGCTAGGGTCAACGACCACGGCGTTCACCGGGGAATCCGGAAGAGTGCCCGTGAAGTCGATCCAGCGTGCCCCAGCATTCGTGGTCTGCCAGACGTGTCCTGTGCCACCGGTGAAACCCATCACTGTCACGTAAGCCGTGTTGCCGGTGCGATCTGACGAGTCGATCGCGATGCTGGAAATCGGGAACTGGTTGGGATTGATGCTGCTGCCGCCGGGGCCGTTCAGGGTGACGTTGGCGAAGTTTGAAACGGTGCCGGAAACAGCGGTGGCATTCGTGGTAACCCAAACATTTCCGCCTACAGGCGCAGATAAGTCGCTCGGGCCGGGGCCGTCGGTGGTGGCATAAATTATTTTGGAGCCATTCGCGTCGCTGGGACCGCCGGCGGCTAGAGCGCGAACCACGTTGACTTCACTCCCCGCGCAAGTGCCTGTGCCAAATGTTTCGAAGTTGAGGCTCAGTGCGGTGTATGCACCACCCGATCGCGGCCCACGCCACACCCGGCAGGTTCCCACCAGCAAAGAGGTAGTTGACTGTGGATCAAGAATGTAGGGGAAGTAGAAGGATCCGTCGTCGCCGCCCAGGTTGCTGCTGCTGACGACAACGTTGAAGAGATTGTCGTTGCAGTTTGCTCCGGACGAACATTCCAGAATATTCAGCGTGCCGGATCCCGTATCCGGATTGGTGGCAAACCAGTTGCCCGTGTTTGGATCGATGGCGTTGTAGCCGCCATCGCCGCCCAGCACATTCCCCCAACTCGAACTCGTCGTCGCCGTCGCGGTTGCCGGGGAGCCGTTATCCTGCGTACCCCCTAAAAGCGCATTGGAATCAGTCGGATGCTGGGAGAAGCTGACGAACTGGGTCATGGAGCCCAGATTCTGATTGAGGTCGTCGAATTGATTTTTACCTGCACATGAGCCTGTCGCGAGCCCGGTAAATCCATTCAGTGCACGGTAGATGCCGCCGTCATTGGCGAAATACATCAGGTCTGTCCCCGAAGAGGGGAGGGTGTATGCAAGAGCGTGCTGGTCAGGGTGCACGTGCGCGAGCGCTGACAGCGGTTCGCACCCATAGACATGCGTAAGATTCATGAACGGCGTGTTGGAGCACGTAGGGTTACTTGTGCTGATGGAACACTTGTAGAGGTTGATCGCCCCTGCGTAGAGATCCGTGGCAGCACTACCGTTGGGGACGGCCAGGAGTTCCAGATTATAGAATCCCTGCTGCACGCCGCAACCGTCGCTGTCGCCGCAATCGGTGATGCCGCCGTCGCTGATTTGTGTCCACGAAGTGCCGCCATTCTTGCTCTGCCAAATACCTTGATCTACAGGAGCGTCGGTGGGGCTCAGCGAAACAAACCATGCATACATCTCATTGCGCCCCGGCACGACGGTGATTTCACCGCGATAGATCGGACACGTTGTGACGTAAGCTTGAGGGCAGGCAGTCGTGCTAAGCAAGCCCGCAGTGCCCGGCTGGTTGGCAAGGCGTGTCCAGGTCAGACCGTCAGGGGAAGAGTAGAGGCCATGATAGCGCTCCGCCGCAAAGAACAAACCAGCAGAGGTGTTGTACACGACCGAAGTTGCCGAAGTGGTCTCGCTGGCTCCGGAGAAGAGAGCATCGTAAGTCCAGGTCTGGCCGGCATCGGTAGAAGTGTAGAGGCCGCGGTAGGTATTGCTGGTCACTGCGCCATCGGTTAAGCCTTCCGCCGTTGCCGCCATGGCTGCTACTACCGTGCTGGTCTGCCCACTGGCGGTGCTGAAAGCCATGCGTGTCGCGCCCAGGCCGCTGAAAGACAGCGTGCCGCTGTTCGCGGTGGAAATAATTGGCGCCCAGGTGTTGCCGCCGTCGGCGGAACGCAGAAAGCCGAGCCCGAAATAGGAGTCGGCGGAATTGTCAGCCTCACCGGTTCCCACCAGAATCACGCTCTGCGCCGGATTGGAGTTTCCTGGCTGAATCGCAATGGAGCCGATAGACAGCGTGGCCTGATCGTCGGTGACCGCCGTCCAGATGACGTTGTTGGCTGTGCCGACAGTCGCATTGGTGGACTTCCATACCCCGCCCTGCGCTCCGCCGATGTAAACCGTGTTGCCGGTTGGATCCGCGGGATCAATCGCCACCGCAGTGGCCCGGCCCGAAACCTGGTGGTAGTCCTGAAATCCGTCACCAGTGGCGTCGGAGGCTAGCGGCACCGGGCCTAAGGGCGTCCATCCGCCAGATGAAGGAGGCGGCTGCGAGTCCGGGTGGACGGCTTGAGCGCGAGCCAGGCGGGCGGCACGCGCCTGCATTTTGGCCTGATACGCTCGATGACGCAGCTCGGCGGAAGACTTTCCGGGGACGACACGGCCGCGCAAGAACCATTCTGAACGCTGCTCCTCATGATCTGCATCGGCATCGGCGATGGGGGTTTCGGGCTCGGTTTTCTTGGCGCCCTGCGCATGCGCGATTGAGAGCAATGAAAATGGCAAGAGCGCAAGCAGGGAAACGCGAACCACGCGACAGAACCTGGGAAGGGTCATAGACGCAGAGCTATCTAGCCAGTATGGGAGGGCCAAGGAGAAGCGGTCAACCAAAAAGGCGCAGAAAGCCGTGCGGGGAACCATTCCGGGAAACAAACTGGGTGTCGTGCCTGTACAATCTGCAACGGATTATCATGTTTTCCTGCAATGCATGGAGGTGGTCAGATGTGGATGCGGCGCTATGTGTTACTCGGTTTGATTGCTTTTCTGACGCTTGCGGCGGGGATTCCGATCCCGCGAGCCGAAGCCGCGGGGGGCGAGATCATTGTGGCTGCTGCGGCGGACTTGAGCGCCGCGTTGCAGGAGGTTACCTCGAACTACGAAAAGCAAACGGGCGTCGTGGTGAAGCTTTCTTTCGGTGCGTCCGGTGCGCTGACCCAGCAGATTCAGAACGGCGCACCGTTTGACGTTTTCTTCTCGGCCGATATGGACTATCCCAGGCAGTTAATCGCCGGTGGCCTGGCCGAGAGCGCAACGTTGTATCGTTATGCCGTGGGCCGGTTGGTGCTCTGGGTTCCGAAGGATTCGCCGCTCGATATCGAGCACCGGGGCATGGATGTGTTGATCGATCCGTCCGTGAAGAAGATTTCAATTGCGAATCCGGAGCATGCACCGTACGGCCGCGCAGCCGTCGCTGCCTTGAAGCATTACGAGTTCTATGAAAAGGTGTCCGGCCGGCTAGTGATGGGAGAAAATGTTTCGCAGGCGGCGCAATTTGTGGAGTCCGGGAATGCGCAGGCCGGATTCGTGGCTTTGGCGCATGCCATGGCGCCCGCGATGCAGGGTAAGGGGAGATACTGGATGGTGCCGGTTGAGGCATATCCGCCACTGGATCAGGGTGCGGTGCTGATTTCGCGCTCACCGCACCGGCAGGACGCTGCGGCGTTCCTGGAGTACATGAAGACCGCGGAAGTTACCGCGGTGCTGCGGCGTTACGGCTTCAGCTTGCCCGACCAGAAAGACGACCAGAAGTAGGGAACTGGCTGAGGAGAATGTCCATCGATTGGCAGACATTTCGACTCACGATTGAACTGGCGGTGGTGGTGTCGGTCATCCTTTTTGTGATTGGCCTGCCGCTGGCCTCCTGGATCGCCTTCTCACGCTGGCGCTGGAAGTTTCTCGTGGAAGCGCTGGTCGCGTTGCCGATTGTGTTGCCACCGACAGTGCTCGGACTTTACGTACTCGTCGCCCTCGGTTCCCGAAGCCCTCTAGGGCGCTGGTGGCAGTCTTTGACAGGACACACTTTGGCGTTTACCTTCACCGGACTGGTGATCGGCTCGATCCTCTACAGCCTGCCGTTCGCAGTGCAGCCCTTCGCAGCTTCTTTCTCGTCGGTCGATCGCAAACTCCTGGCTGCCTCTGCCACGCTGGGAGCTTCGCCGTTACGCACGTTCTTCCGGGTGGTGGTTCCGCTTTCCGTGCAGGGACTGGTCACGGGTGTAGCCTTGGCGTTTGCCCACACCATGGGTGAGTTTGGAGTAGTGCTGATGATTGGAGGCAATATTCCCGGAGTGACGCGCACTGTCTCCATTGACATTTACGACCAGGTGCAGGCGTCTAACTACGCCGGAGCCAATACCATGGCGTTGCTGCTACTGGTCTTCTGTTTCGCGGTGCTGACCGTGGTCTACGGGCTGAACCGTAGAACGCAGAATCCCGGGATGTCCAATCGAAGATTATGGACGCTGGGTCCGGTCAAATAAGCGAGATTCGATGCCCACGCCTGCGCAACCCAGACCGGCCAACCCAACTTTGAGTGCGTACATTCGCAAGAGCTTTCCGTCACCGGAGCGGGCGTTCTCTCTCGAAGTGGATTTCATCGCCGCGCCCGGATTCACCATACTATTCGGCCCCTCGGGATCGGGAAAAACCACACTGCTCGACTGCGTGGCCGGGCTAGTTGCTCCGGACGCGGGGCGAATTGTCGTGGGTGCGCGGGTCTTGTTTGAAAAGAAGACGCATGACGCGAACACTCACGTGGATGTTCCGGTCGCCAAACGCGGTGTGGGATACATCTTGCAGGATCTCGCCCTCTTCCCGCACCTCACCGTCGAGCAGAACGCGAAATATGGGCTCGCTCATCTGCCGCTTTCTGCGCGCCAGCAGCGGGCCGCGGCGATGCTGCAGGAATTCCGCATTGACCACCTGCGCCAGCAGCGTCCAGCGGAGATCTCGGGCGGTGAACGCCAGCGCGTGGCGCTGGCGCGAGCTTTGGTGACCGACCCGTGCGTGCTCTTGCTCGATGAGCCTCTGGCGGCTCTGGATGCCCCCACCAAGTCGAAGATCCTCGACGACCTTCGGCGCTGGAATCAAGCGCACGGCATCCCGATTCTGTATGTCACGCACACCCGCGAAGAACTGATTGCGCTGGGCGACCGCGTGCTAGTGATGGAAGAGGGCCGTATCGTCGCGCAAGGCACGCCGCATGAGGTTCTGAGCGCTCCGCTGCAGGAAACCGTGGCGCAGTTGGCGGGCTTTGAGAACATCTTTGATGCCACAGTGGAATCGCTACACAAGGATCGCGGCACCATGCTTTGCCGAGTAATGACTTGCCGCTTGCGAGGAGGCCCTGCGGGAAGACTCGTCCTTCTGGAAACGCCTCTGATTCGCGCGGAAGTAGGCTCGCGCCTGCGCCTCGGCATCCGTGCGGGCGACATTCTGCTGGCCATCGCAAAGCCCGTAGGACTGAGCGCCCGTAACGTACTCACCGGACGACTGCTGTCCCTGGAGAGGCGGGACATGATTATTTCCGCGCGCGTAGATTGCGGCGTTGAGATGGAAGTTTACCTTACCCTGGCGGCGCGCGACGCGTTGGCTCTTACCGAAGGCCGCGAGGTGTGGCTGGTGATCAAAACCCACTCCTGTCATTTAATGCAAGAGTAAGAAGATGCGGTTCTCAGTTTCGAGTTCTCAGCTCCCAGCAAGATCGAACCTTCGTTCTACCATAGTGAGAATTGGGAATTGAGATCCGCGAGCCGTTTCCTCCCATTTCTCACTTCCGCATTCTGTATCTCCTTTTTCTCTATCTCAATCACGGCGATCCATTGTCCTTGGCGCTGCTCTGAAAATACGATGTGGCCGCCGAGAATCTGAGCCGCCGCGGCCGGAGGCAAGTCGCGGTGAAAACCGAAGAAACGCGACTTCAGCGTCGTCCAGGTCGGCCAGTGATCCCACGGCGCGGGTCCAGGCTCGTATTTCGTCGAGAAGATCAGGGCAACTTCATAGTTCGGCCGAAAGTCGGCTGCGGAAATCACTTCATCGAGGGAGAAGTTCTGGATGCGAACCACGCGCATCGGCCGCGTGATGTAACCGAGCCAGGGACGGGTTATTTCGTCTGAGGCAGGCCACGCCGTAAGCACCCGCGCCATGGGGTAACGAGCCTCCAGGAAGCGCTCGCCATCTTCATGCAACACAACGTAATCACGGTAGGCGAGATTGTCCTCAGGCGAGAATCCATAGGGAGGATTCCAGAACCAAGCCACAACAAAGGCCAATGCAACACACGCGACGGCCGGGCGCCAAAAGCTCAGCCGGCGCCACAGCGTTGAGACCGAAACAATGATCACAAGAGGGACGGCCGGAAGCATATAACGAGCCAGAACCGCACCGCCGATCACTGCCATCGCGATCACGTAAGTGAGCACGACGACGTAGAAGAGCATTTGCACTGGGATGCTGATCCGCGAACGCTCGCCGGCAGAATCACGCTGCGGCGGCAGTGTCCACATCGCCAGCAGCATCGCCAGGGTCAGGACCCATAGGTGCAGATAGCCGCTGATCTGCCAAAGCCGCATCCCTAACGCCAAAAGAAAGCGAGTGGGGTTGAGAGTTGCCGCCACGTTGTAGCGGAAGAACTCTGGATTGCCAAATACATATCCCGTGCGGGCGTAGTGATAGGCATACCAGAGACCAAGCAGCAGCGCCGGAACCAGCAGCGAGGTGATGCGCCGTCCGGATCCTCTGCTCGGTTCCTGTTCATCTTCGCTGCTCAGCCAAAGTTTTCGAAGCGGATTCTTGCGCAGGAACAGGCCGATGATCTCCCATCCGGCAAGCGCAATAGGAGCGAGAATCGCAGTCTCCTTCGCCCAGGCCGCGAGGGCGAACCAGAACGCGGTTGCGACTGTTTCGCCTTCCACATAGGCCGCAAGCGCCCAGAAGGAAAGCCCAGCGGCTGCCAGGTCCACCTGCGCGAGAGAGCTTTGCGCGAAGAAGACCGGATACAGCGCGGTGCAGAGGGTGGACGCGACGGCGACTTTTGTGTTGGCGACGCGTTCAGCCAGACGAAACACACCCAGAAGCGAGAAAGAGGCGAGGACCAGCATGGCTGTCCGGGTGACCAGAGGAGCGTAGCCCACGACTTTCCACCAGAAGGCCAGCCAGCCCATCACCAGGGGTGGGTGCGCGTTCGAAACCGTGGAATGAGGGATCAGGCTCCCCGTGAGCAGGAGATCGCGTGCGGCCGGAACGTAGTAGCCGGCTTCGTCCCAGAAGTAAGGCAACTGCAACAAGGGCACGTGCAGCAGAAATATAAATATAAAGATGACCGCAAACACCAGGGCCGGGTATGTGCTTGACCATTGCACCGGACTGCTCTGGTCAGACCGGTAATCTCTCAGAATTTCCTCCTGGAGATGAGTGGCTGGGTCAGCCCCAACGCCCCAACTGCTACCTTTCTTTTTGCGGGCCATTCGCAGACTGTGGGTCGCTTGGCGGTTCGTGTCCACTTTGGCCATCCCCCTCAGGACTCTCAGGATCGTCCACTCCGCGGGGAAACAAAGTCACAAACTTATCCTCCCTCCATGGTGGTGGGCGATACGCCTCAAGCTTTGGAGGCAGCACTCGCCCGAGCGGGCCGACAAGTAACACCGGAAGCACGAACCCAGGAATATTGTCGCCACAAAAAGCTGCCAACCTCTAAATCCCGTTAAATACAGAAATAGTAGCACCACTACGAAGCAAACCAACCGCATGATCTGGCCGTAAGCCGCAGAAAATTGAAGCTCCGCAGAGCAGCCGGGACACCTCCACGGTTTCCAGCCCTTGTATTCTTCGGTTGGCATTCTTGCGCCGCAAAAGGGGCACTTAAAGTTTCGGACTGGGTAGGGAATGTACATATCCTGCCCGATAGCTACGGACCGTTTTCGCTATTCGAGTTGACTACAATTTCGCCAGCGAAACCCGCATAAACTCCACGGGGTCGGGGGCGGCCCAGGTGTAACACCTTCTAATGCACTGGCCCCGGCGGAGTCAGCCGCGGGTCGAGTTTGATCTCGCCGAAGGCGCTCTCGTAGCCAGCGACGTTCTGCTGCAGCAATCCGAGCAGCGCCTTGGCCTGTTGCGGGCTGAGGTAGATGCCCTGAAAGTTGCGAATCTCGACTTGAGCTTCAGTCTGCTGTTGCAGGGTGCCGAAAACCATGAAGAAGTCCCAGACATTCACCCGCATCTGTACGCTGTTGGCATAGGCTTCGCGGTAGTCAGGTGCATTGATCAGCTTGACGTTGGGTTGCGGAGGAAGACTCATAGAATTGCAGTGTAATGACTTAGGGGGTACGAAGGGAAGGCACAGGTGTGTAAATTCACTGCTTTGGGGCGAACACCTCGCGGCGGAAGCGGTCGAGGAGAGCAAAGGACCGACCGACAAAAAATGTCATTCCCTTTACACGTTTCTGGCTGACCGACCTCGAAGGGACTGCCGCAAAGGGTCATGGACCTTGGCTACTTTGCTGAAACCAAAGGGCTTGTAGGATGTTATTACAAGTGCAGTCTGGTGTTTAAAGTGCGAGACTTGAAACGGTTTCTAAATTGATTTTATTGCGAGTCACTCTATGACCCATAAGCCTGAAGACGGGGCCATTGAAGAAATCATTCTCCCCGAGAACCTGCTACCTTTGGGATCGGTGCTGGGCGAAGGCGTCACGCCGCTTGACATCAGCATGGTATTGGCGAAAGTGTTTAAGGTGCAGTACGCGGAAGTTGCGCTGCTGCGGCTGGAAGGCGGCCTGCTCAAGTTCATTTTCCCTGAGCACCTGCGGACCACCGGAGCAATTCCGATTTCCAGCAAGGCGGTCGCTGCCCATACTGCGTTGAGCAAGAAAGCCGAGATCTTCAACAATTTCGCCCGCGTAAAACATGCCAGCATCTTCGAGACGATCAAGCCGGTCGGATCCGAAACCGAGGATCCGGCGCCGCCCGCGCCCATCCAGAAGCTGATGTCGGTGCCGATTCTAGATCAGCACTTGACCGTGCTGGGTGTCATTCAAATCTCACGCAAGGGATTGGATCCGCGCTTCACCCAGGACTTCAGCCGCGAAGACTTGCACGATCTGGAACTCGCCGCCGGGGTATTGGCTGCTTCGCCGGTGATGCTGGAGAATTGAAAGGAAAGTCCGAAGGTCAATTGGTCGCCGGCCTGAAAGGGTCGACGACCTCTCGCATTTTTCGCGTCGGTAATCCATCACTCTGCACCGAGCAGAGCTAGAGCGCCCTGCCACTTGATCAAGGAGTCGAATCGGTCACAGCGTTCACAGTAGAGATGTCACTGAAATACAGTAGATAGGCTGGCTCCCGGTCAAACTTCTCATACTTGGATTCGTCGGTCGTGGAGAGCATATCGAAGACAATCTCCTCATCAAGGGGATCGACTAAGGTGATCTTTGCAAGTATGACTTCACCATCAAGCCGCGTGAGCCGGACCACCTTCCCAATGCTTTGTTGAAGCAGTAGAGTCGCCTCTGGCGTCATAAATTCTTATTCGTCAGAAATACACTTGCGGATCTCCGCCCGTCTCGTTGTTAGCTAAAATTTATGTAAGTCCGTCCCCGGCGTTAATCCTTCAGCCCGGCCACTTTCCCTCTCAACACAGTGATGGAAGCCCTCGGCAGAGTGAACGCAGTTTGCGGTCCCGCCGACACAGTAGTCGCAATCGGCGGATGATCCGGGTCCGCGTGGCTGTTTGGGCCGTCATTAACCCATACATATTGCTCGCTCCCGAACGTCACGAACGTGACCGGCCCGGAAAACGACACATTCTGCTTGCTCTTGGAATCCTCAAACTGTACGCGCACGGTGTGCGGGCTGGTCTCGTCACGATTGACGAGCATCAGAGACCAATTTCCGTCAGGACGATGCACCGCATACGACGTAACCAGCACATTCCCTTCGGCGTCTTTAATATCCGTGGACGACGGGAACATGTGATGCACCCCAGCGCGGTGCTGCACCCATTCTAGGTTAATCATGTGAGCGGCGAAGTAGGGAGAAGTGTATCCCTCGATGTAGTAGCCTTCATGAGAACCCTCATCTGAGCCCCCTTCGTCGGCGACAAAATTCGACCATGAAGCCCAGCCCAAGCAACTGTTCTGAATGCCTTGCGGCTGAATCGGCGAATGATAGAAAGCTGCTCCCCCACCTTCGAAAAAGGAGCCAACATTGTCCGCCAACCAAAGCGCGGCAAAGATCGTGGTCATCGGTCCCGTGAGCGAGGCCGCCAAATGGTTCTCGGTCACCATGAGCGGCACTTCTTTAGGGACGCCGTCGTCTCTCCACACCTGCAGGATGTGCTTCATTAACTGAGGTTCGGTGTACAAAGTTTTCCAGGTGATGGTGCACGCCTCGAACGGATAATGCTCGAACGAGACAAAAGCCAGGTCGGAAATATGGCCGTGCGACTTCAGGTAGTCCACGAATCGTCCCATCCACGAGGTCCGGCCCTGCGCGTCGGGCCAGACTCGAATGTCCTCATTCACTCCTTCAAAGATCGGCCCGCCCAGCTTCAGTTTCGCGTCTACCTTATGGATAGCCGCGGCCCACTGAATGTATAGCGCGGCGTAGTCTTCCGGCATGGCATGCTTGCCGTCGGGTTCCTCGCCCAGTTCGACGTATCCGAGGCTGTAGCCACGCTTCTCGACATAGGCAATCTCAGCGGCTGCGTCGTCCGGCGTGCCGTAAAGCATAGTGACCGGAATCATCGCCGGAAGATTATTGGTGAGTCCGCTGGTGAAAAAGAGATCGAAGCCACTGTGCTGGTAGCCGCCAGTGGCATTTACGTCTGCGGCCGAGTGCCAGGGATCAATCGAAGAGGAGCAATAAGTAGTCGGTCGCTCAGACATATTCTTCTGGACCTCGGCAAAAGCGCCGCTGGAATCGACGCTGCCGACTCGGATTTGCTGAATGGCATATCCCACACAGTTGCGGATGTCGTCCGATCCATGCAGATCGCAGGTGTTCGAAGATTCCGTCATCAAGATGCGCACGTACTGCGTGGTCATGGGTGCGTCGGCGAGCTTCAAGTTAACAGTTCCGCCTTGCGCGTTTTTTATTGCGCCCGAGGGGAAAGTTTTCCATTCGCCCTTTGGGCCTTCATCGAAGTCGAGGGCACGTTTTCCCACCCAATACTCCACCTGGTAAGTCGTGGCATACGGGCTCGCCCAGCGCATGCGGATCGCATTCACCGGCTTTTCGGCTTGCAGATCTACGACCACCCATTGCGGATGCAGGGCGTCGCTTTCCCCTGTGAACTTGCTGGTGAGATACGGATTGCTCTTCCAATAGCTGAGATTTGGGCCTCGCAGCGGGCGGTCACCGCTGGTTGAGAAGCCGCGGTGCGGCAGCGCGTAGGAAAGAATGTAGCGCAGCGGTTCCTTAAGCTCGGTGCTGCCCGTAAAGTATCCGCTCTTGTGCGCCGCATCACTCCAGGTTCCGTTCTCGGTCCAATGCCAGGCTGCCATGCGCAGTTCGGAATTGTTGCGATAAGTAATCGGTCCCCAGCCTGCCGAGAGCGACTCCTGAATGATGTGCGGGGTATAAACCTTATCGATCCCGTCATGAGAGAGGACATCAATGGAACTGCCCAGCGCGCTGTCGGGATCGAAGGAATTGATGGCGTGCCCCGGCGTTGCGTCGATGTGAACGGTTGCCGGCGGTTCCGCGGCGGATGCCGATTGGGCGGTCGCATCAGAGCGGTGGACGATCACGAGAAGAATAAGAACAGTGATTGCGATGGCAGACCTGCTCAACAGCTTTGCTGCAAAGATTCGGCCGAGGTTCAACTTCGTGACACTAAGCTGCATCGCAACCCTCCCAGTTCACGGTAAGAAATCTTCTGCTCTAACGCGACGCACTGGCTTTTTCGAGCGCCTGCTCACGTGCCGCATGGATTGTCTGCACCAGCTCTTGAGCCGCTCGCGTGATCTTCGCCAGATTCCCATCGCGCAGCGTGGCCGCGTTCACCAGATCCCCGCCCACTCCCAAAGCAAACGCCCCGGCGGCAATGTAGTCGGCAGCGTTCGCAGCATTCACTCCCCCCGTTGGAATCAAGGCGGCGTTCGGAAACGGACCTCTCAAGGACTGCAGGTACTTGGGACCGCCAACGTTGCCGCAAGGAAAGATCTTGATCAGCTTCGCGCCATTGTCCTGAGCATGCATCAGTTCTGTTGGGGTCAGCGCTCCGGGGATTGCCAGCTTGGCACATGCCTGCGCCACGGCGAGCACGTGAGTCGACAGTCCCGGACTCACCAGAAACTCGGCCCCTGCACGAATGCATTGCTCGGCCTGTTCGCCGGTCGTAACCGTGCCCGCCCCGATCAGCGCCGTGTTTCCATGTTCACGCACGACGTGGCGAATCACGGAGATCGCGTTAGGAACTGTCATGGTTATTTCGAGAATCGGAATGCCTCCGGCGCAGATGGCCTCCACGGCCCGGGTTGCGTCCTCGACCGTTGCGGCCCGTACCACGGGCACGATGCCAATCTCCCCGATCCTGCGAATCACTTCCTCGATGGTCATAATGGTTGTCTCGTGCCCGGTTCGTGCCCGGTCCGTTCCCTTTGCTCTCAGCGTGCCCGGTTCAGTATGCTATCTTCAGCGTGAAATGCGCGCCGTTTGCGACTTCATCGCCTGCAACACCTCTTCCAACGTTGCCATCGTCGTATCGCCCGGCGTTGTCATTGCCAGTGCGCCATGCGCAGCGCCGCAGTCAACCGCCCACTGCGGCTCTTTCCCCGATAGAAATCCATAAATCAATCCCGAGGCAAAAGAGTCGCCTCCGCCCACGCGGTCGTAAATCTCCAGATTCTCGCGCACCCGCGCCTGGCAGAACTCGCCGTCGTAATAGCACATCGCTCCCCAATCGTTCAGAGTGGCTGACCTGGCATGCCGGAGAGTCGTCGCGATGACCGCTAGCTTGGGAAACTCCTGGACTACTTTTTCGATCATTCTCTCGAAGTTATTCGGATCAAGCTTGGAGTGGTGTTCGTCGAGACCCTTCACTTCAAAGCCCAGAGCAGCTGTGAAGTCCTCTTCATTCCCCAGCATCACGTCCACCAGCGGCGCCAGCCGCCGGTTCGTCTCCTGGGCTTTGGCTTTTCCTCCAATCGACTTCCACAGCGACGGACGGTAGTTCAGATCGTAGGAAACGATGGCCCCGGCCTGCTTCGCCGCTTCCATAGCTTCCTGGGCGACGAGTGGCGAAGTCTCCGAAAGCGCACAATAGATTCCGCCCGTGTGAAACCAGCGTGCTCGATCCTTCCGGAAAATCTGGTCCCAATCGATTGCGCCGGGTTTCAGTTGTGAGACGGCGGTATGCCCGCGATCCGAACAGCCGAGCGGCGCGCGCAGGCCGAAACCCCTCTCGGTAAAATTCAACCCGTTGCGGACAGTCCGGCCCACCCCGTCAAAAGGAACCCAGCGCACATATTTCTGACTAACGCCTCCCTGCAGCATCAGGTCTTCGACGAGACGTCCGACTGGATTATCCGCCAGAGCAGTCACGACCGCCGTGTCCATCCCGAAGCACCGCCTGAGGCCTCGGGCGACGTTGTATTCGCCTCCGCCCTCCCAGACGCGAAAATGACGCGTCGTCGCGATGCGCTCGTCGCCTGGGTCGAACCGCAGCATGACTTCCCCGAGGCTGACCAGGTCCCACATGCAGCCGCTCTTCGATTTGATTTCCAGTTTCGCCATGATTTTAGAAAATGCTGATCTTAGAAGGTGATTTCACGAACTGGCACGCGCCACGGGCGATCTATCGCCAGACTGATCAGACATACCTCTAGAACTCTGAAGCTGCACCGCGCCAGCGTCACCTGGAGAAACTCCAAGTTGCCGCGTTGGATCCACAACCAGCCAGCTCAACGCTCCGACTACGCACAATCCAGCCGCTACTAGAAATGAAGTCGTCCACCCAAATCGGACTGCGATCCAGGGAGTGAGCGAAGCCGTCAGCGCTGCTCCAATCTGATTCCCCATATTCATAAAGCCCGATACCGAACCCGAAGACGCGCCGGCAATGTCAGCCGTCACCGACCAGAAAGAACTCTGCGACAAATACAACGCACCGGCTCCGCCGGCAAGCACCACGCTGGCCAGCTGCGCACTTTGAACTTGCGATCCGAAGGCGATGAATATCCCCGCCACGGCGATCGCGAATGCCGCAAGGCCACAGCGTCCCGCTCGCGGCCCTAGCCATTTCGTAAGCCGGTCGTTGATTGCTCCTCCTAAAAGGCAGCCCACCAGCATGGCCAGAAAGGGCAACATGGTGTAGAACGCGCTTGCCTTCAAATCCAGGCCACGTACTTTGGCGAGATAACGATAGAACCAGCTGAAGAAGATCCATGCCACGTAGCCGTAGCAGAAGTAGCTGATGGTGACGGCCCAGACTTCCTTGCTTCGCATCACGCGTCCCCAAGGCACCAGCGCATTCGCGTCATTCTTTGATCCTGCCTGCGTCAGTCCGGAGCGAATCAACGCCAACTCTGAGTCAGACACGCCAGCATGCTCGGAAGGCGTGTCGCGAGCAATCAGGAACCAGACCGCTCCTGCGGCAAATCCGATGATGGAGCAGACCCAGAACGACGTCCGCCAACCGTAATGAACCATGATGTAAGTGATGATCAAGGGAGTAAGTCCGGCGCCCGCTCCCACTCCGGCGAATATCCAGCCGTTCGCGACGCCGCGTTCGGAGGTTGGAATCCAACGCGCAATGAACTGGTTAGCGGAGGGATAAATCACCGCTTCGCCCGCGCCCAGAAGAAAACGTACTGCGACGAAGAAGAAGATCGCGCCTGCAATGTTCGCGGGGACCATAGCGGTCAGCGCGGTAAAGATCCCCCACCACGCGACGCCCGCGGTCAACACACGGCGCGGTCCGAAGCGGTCGGCCAGCCTCCCGCCAACCGTCTGGAACAGTGCGTACCCGACCAGCATGGCGCTGAACACCTTGCCCAGCTGCACATCACTGAGATGGTAGGCCTCTGCAATCGATCCGCCGGCGATGGAAATGTTTACCCGGTCGAGATAAGACACCGCACTGAGGATGAACAGCCAGAACACCAGAAACCAGCGCACATGGCTCGTGCTCGCACTGTTCATCGCTGATTCCCCAGCTTGCAGCGGCTACCGGCGGATAAGGGATTGCGGGGGTGACTGCCGTATGATATTTTCGCGCTCGCGATAAAACTCGTTTTCACCCTGGAGGTCGTTCTCGGAGTCCTATGAAAAAAGCCGCCTACCTTGCAGCGCTCATAAGTTGCTTCGTGCTGGTCGCCCCGGCCCGTGCTCAGCTCGACCTCTTCTCGAAAGAACAGCGCATTGAATTCACACCGGAGTGGCAGGGCGACCGTTTTCCGGATGGACGACCGAAAGTGCCCGATTCTGTACTTTCCCGGCTGAAGGACGTTACTGCAGACGAGGCGTGGGACGTTCTGCAAGACGCCGGCTACCGCAATCAGTTCGAAGGCGGCTGGAAGGTAATCAATCCCGGACAGCGGCTCGTTGGCCGTGTCGTGACCGCCGTTTTCATGCCGCAACGCCCCGACGTGGATTCGGTGATCCGAGCCAACGGCAAGAAAGAGAATCGCATCGGCGACGAGAACTCCTGGATCATTGACATCTTGAAACCGGGAGACGTTCTGGTTGTCGATCTGTTCGGGAAGGTCCGTTATGGCACCATTGTCGGCGACAATTTGTCGACCGCCATCTACGCCAAGAGCCACAACGGGTTGATTGTCAACGGAGCGGTTCGAGATGTCACCGGCATTCAGGAGATTCCGGGTTTCCAGGTGTACACACGCGGTATGGATCCCTCCGCTCTTGAGAACGTCATGCTGACAGGCATCAACGTCCCTGTCCGAATCGGAGACGTAACTGTGATGCCGGGCGACATCGCGATCGGCGATCCTGAAGGCGTCACTTTCGTCCCCCCGCAACTGGCGGGGAAAGTGGCCGATGACACGGAAATGGATCACCTGATCGACGACTGGGGCCACATGATGCTTCGGGAGGGCAAGTACACCCCAGGTCAAATCGATGCCAAGTGGACCAGGGAGATGATCGAGCAATTCAACACGTGGCTGGAGAAAAAAGGATCCAAACTCCGCATGCCGGTGGAGTGAACGGCTCGGCTCGGTCTTGTGAGCACTGCGTTTCGTGATCCCCAAGTATTCTCCTGAGTCTGTCCCCCGGTTGCTTTATTCCGCTTACACCGCGTGTTCGCGCAGAAGTCGCGAAAGTTGCTCGGCAACTATTTTGTCTTCGCCAGGTTGCAGCATGAACGAGTTCACGGCTACGCCCGGCCGTTCTTCGCTGCTCACTTGCCGGCGACTGCTGCGATGCAATTGATTTCCACCAGCGAGTCTCCCGGCAGCGCCGCTACCGCGACGGTTGTGCGCGCTGGCCCGCCGTGGGGAAAATAGGTCGAGAACACCTTGTGCATTCCATCCCAGTGCTCAATCTTCACCAGGAAGACATTCAATTGAAGAATGCTGTCCATGGTTCCTCCGCCAATCTCGACGTGCTTCTTGATCTTGTCCATGACCATGGTGGTATGGGATTCAATGGTCCATTCCTTGGAATCTCGACTATCGTGGGCGCCCTGCCCCGCGACATAAATCAACCCATTGTGGACAATCACCGGCATGATCACGTCCTTCTCACTGCCCGGTTTGCCGTCGCTATTCAGCTTGCGGATTCCCCCCGCATCTTGACCCGCGGCACTCTTAGCCAATGCAGGCAAAACGGCGGCGGTAACTCCCAATGTGGAAAGCGCGGAAGCGAACCGTGCGGCAAACGTTCGGCGAGTGAGAGTCAAATTCATATTCGTTTTCCTTCCAACTAGCCTTCGAGATCCGCGCCCCATCAAGGCAGCGCAAAACTGAACACGTCACTACCCGCGGCAATCGCCACGTACTGTTTGCCGGCGATCGCGTAGCTCATGGGGGACGCACTCATGTCTTGCCCGGTATTGAAGTGCCATAGCGGCTTGCCATCTCGCGCGTCTACAGCTTCAAGCGAGCCGGCATTGTCACCGAAAAACACCAGGCCGCCAGCGGTTGCCATGGTTCCGGCAGAAGAGTGTCCTGCTCCTGTTTGAGGGTATTTCCAGGCAATCGAATTCGTGTCCAGGTTGAACGCCACCAGAACCTTCTGGGAAGTTTCGCCCGGGATACGCTTCACCCCGGTCGAGTAATAGTCGTGACCCTCTTGAAAAGTCTGCGGCTTGAAGAAGAAAGTTTGGCATGCCTCCAGGGCCATGAAATAAACCGAATGGGTGGACTCGCTGTAGGAAGGCGCGAACCAATTCGTGGCTCCGGCGAAACCTGGACAAATCCGTGTTCCCTCCGCCGTCGGTTGGTTGCCGCTCAATACAGGCCTGCCTTGCGCATCGATTCCCTTCGCCCAGTTCAGCTTTTCCACGAACGGCGTCGCCGAAAGAAACTTTCCGTTCGTGCGGTCGAGAACGTAGATGTAGCCGTT
Source organism: Candidatus Sulfotelmatobacter sp. (assembly GCA_049583505.1). Classification (GTDB taxonomy): domain Bacteria; phylum Acidobacteriota; class Terriglobia; order Terriglobales; family Acidobacteriaceae; genus Sulfotelmatobacter. Next base: position 56,192 of record JBAUVZ010000009.1, read on the forward strand.
CCGATTTGCCTCCACCAGCAGTTTCCGTGGCGCGCCCTGATAAACCGCATCGATCAGGATCGGAGTCTCAACTGCGTCAAAATCGAACAGATCATGCGGCGTGAACTGGAAATGCCATTTCAATTTTCCAGTATCCGGATCCAGCGCCAACACACAGTCCGTGTAAAGGTCATCTCCCGGACGCACGCCGCCTTCGAAGTCAGGTGCGGGATTGCTGGTACCCCAGTAAATCGTGTTCAGTTCGGGGTCGTAGGTTCCCGGCATCCAGGTAGTTCCACCACCGTGCAAATAGAGTTTTCCGGGCCAGCTCTCGGAACCGAATTCGCCCGGACCGGGTATCGTCCAAAATCGCCAAGCCAACTTGCCCGTCAGCGCATCGTAGGCGGCAACAAAGCCCCGCACGCCGTCATCGCCGCCGGAGGTCCCCACCAGGATCTTGTCCTTGACCACGAGCGGCGCGCTGGTTGCTCCGTAATTCTTGTTCCAGTTCGCATAAGCCACGTTCCAGATCAGATTGCCCGAGCGCGCATCCAGGCAGAGCAGATGCGCGTTGTCCGTTTCCATATAAACCCGGTCGCGCCACAACCCGACGCCCCGGTTGATGTGACCCGCCGCATCGTCGATCAATCCTTCCGAGATCGGCCACGAATGGTGCCAGACCACTCGTCCGGTACGGGCGTCGAGGGCGGAGGCGTCATTCGACTCGGTCACGAACATCATCCCATTCGCCACCAACGGAGTAACCTCGAGCCGTTTGGAGTTGTGTGCATGAAACACCCACTCGGCCCGCAGTCCCGCGAGATTCCCCGGGTTGAGTTCAGCCAGGCTGCTATAGCGCCGGCCGGAATAATCCCCGTTATAAGAAATCCAGTTCGCGGCGGGAGGCTGCAACAGAAGATCTTCAGACCGCACATCGATTGCCGTCGATATGGTTGCAGGCGTGTCATTTCCCGCCGCTGCTGCCAGGCAGGTCAAAACGAAGGTGATGAGCGCTGCTCTCCGCACCCTTCGCATGCCCCAAGTCCCTCCCGGGTCGAGAGTAACCTCAGCTTCGAAATGGCCCGCGTTGTGCTTCCTAGAGAGGCTTCGCAAGCGCTGCCTCCCCACCACTTTTTCGCAGGGGTGAGCGGTAATCGACAGTCCGATACCCCAACTCCCGCGAGATTTGCAGTCCAGCCGTCTGAATCAACGGTGCAAGCTGCCGTAAACGGGTCACCGCCATGCGTACCACCGGCGCCGTAATGCTGAGGCTGGCGTTGACGCTCCCGGCGTGGTCCCAGATGGGAGCCGCCACGCATCGTATGTGAAGTTCGTGCTCCTCCAGATCGCAGGCATAGCCGTTCTTTCGGACCCGGTACAGTTCCGCGTCCAACTCCTGAAGGTTCCCCACCGTGTTCGGCGTCAACCGTTTCAGTCCCAACTGCGGTAGAACTCTTTCCCGCTCGTCGTCAGGCATGTGGGCCAGCATGACTTTGCCAACCGCGGTGCAATACAACGGAACGGCGGCGCCGATGCGGGAATAAATGCGCAACTGTTCCGGTGAATCCAGCTTCTCGACGTAAACCGCGGACAGCCCGTGCCGCACCGTCAGATGAATGGTTTCGCGCGTCTGCCGGTTCAACTCCTGCAGGTATGGCAGACTGACCCGGCGAATATCCAGTTGACCCAAAGCCGCCTGGCCGATAGCGAAACACGCGATTCCCAGGTGATACACACCGTCCCCGCTACAGTTCAAAAAGCTGGCACCCTCCAGGTTCGCGAGAAAACGGTGGACCGTACTCACCGGCAGCCGGGACTGCCCCGCAACTTGCTTCGCGGTGAGCCCATGCGGCGACTCGCTGAACAGCTGGAGAAGACGCAACCCACGCTGCAGCGCCGTAATGTTGTAGCTTCGCTTTGGAGTATCAGCCATGTAGACCAAATAAAATCGACCACTCACAGAATGAAAGTGCGAATTATCTGATGAAAATCGATTTTGTGCAATAGGCATCTTTCATTCTCTACAGCCTCCCAAACTTCTTAACCGCCTCCACGATCGATTTCATCTGTTCGATCACGGCATACATCGAGTGCTCTTTGAAATCCATTTGTTGCGCGAGTTTCAACACTTCCTGGGCCCTGGCCCTGGGGATGACCACGACGCCATCGCTATCTGCCGCGACAATGTCGCCCGCATTCACCGTCACACCGTCGCAAGTCACGGGAATCTGGGATCCGCCGAATCGATAGTGATGCACCGACGTCGAGGGCACGATCCCAGTTGCATATACGGGAAACCCAATCTTGCGCAGATAAGCTACATCACGCACTCCTCCATCGACTACCGCTCCGGCATATCCGCGCGCGGCCATGGCTGTGCCCATCAGTCCGCCCATACCCGCAATGTCCTCCCCGTCCTCGACCACCATCACGTAAACAGAATCTACCGAGCCCTCGTCGATGGCTGCCAGCATTCCGTTCAACGCAGCGGGGTCACTGTTGCCTTCGTCTTTCTTGAGCAGGACGGTCCGCGCAAACCCGGCAAATTTTGTAGTTAAGATCGGATGCATGCGGTGACTCATGTACATGCGCTTTCCGGTCAACTGCTCCAGCGCATCCGAAACCGAAGCTACTTCGACGCGACGAAAATCCGCAATCAAACCGTCCTCGGATTGCGACGCAGCTGTTCCGCCAACCGACTGTGCCCGCAGAAATCTGGCTCCGCACAGGATTGCGCCCAAAACACCGATGGACACCAGTGATGCCGCGATTCTGTGCGATTTCACAAAGCCACGAAACTTGTTCATTTCGTCCTCCTGGATGTATATATGTGCGCGGACTCTAACACTGTTTTTCTTCGCGTGGAAGAGCCAATCCATTATCACAAAGGGGAAGGGAAATGAAAGCTACCATGCAGACAAGAAACGTCCGGCTGTTGATGTGGGCTTTTGCGGTCGCACTGACCATAACCGTTGCGGGACAGGGGGGCTATTGCCAGGAGCGGAAAGCGATAAATCTATCACCCGCCAGGGGACTTCCTTTCAGCGACGGCGTCGTGGCGGGAAATACTCTTTACATAGCAGGTCAGGAGGGTACGGACGCGTCCGACAAGCTGGTTGCAGGGGGCATTGGCCCCGAAACAACTGCGGCCCTCGACAATATCCAGAAAGTGCTGAAAGCAGCTGGCTTTGAACTAAAGGACGTCGTTAGTGTCACCGTCTATCTCGCCGACATTCATGAGTTCCCGGACATGAACAAGGTTTACAAGAGCGTCATGCCTGACCCGAAGCCGGCCCGCGCAACCGTTCAGGCAGCGGCCCTGGTCAACAATGCCCGAATTGAAATCTCGGCCATCGCGGTCAAACAGAAGTAATAGCCTTGCCCACTGTTTGCGACTTGAGCAATTTCCTGCTCGCCACTCGAGAAAGTGTGGCGCAGGAAGCTAGGGTTGCGTTTCTTGGTCTCATGCAGAACGCAAAAGAGGTTGACACACCTACTGCGCTTAAGATAAACCGTCAACGATACTGCGTTGTGGATTTTTCAAAACTCGGCAACAGGTTTCATCAGGTGAAAGTGTAAGAACACACGGATTAGCGGTCTTGGACGCTATTCACTTGGAGACTTGTTCTGAAGACTGGGTTGGGTCCGCAGGTAGCCAACTCGTTGGACACGGTTGTTTATTCTAACCTTTTTTTCGTCAATGCTCTCAAGTCCCAAATCACTCTACGTGCTGGTGCCGCTTCTGGTGGCTCTGTGGGCCGCCCATGGTCCCGCCGCCTGGTCGCAAACCCGCCAGCACGACCTCCCACAGAAAAACGTCAAGCCAACCTCGACGCGAGGCAAGCAAACTTTCGCCTCGACCTGTGCAAACTGCCACGGTTTGGACGGGAGAGGTGCCGAACGCGCCCCCAACATCGCTGAAAATCAAAAGGTTCAGCACCTTTCCGATGCCCAGATCGCGCATATTATTGAGAATGGCATTCCCGGCACTGCAATGCCAGCCTTCCGCTCCCTGGAAACTTCTGACGTCAAAGCCGTAGTCACCTACCTGCGCACTCTTCAGGGGACAAAGCAAACGCTCAAGTTGCCTGGTGATCCGGTCCGTGGCGAGGCAGTCTTCTTCGGCAAGGCGGGCTGTTCTGGCTGCCACATGGCCGCCGGAAAAGGCGGTTTTATTGCCTCAGATCTGTCCGCGTACGCTCGCACTCACGCTGTCGAGCAGATTCGGAGCGCGATCACCATTCCCGCCCCGGGCGGCGACCGGCAGGCGCGACTGGTAACGGCGACCACTCGCAGCGGGGAGAAGTATGTCGGCAGAATTCGCAATGAAGACAATTTCTCTCTTCAGTTGCAAACGCTGGATGGGACATTTCACTTTGTGACGAAGTCAGATCTCGAGGGGCTGGAATACAATTCACAAGCCCTGATGCCCTCTGACTACAGTTCCACGCTCAGTCCTGATGAATTGAATGATGTCGTCAGTTATCTGATGAGCGTGGCGACTGCCAAACAGCCAGAAACTGCCGCGAAAGTGGATGAATGGGAGGAATAGGCGGCCCTCGCTCCTCCATGGCGGAAATCAGCGAGGCATAATTCAAGAGGTACATTCCACGAGAAAGGCATTCTCATGAATCGCAGCATGAAAGTCCTGCACACCTTCATCATCGCAACCGTTGTGCTCATTGCGGTCAGCGCGTCAGGTTTTCTGGATGTCCCACGAGAGCCCCGGGAGTTTCAGTTGCAGTCCGAATCGCCCCAGTTCTGGGATCTGGTGGATCACAACGCCAAACTCGGCGTCGTGGGCTCGGGCTTTGGGTTTACCGAGGGCCCGGTGTGGGACGAGGCCGGTTTCCTCTATGTGAGCGACGAAACCATCAACAAGATTTTCCGCCTGCATCCCGATGGCAAGAAGGAGGATGTGATTGCGCTCGGCGATCCCGACGGCAACACCTTTGACCGCCAGCATCGCCTGATCGACTGCGCCAGCGTGTTGCGCGCCATCATCGAGGTAACTCCCGAAGGGAAATACAACATCCTCGCAGACCATTACGACGGCAAGAAGCTGAACAGTCCCAATGATGTAGTTAGTGGCCCTGATGGGGCGCTATACTTCACGGATCCGACCTTGGATCTGGTTGCGGGAGAAAAACAAGAGATTCCGTTCCAAGGCGTCTACCGGCTGGACGGCAAAGGCAACGTGCAGTTACTCACCAAGGACCTGACCCAGCCGAACGGTCTCGCTTTTTCGCCGGATGGCAAGCACTTCTACGTTGACGACAGCAAACAAAGAAACATCCGCGTCTATGAGGTTGCTGCCGACGGAACCCTCAGCAACGGCCGCATCTTCGGCGAGGAGCCGGGCGGCAGGGGCGATGGCGTGCCTGATGGAATGAAGGTGGATAAGAACGGCAACCTTTTTGTGACCGGGCCCAAAGGCATCTGGGTCTGGGACGCCAAAGGCAACCATCTCGGCACCATCGTCATGCCAGAGCAGCCGGCAAACCTGAACTGGGGCGACAAGGACTATCGAACCCTATACATCACAGCTACCACCTCGG
>JBAUVZ010000010.1:0-23925 GCA_049583505.1 Candidatus Sulfotelmatobacter sp.
GATCTCGTGTTGGTGAACGTGACGGTACGGGACAAGAATGGCAACTTTGTGCAGGGATTGAAACCAGAGAACTTCACGATTCTTGAAGACAACAAACCGCAGAGGATTGTTTCCTTTGATATGGAGAACGTCGATGCGGTGCCGGCTTTGGATGTCACCCAGGTGAAGCCGCTGCCCGAGCCGGTGCCCAAGCAGTCGACTCTGCCGGTTTCGCCAGCAAACGCCGCCGCCCAGTTCAAGGACCGGCGCCTGATCGTCTTGTTCTTTGATCTCTCTGCCATGGAACCGGACGAAATCGACCACGCGGTTACCTCAGCCGAGCACTATGTCGATACGCAAATGGCGCCTGCGGACTTGGTCTCGATTGTTTCGCTGGGAAGCTCACTGCTGGTGAATCAGGACTTTACTACCGATCACGCGCTGCTGAAAAAACAGTTAGATGCATTCAGTTCAGGCAGCGGCCAGGGCTTCGAGGAAGGCACCACAGGCACGACCGAGGGAACGCCCGACACGGGCCAGCCCTTTACTGCCGACGACACCGAATACAACATCTTCAATACCGACCGGCGGTTGGAAGCACTGCGATCCGTGGCGGAAAAGCTCGCGTACGTTCAGCAGAAGAAATCGCTGATTTATTTCTCCAGCGGCATGGACCGCACCGGCATTGAGAATCAATCGGAACTGCGCGCAGCCGTGAACGCGGCGGTTCGTTCCAACCTGGCGATTTACACCATGGATATGCGCGGCCTGCAGGCGCTGGTGGCGGGCGGAGAGGCGCAGAACGCCAGCCTGCGCGGGGTTTCAGCGTATTCCGGACAGGCGACACTCAATGCCCTGAATTCCAATTTCACCACGCAGGAAACGCTGGTAACGCTGGCCAGCGATACTGGCGGCCGCGCTTTTCTCGATTCCAACGACTTCACCAAGATCTTCAAAGGCGTGCAGCAGGACACGTCGACTTACTACCTGCTCGGCTATCACAGTACAAACTCAGCGCGGGACGGGCGTTACCGGCGCATCGTCGTGAAAAGCAACGTTCCTGGAGCTAAGATCGATTACCGCCGCGGCTACTACGCGCCTGCGGATTATCAACATTCCACCAAGGACGACAAGGAGCGGCAGCTTGAGCAGGAACTTGCTTCCGAACTGCCGGCCACGGATTTGCCGCTGTATCTGGGCGTTGCCTACTTCCGGCTGGAAGGCAACAAGTTTTTCGTTCCTATCTCGCTGGTGGTGCCGGGATCGCAGATTCCGTTTGTCCGCAGCAGTGATCTCGACAAGGCGACGCTGGATGTGATTGGAATGGTGCTCGATAGCGAACGCCATCCCTTGAACAGAATTCGCGACACCGTGAAACTCGCGGTGAACACTTCAACCGAAGTTCAAAAAAAGAATGTGCAGTATGACACCGGGATGAGCCTGCTGAGCGGCAAATATCACCTGAAGCTCGTCGTGCGCGAGAATCAGACCGGCCGCATGGGATCTTTCGAAACCGACATCGACGTGCCGGACTTAAAAGCGCAGCCGCTTAAGATGAGTTCGGTGGTGCTGGCCAGCCAGACTCAACCGGCACAGACAAAGAAAGGTGCGAATCCGAACCCGCTAATTCGTGACGGTTCCGAGATCATTCCAAGCATCACGCATGTTTTCTCGGCCACCCAGCACCTGCTTCTTTATTATGAGGTGTACGATCCGGTGAGGCCAACTGTCGTAGATTCGGCGAGAGCCGGAGACAGCAAACCCGGCATCCGGCTGTTGACTAGCGTCGCGTTCTTTCAGGGTAAGGCCAAGGCGTACGAGAGTTCGTTGGTAGAGTTGACAGAATTAAATGCGCAAGAGCGGAAAGCTGCCGTCTTCCAATTGGACGTGCCATTGACGTCGCTCAAACCTGGTTTCTATACATGCCAGGTCAACGTGATCGACGACGCCGGCGGTCACTTCCTGTTTCCGCGGCTAGCCTTGTTGATCCGAACGGAGCCTAAAGTCTGACCCGCACCAGGACCCGACAAACGACGAACAACCACTCAGCTCCCCACATACCGGGCATACAGACTGCGCGCAATCCCGGTTTCCGTCGTTCCCTTGATGATTGCCCGCCCATCGGGAAACAGGGTCATCTCGTAGGGCTCGCGCCAGAACTTCAGCACGAATTCATTGTGCCGCACGACGCCGTGCGCCTCCAGCCGCTGCTGCATCTCGGCAAAATCAATCGGCCTGGCACGCTCATGAATCTGCACCGAGTTTCGTCCGCACATGGTGATATGCGGACGCCCCTCGCCCGCCAGATGCACAAAATCCCGCAATCCACACGCCCTGCAACCTGCCCGCGGGTTCGACGCCGCAAGCTCCACCTGCTCGTTCGTCCAAACATCAAACGACCACAGCGTTTTTCGCAAACGTCCGGTGGCCGTGCCCGCTACCAATACTTTCACCGCCTCCGTCGCTGCAATCGATGCCACCAGGTTCACCGCCGTATTCAATATCCCCGAGGTTTCACAAGTCTCCACCATCCCCCGCGGCGCATCCGGAAACATGCACGCCAAGCATGCCGTCTTACCCGGCAACACATTCAAGGTCACGCCATAACTGCCTACGGCCGCCGCATAAATCCAAGGCCGGGCGCTCTTTACGGCATAATCGTTCACTAGGTATCGAGTCTCGAAATTGTCCGTCCCATCGAGAATTACATCCATCCCCTCAAGTAATACATTAATGTTACCCGGAACCAAATCCTCGACCCGCGCCTCGACTGCAATTTCCGAATTGAAGGCAGCAATTTTTCGTGCCGCGGCGATCGCCTTGGGCAACGACTCAGCCGCATCCTTTTCCTCGAACAGCGACTGCCGCTGCAGATTGCTCGCTTCCACATAATCGCGATCGATAATCCGCAACGTTCCCACCCCTGCGCGTCCCAGCAGTGACGCCAGCGCCGACCCAGTCGCTCCGCACCCCACAATCGCAACTCGCCCCGCCGCCAGACGCCGCTGGCCCTCCGCTCCGACTCCGCGAAACAGAATCTGCCGCGAGTACCGTTCTTCGAACTTTTCCTGCTCCGTGCCCTGTCTCAAAGAGGTCACCAGTTTCCACCCGCAAAACCTTTATTATAAGGGTCTGGACTGCTTCAGCCGCCAGGATGCAGACAACACAGGCCTTCCGCGCTTCATCGAAACGTAGGCAACAGGCCCAAGGACATTATTTTCTGAGACGGTACGCCGCGTTCGTGATGGTCATCATTGCTTCGCTCGGCCCGGTCGCCCATGCCGGCTCGTCGGCATCGGCCTCTTCGCACTCGTCTCAGGAATCGCAAGCCACGCAGTCACCCTCGGCCCTGGCGGCCATGTCGGAATACTCCGGACGCATTGTCCAGTCGATCGAACTGCCTGGCGTGCCGGACAGCGACCACTTGCTCCAACTGCTCCCGCAGAAACCTGGCCAGCCGCTCGACCGCGACCAGGTCCGCGAAAGCATCCGCGTCTTATTCGCCACCGGACGCTTTGCCGACATCCAGGCCGAAATTACTCCCTCTGGCCCGGAGGTGCTACTGACTTTCACCACGTCGCTCAATTTCTTTGTTGGAGCCGTTGACGTGGAAGGTGTTCCCGGCCACCCCAACTACAACCAGATTGTTAATGCCACCAAGCTCCAGCTCGGCGAGCTTCATACCGTCGACAAACTCAACCGGGGCTTGCAAAACGTTCGCCAGCTGATGCAAGAGAACGGTTATTACCGCGCGCGCGTCACCGCCGAAAGCACTTCCAATGCCGCCAACCAGCAGGTCAACATCCTCTTCCACATCACGGCTGGAGAGCCTGCCCACGTCGGCGAGGTCAAACTCACCGGCCACGCAACCTTTTCCCAGGGCCAACTTCAGGATATCGCCAGGATGCACCCTGGTGATCGCGTTACCGCTGCCCGGGTCACCAGTTCTCTTCAGCGCCTGCGCAAGAAGTTTCAGAAGCAGCAGCGTGTCCTCGCTCAGGTTTCCATTGCCGAGCAGAGATTCAACCCCCAATCGAACGCGGTTGACTATACCTATCTGATAGAACCAGGACCCGTCGTCGTCATCTACCCCCAGGGTTTTCACATCAGCCACGGAGTGATGAAGAAAGAAGTTCCGGTCTACGAGGAAAACGCTCTCGACGACGACCTTCTGAACGAGGGCAAGCGCAACCTCCTCGACTATCTCCAGAGCCGCGGCCACTTCGATGCCACGGTTGAAGTCCAGAAGGAAACCAGCTCTGAGATGATTCGCGTCATCTACCGAATCAATCCAGGCCCCCTGCACAAGCTCGAACTGATCGAGATTACTGGAAATAAGTACTTCCCCCGGCGAATGCTCCGGAGCCGCCTCCAGATTGAACCTTCCGGTAAGTTTTCCCCCGGACGCTACAGCGGAGCCTTGCTTAAAAGCGACGTCGCCAACCTCCAGGCGCTATACGTCTCGAGCGGATTCCGCGAGGTCAAGATTGTGACCAAGGTCGACGATGACTATCATCACACCGACAACCACCTCGCGGTTCACATTCAAATTGAAGAAGGTCAGCAGACTCTTAGCGGGACAGTGCACATACTCGGCGATCAGAAGATTGAGGCTAAGACGTTCACTGAACTCAGGACTATTGAAGGACAGCCCTACTCCGAACAGAACCTGGCCGATGACCGCGAGTACATCCTCAACTACTACTTCAATCACGGCTTTTCCAACGCCAACCTCGCAATCACCACGACACCTTCACTCAGTCAGGCCAACCGCGAAGATGTCACCTACACTATCCATGAAGGCGAACAATTCTTCGTCCATCAGGTGATGGTCGCCGGGCTCGATCACACCCGCGACTACGTGGTGCAGCGCGAGATTCAAGTGGCTGCCGGCCAACCCCTCAGCCAGCAAGACCTCCTCGATACCCAGCGTAAGCTCTACGACCTCGGCATCTTCAGCCAGGTCGATACTGCCGTCCAAAATCCCGAGGGCTCCGACTCCGAAAAAAACGTTCTCGTCCAGGCGCAGGAAGCCAGGCGCTACACCTTCACCTATGGCCTTGGGCTGGAATTTGAGACCGGCCTGCCCGCCGGAGCCAGCGCTCCGACCGGAGCCGCCGGAGTGAGTCCGCGCGTCGGACTCGATATCACCCGCCTGAACATGGGCGGCCGTGACCAGACCTTGACCTTTCAGTCCCACGTTGGACGCCTTCAGCAGCGCGGCCTTATCAGCTATGAAATCCCCAAGCTCTTCAATAATGACCGCCTCAAACTTTTCTACACCGCGTTTTACGACAACAGCCTGGATGTCTCTACCTTCACCTCCCAGCGCTGGGAGGGCAAAATCGATCTCCGCCAGCAAATCGGCCAGCTCCTGCCCAATTACTCCTCGTCCATCACCTACCGCTTCGATTACCGACGCGTGAAAGCCAGCAGCATCGTTCCAGACCTTTCCCCCGCCGAATTTAGTTTGTTCTCCTTGCCCGCGCGCGTCGCTGGTCCCGGTCTTACTTACATCCGCGACAAACGAGACAACCCCCTCGAAAGTACAAAAGGCCAATACTTCACTCTGGATGCCTTCGCCGCCTCCAGTTATTTTGGTTCTCAGGCCAATTACGGCCGCGTTCTCGGTCAAGATGCCACCTACTATGCCTTCGGGCGGCCCAATCACAAATTTGTCTTCGCTCGCTCCACCACCCTGGGCCTGGAACAGGTCTATCACGGAAGCGTGGTTCTGCCGCCGGGAGCATGTCAAATCGTTAACTTGGTTAGCTCATGCCCCTCGGGTATTTCGGTGATCCCGCTGCCTGAGCTCTTTTTTGCCGGCGGCGGCAACTCCCACCGCGGTTTCGGGTTAAATCAAGCAGGACCACGCGACCCCGATTCCGGCTTTCCCGTCGGCGGGTCGGCTCTGTTCGTCAACAGCGAGGAACTGCGCTTTCCCCAGATCAGCCTGCCTTATCTCGGAGAAGGCTTCGGCTTCGCCATTTTTCACGATATGGGCAACGTCTTCACCGCCGGCCACGATCTGCTCACAGGCCTGATGCGCTGGCATCAGCCCGATCCCGCGCAGTGTTTGACAGCCAACCCCGGCGCGATCATTCCAGCGTGTGAGACCTACTTCAACAACAGCGGGTACGATTACACTTCTCACGCCGTTGGTCTTGGGTTACGTTACAAAACCCCCATCGGCCCTTTACGCTTTGACTTCGGGTACAATCTAAACCCAACGTATTATTTTCAGGGTTTGGTGAATTCGACTGGAACGCTGACAGGCGACTTCGAGACCCAACGCATGCGCCATTTGAATGTCTTTTTTAGCATAGGTCAGCCATTTTGATAACCAGACTTCACATCCGCACACTAGGCGTCGTAGTTGCTGCGCTCTGGGCTGTGATATTCCTCGCGTCTACGGTCGCTGCCGCCGAGGTGATCGACCGCATTATCGCGACGGTGAACGGCCGTGTCATCCTACAGAGCGACTGGGACGAAGCCCTCTGTTACGAAGCACTGCTCACCAACCGAGCTCTGGCCCAGTTCACTGACGACGACCGCCGTGCGGCTCTTGACCGGCTTATCGACCAGGAACTTCTGAGCGAACAGATGAAGTCCTCCGACTTCCCCCACGCCACCGACGCTGAGGTCGCCGCTCGTCTGGCCGATGCTCGCAAACAATACCCTCAGGCCACATCCAGTGACGTCTGGCAGGCTCTTCTCGGCCAGTACCATATTACAGAGAAGGATCTCCTCGCTCACGTCCGGCAGCAGATCGACGTGATGCGTCTGGTCGACGCCCGCCTTCGTCCCGCCGTCGAGATCGATTCCAAGTCTATCGAGGCCTACTACCGCGACCAGTTCGTCCCTAAGCTGAAGCGGTCCGGTGCCTCCGAAGTCCCTCTCGCCGAGGTTTCCGCCAAGATTCGTGAGCTGCTCACGGAAGAGAAGGTTAGCGAGTTGCTAATCTCCTGGTTGCAAACTTTACGCTCCGAAGGGCAAGTCCATATTCCCGGCGTCACGCCCTCTGCCAACGACCCGGGAGTCCGATCGCAGTGACCGAACCATCCACCAAGCTCGCCCGCCGCTGGGGGAAATACGTATTCTTCGTTGCCGTAGCTGGCATCCTCACGGTTCTCGGCCTGCTTGTCTACGTCAACACTGGTTCTTTCCAGTCGCTAGTCCGCAGCCGCGTTATCGCCGAACTGGAGCGCGTTACCGGCGGCCGCGTCGAAATCGGCGGCATCCACACCACGCCCTTGCGCCTGCAGGCCGACGTGCGCGATATCACCATCCACGGCCGCGAGTCTGCCTCCGAGGCTCCTCTAGCCCATGCGGACCGCATCGTCGCTCGCTTGAAGATAAGCTCTCTTCTTCGTTCCGAGTTCGGCTTCCACGAAGTCGTCCTTGAGCAGCCCGTCGTCCATGTGGCTTTCTATCCCGACGGCACAACCAATTTTCCACCGCGAAGAATCGCGCCCGTCACCGGCAAAACTCCCGTCGAGCAACTCTTTGCTCTTTCTATCAATCATTTCGAACTTCGCCATGGCCGCATCCTGTGGGATGACCAGACCATTCCTGTTGACTTCGCCGCGCGTGATACTTCGCTCGAGATGGACTATTCCTTGCTCCGCCGCCGCTACGATGGACGCCTTTTGCTCGGCATGGTCGACACCAAGCTGATGGACTGCCGTCCCTTCGCGTGGATGACCGAGGTGGAATTCAGTCTCGGATCCGACTTCGCCGTCGTTCCGTCTTTTAAATGGAACTCCGGACACTCGCACTTCGCGGCCAGCGGAGAGATCATAGATTTCCGTCGTCCCCATCTGCACGGTTCCTACGACGCGCACCTCGATCTCACCGAAGTTGCGTCCATAGCGCGCCGCCGCGATCTTCGTGCCGGCGTGCTCGAACTCAAGGGGCATGGCGACTGGTCACTCGATCAGTTCGCCACCAACGGTTTGCTCACTGCCAGAGATCTAGCCTGGAGGAACAACCAGATTTCGTTCTCCCGCGCGGCGCTCGAGACCGGATACACCATTACCGACCAGCAACTCAAACTCTCTAAGCTGCAGGGGAGCATTTTCGGCGGCAGCGTTACCGGCGATGCTGAATTGAATCAGTGGCTCGCACCCGCTCAGCATCTGACACCCGTCGCCAGGAGAAGCCTTGATACGGCCATCATTTCAGCCGCCCCGCCCCTGAACAAATCCGGCCAGAAAATTGCTAACCGAAAGCCGCTCCCAGCAAAGCCACTGGCCATTCAGAGCGCGTTGGTCGTTCTTCGTCTGCGCGATCTCTCTGTGGAAGGTCTCGTCGGCGCGATCACTACTCCCGCTCACCCCCTCTCACGCCTCCATCCGGCCGGATCAGCGTCAGGAACTCTCGAAACTCGCTGGAAGGGAACTCCCAGCGATGCGGAAATCCAATTCACTCTCGATCTAACTCCTCCTGCGCATCCTGCCCCTGCAGAACTCCCACTCACCGCCCACGCCAGCGGCGTCTACAACGCCACCGACGACGCTTTAGACCTGCCCAAGTTCTCCCTTACCACCCCCACCTCCCGCGTGCAGGCCTCCGGCACGCTATCTACCGCGTCCGCGGTCCGGCTCTCGGTTAGCACCTCGAGTCTGGCTGACTGGCTGCCCTTTATCGACGTCGTTCGCGGCCCGGCGATGTTTCCAGTCGCGCTGAACGGCAGTGCTGTCTTCAACGGCAGCCTGAGCGGTTCGTTCTCCTCTCCTCAAATTGCTGGCAGTCTGCGGGTCGACGATTTCGACGTTACGCTGCCGGCCACCGCCAACACGCATTCACTGAAAACGCACTGGGATTCTCTTTCCGCCTCTATCCAGGCTTCCTTCCATGCCATCGCTTTTCATAACGCCACTTTGCGCCGTGACGACACTTCTGCCGAATTCGACGCCTCCGCCTCCCTCCAGCACGGTCATTTCACCCGAGACACCACCTTCAACCTCCGTGCCAACCTCCACAACGCCAACTTTGCCGACCTCGAGGCCTTCGCCGGATACAACTATCCCATCTCCGGCAAGACCGACCTTGTCGTCCAAGCCGCCGGCACTTTCCTCGAACCTCACGGCGAGGGACAGATCCATCTCAGCAACGCTACCGCCTTCGGTGAGATCATTCAGCAGTTCGATTCCAACTTCCATCTCGGCCGCGGAGAAATCGCTTCCGACAACTTGCATCTCATCCACGACGATTCAGTCATCACTGGAAGCGCTGCTTACAATCCTTCCAGCCGTGCCTTCCGGCTTGACCTCGCTGGCAACAATCTCGACCTCGCCCGTATCCGGCAGGTTCATTCCAATCGTTTCTCCGTCGAGGGACGCGCCGACTTCGCGCTTAAGGGCTCCGGTACTGCCGACGCGCCTTCGATCAATGCGGACGTTCACGTGCGGAATCTCACCCTCGATCATGAACTCGTGGGTGGCATCGACCTGCATGCCGTGACCCAGGGCAGCGAACTGCACCTTATTGGTAATTCCAACTTCCAGCGGGGTTCGTTACTGCTCAGCGGCAACATTCAGTTGCGCGAAGACTATCCCGCCGACCTCACATTCAAAATGGACCAACTTGATCTCGACGCCCTTTGGCATTCCTATCTCGGCGGCCAACTCACCGGGCATTCCGCTGTCGCCGGCTCTCTTGAGCTGCGCGGTCCACTCCGCCGGCGCGCGCAGTGGACCCTGGAGGGCGGTCTGACGTCGGTTTCCCTCGACGTCGAGAACGTTAAAGTGCACAATCAGGATCCCGTTCGCTTCTCACTCGCCAATCAGATGGTTAGCATCCAGCAGCTCCACCTTGTAGGGGAGGGAACGGACCTCACTGCTCATGGCTCCTTGCAACTCTCCGGCGACCGCACCCTCAATCTCACTGCCGATGGACGCCTCGACCTCAAACTGCTCTCCGGCTTCGATCCTGACCTTGCTTCTTCCGGCCTCGTCACCGTGAACATGACCGTCGATGGCACCGTGGCCAGGCCTTTTCCGCATGGCCACGTCCAGGTGACCAATGGTTCGCTTTCCTACGCCGGGTTGCCTAGTGGCTTGAGCGAACTCAACGGCTCACTTTTCTTCACTCGCGACCGGACCCTCATCGAAACGCTGACAGCCCGCACCGGAGGTGGCACGCTCGACCTCAAGGGCGACGCCACTTACTTCAACCAGCAGATCAACTTCAATCTCACGGCCAGCGGAAAAGATGTTCGCTTGCGTTATCCCCCAGGCGTCAGCTCCACCGCCGATGCCGAACTGCATTGGGTGGGTACTCGCTCCGCTTCAACCGTGTCCGGCGATATCAGCATCAACAAGATGGCCGTGACCCCGGGCTTCGACTTCAGTACTTATCTCGAACGCAGCCGCCAGTTCTCCACCGTCACCACCGCCAACTCTCCGCTCAATAATGTCAAACTCGACATCCACGTCGTGACTGCGCCTGAGCTCCAGATGCGCACGGCAATCGCTCGCCTGTCCGGCGACGCTGACCTCCGACTACGCGGCTCTGTGGCCCGTCCCGCCGTGCTCGGCCGAGTCGATATTCTCGAAGGTCAAGCCACTTTCCACGGCATCCGCTTTACTCTCGAGCGCGGCGATATCACCTTCGCCAATCCAGTTGCCATCGAGCCCCAACTTAATCTGCAGGCCTCCAGCCATGTCCGCAACTACGATCTCAACATCACGCTCACCGGCACACCCGACCGTCTCAACATTAACTACCGCTCCGAGCCTCCCTTGCCGAAGTCCGACATCATCGCTCTCCTCGCTCTCGGCCGCACCAACCAGGAATCTGCGCAGCTCCAGGAGCAGTCCGGCCAGAGCGCTTTCTCCGACCAGGCCAGTGCCCTCATTCTCAGTCAAGCCCTGAACACCACCGTCAGCAGCCGCGTCCAGCGCCTGTTCGGCGCCAGCAACATCAAAATCGACCCCCAGGGACTCACCACCGAAACCAATCCCATCAGCAACGGCCCCCAGATTACCATCGAACAGCAGTTCTCCAACAACCTGGCCCTCACCTACTCCACCAATGTCTCGCAGAGTTCGCAGCAGATCATTCAGGGGGAGTACTATGTCAATCGCAACGTTTCCGTCGTCGGCAACCGCGACCAGAACGGTGTGGTCAGCTTCGACCTGCGCGTCCGCCACCGCAAGCAATAGAAATAGCAGAACAGTCAGTCAACCAAGGCGCCGCGCCGCAGGCCTGAGGCCGAAAGCCGAAGCCCGAAAGCCGCAACTCATGCTCGACCCGACCGCCGCGCGTCAACTCATGGTCGACTCCCAACTCCGCGCCCGCGGCATCTCTGACGCGCGTGTCCTCGACGTCATGCTTCGCGTCCCCCGCCACCAATTCGTCCCTGAAGCCTATCGCGACCAGGCCTACGAAGATCATCCCGTGCCCATCGGCGACGGCCAAACCATCTCTCAACCATACATTGTTGCTCTCATGCTCGAATCCCTCCGACTCATGCCCGCCGACAAGGTTCTCGAAGTTGGGACTGGCTCCGGCTACGTTACCGCTCTGCTTGCTGAACTTGCAGCGCATGTCTTCTCCATCGAACGCCATTCCGCTCTAGCCGAGAGCGCCCGCAGCGTTCTCGCCATGCTCGGCTATACCAGCGCCCGAATCTTTACCGGAGACGGCACACTCGGTCTTCACGCCCACGCTCCTTTCGACGCGATCCTTGTTTCGGCCGCTGCTCCCGATCTGCCGCCCACGCTGCTGGACCAGCTCCGCGACTCCGGACGAATGATTATTCCTGTCGGCTCTTCCGACTCTCAGCAGTTGCAGTTCATCCGAATGGTGAACGGGCAGCAGCTGGTTTCGCCTCGGGAACTCGTCCGCTTCGTTCCCCTGGTTCACAACCACAACTAAGTCTTCACGATGGAAATCCACAGACCTTTGGTGGTTTCATGTCCTTTCTCGGTTGATGAATTTAGGAGGCTACCGAAGTTCCGGAAACGCTGAAACGAGCCCGGAGACGGGAGCTTCGGGCGGAGCCTGCTGGGCGAGTTGCTGAGCGGAGTCTTGAGAGTACTGCAACAGGCGGGTGGGGAATATTCCGAGATAGAGAGTTGCGACCAGGCAGGCTGCCAGCGCAAATCGCAGGGGGATTGGAACCGGTGTCACTGGAACTTCCTTCCGCGATTCGCGCATGTACATCATCACGATAATGCGCAGGTAGTAGTACGCGCCAACGCCGCTGTTAAGGACGCCGATGATCGTGAGCCATATCAAGTTGGCTTTCACAGCCGCGCTGAACACGTAGAACTTGGCAAAAAAGCCACCGGTGATCGGGATACCAATCAGCGAGATCAGGAAGATGGTCAGCGTCGCCGCCAGCAAAGGGGCGCTGCGGCCCAGGCCCTCGTAGTCTTCGAGCGTCACATAGCGCTCGCCCGCGTTGGCAAAGTGGCTTACCACTGCAAACGCACCCAGGTTCATGGCGGCATAGGCTGCCGTGTAGAACATCGCGGCCGAGATTCCAGGAACGGGCGCAGCGGCGAATGCCACCAATAAGTAACCCGCATGTGCGATCGAGGAATAGGCGAGCAGGCGCTTCACATTGTCTTGCACTAAGGCGCCCACGTTGCCTAGAGTCATGGAAAAGGCCGCCGAGACCCAAATGACCCAGATTAGGTCGTGCACGTTGATCACGAAAACGACACGCAACAAAACTGCAAAAGCCGCCGCCTTGGGTGCTGTTGACATGAGGCCTACAACCGGTGCCGGCGCTCCTTCGTAGACGTCGGGAGTCCAGATGTGAAACGGCGCTGCAGCCACCTTGAAGCCCAAGCCCACGAACATGAACGCTACTGCCACGAATGCCAGTAATGGGATCGGACCAGCGCGCAACGTCCGGCCGATCTGATCGATATTCGTCGAGCCCGTAGCGCCGAACACCAACGCTACTCCGTACAGGAAAAACGCCGTGGCGAACGAACCCAGCAGAAAGTACTTCAGCGACGATTCAGCGCTGGAAGCCTCATTCCGCCGAAATCCTGCCAATACATAAGAAGAGATGGAAGAAATCTCAAGAGCGATGAAAATCAGAACCAGTTCGATGGCCGACGACATCAACGCCATGCCCACCACGCCGAAAAGAATCAGGGCGTAGTATTCTCCGGCCCGAATCCGCTGAACCGCCATGTATTCGTACGAGCTAAGGATGACGACGGCCGCAATTGCGATTATCAAAACGTGGAAGAAGACGCTGAATCCATCCACTTGCACCATGTTCCAAAAGGCCAGCCCCGGAGCTTGGGCCATGAACCACGTTGCCCCGAGGCTCGCCAGTGTGCCCACGAACGCGATCAACCCCAGAAGCCTTTGACCTCTCTCCTCGTCGAGTAGAGGCTCGAGCAACATCACAATCATGCCGAAAACGGAGAGAACAATTTCGGGCAGGATGCGGACGTAATCGGCGCCCTGCGGCAGCGTCTGCGAGAAGGCCGGCGTGTGAGTCGCGATCATCGCCTCAGAGATCACGGTCCCACCATCCTGCTCGCAACTCCTACGATGGGCGTCAGCGCGGCCTGAACCGCCGGATCAATCGCCCCCAGCCAAATAATCGGCGCGACGCCCATCACCAGCGCCACCACCGCGCACGGCCAAATCGCAATTTTCTCGAACCCGGAAAGGTCGCTCAAAGAATTGTTCACCGGATGTGTGACCTTGCCGTAAAAGACTCGCTGGTACATCCAGAGAAGGTAAATCGCGCTCCAAATGATGCCGGTGGCGCCGAGTATCCCGTAAACTGCTTTGTCCTGGAACGCGCCGCTCAACACCAGAAATTCCCCAATGAAGCCATTCAGCAGGGGTAAGCCCACCGATGCCAGCACGATCACCAGATACGACGCCGCATACACCGGCATAGGCGAAGCCAGTCCGCCGAATTCGCTGATCTCGTAGGTATGACGTCGTTCGTGCAGAATGCCCGCCAGCATGAACAGCCCGCCCGTAGAAATTCCGTGAGCCAGCATGATGAACAGTGCGCCGTTCAGCCCGGCCTGCGTGAAGCTGAAGATCCCCAGCACGACAAATCCAAGGTGGCTGACGGATGAATACGCGATCAGCTTCTTCATGTTGGGCTGCACCATTGCCACCAGCGCGCCATAGATGATGCCAATCAAGGCCAGCGTCATTACCCAGGGCGCGTTCTGCCGCGATTGTTCGGGAAACAAGCCCAGATTAAACCGCAGCAATCCGTAGGTACCCATCTTGAGCAGCACTCCCGCCAGCAGCACTGACCCCGCCGTAGGAGCTTCCACGTGAGCATCCGGCAACCATGTATGGAAAGGAAACAGAGGAACCTTGACCGCAAATGCCAGGAAGAAGCCTAGGAAGAGCCATTGCGCAGCTGCGGGAAACTGCGGTACAGCCCCGCTCGCGATCGCATCCCGAATCACAACAAAATCAAAGCTGCCGGTATGCGCGTAAAGCCAAAGGATCGCCGCCAGCATGAAGACGGAGCCGATCATCGTGTACATGAAAAACTTCACCGCGGCATACACCTTGCGCTCGTGGCCGAAAATGCCGATGAGCAACGCCATGGGTATTAGCGTGGCTTCCCAGAAGAAGTAGAAGAGAAACAAGTCGAGAGACGTAAAGACGCCGATCAACGCCGTCTCCAGAATCAGGAGCAGAATGAAGAATTCCTTCACCCGCTCGTGAATCGACTTCCACGAAATCAGCACGCACAGCGGGGTGAGAAATGTCGTGAGCACCACCAGCCATAGGGAGATGCCATCAACGCCCATGTGGTAGTGGATATTCGGACTGGAAACCCATGGCTTGTCGACCTGGTATTGAAAATCAATCTGTGCGCGATGGAAGTAGACCGGCAGGTGCAGAGAGAGAATGAACGTTAACAGCGAGATGACCAGCGCAAAAATGCGAATGTCGCGGTCGCGGCGCGGCAGCAGCATCAGGAGCAGCCCTCCCGCCAGCGGTGTGAACGTCACCAGAGTAAGAATGAAGGGGCTGAGACTGTCAGTGTTCACCGCTCCACCCCCATCCAGATCATGAACGCAATCACCACCGCCGAACCTGCCGCAATCCAGCCCGCGTACGAGCGAATGTTGCCGGATTGCATGTGGCGAACCTCGTCGGAAACCTGCCGCGCTCCGTCACCGGCGTCGTTCACCGCGGCATCAATAATCTTTCGGTCCACATCCTGCCAAAGAATTCGAGTCGAGCCATCGATCAACGGCTTGACGAAGAGTACAGCGTAGAGTTCGTCAATGTAGTACTTGTGCACCACAGCCTCATACAAGCCGCCGAGCGCGTCCGCAATTTTCTGCGGAAGTTCGGGGCGCTGGTAGTAGAGCAGGCGCGCCAAACCCCATCCCGCCAAGGCAAAAGCCACCGACACGCCCATCAACAGCCATTCGGTGATGCTGCTCGTCGTCTCGGCTGGCATCCCGCCCGGGTCGAAGACGGGCGCAAGAAAATTCTCGAAATGGTTGCCCCATCCGACCAAGCCGCCGACGAGCGAAAGCACAGCCAGGATCATTAGCGGCACCAGCATGACCATCGGGCTCTCATGCGGTTCACCGTGTTCATGCGAGTTCTGTCCGCGGGAGCCGTCGCCGTGCGGGTCCCCTTGAGTTCCGCGGTAGTCGCCGAAGAACGTCATGTACAACAAGCGGAACATATAGAAAGATGTAATGAATGCCGTGACCACGCCGATTCCCCAGTACACCCAGCTGGCCTGGTAAGCCTTCCATAAAATCTCGTCCTTGCTCCAGAAACCGGCAAGTGGCGGGATTCCTGAGATGGCCAGCATCGCGATGAACATCGTGAGGAACGTCCACGGAATATACGACCTGAGGCCGCCCATCTTACGCATGTCCTGTTCGCCGCCGACGGCATGAATCACCGAACCCGCGCCTAGGAACAGCAGGCCTTTGAAAAAGGCATGCGTCATCAAGTGGAAGATGCCAGCCGAGAACGCCCCCACGCCGCAGGCCATAAACATGTAGCCCAGCTGAGAAATGGTCGAGTACGCGAGAACTTTCTTGATATCGGTCTGCGCGATGCCGATAGTCGCGGCGAAGAATGCGGTCAGCGTCCCGATGATCGCCACAACCAACAACGCTGTCGGAGCGCGTTCAAAGATCACGTGCGAACGGGCCACCATATACACGCCAGCAGTCACCATGGTCGCGGCGTGGATCAAGGCCGAAACCGGCGTAGGTCCTTCCATCGCATCAGGAAGCCATATGTAGAGAGGAATCTGCGCAGATTTCCCGCAAGCGCCCACCATCAGCAGAATGCCAATGGCTGTGAGCAGTCCCGCGCCCGCCGTCTCCGCACCTAGAGGGGAGACGCTCCGAAACACCTGATCGAAATTCAGCGATCCAAAATGCTTGATCAGCAGAAACAAAGCGATCAGGAACCCAAAATCGCCAATGCGGTTCACGATGAACGCTTTCTTTCCCGCCGCCGCCGCCGAATCTTTCGTGAACCAGAATCCAATCAGCAGATACGACGCCAGTCCAACGCCCTCCCAGCCGATAAACATCAGCAGGTAGTTGCCGGCCAGCACCAGCGTCAGCATGAAAAACATGAACAGGTTCAGATAGCTGAAAAAGCGGTAGAAGCTGGGGTCGTCCCACATGTAGCCAACTGAGTAAATGTGGATCAGAAATCCGACTCCGGTGACCACGAGCAACATGACCAGCGAAAGTTGATCGAGATAGAAGGCGTAGTCCGCGCTGAAGCTTCCAGACCGGATCCAGTGCGCGACAAACTCGTGATAGGGAAGCGTCAACGATGAAAAGCTAGCCGCCACCGACAAAGCCATGGCAAGAGCAGCGCCGCTGAAGAGCAGCGCGACGGCACTCACGGCATGGCGCGAAGCCTTCTTGCCAAGAAAGCCGTTGATCGCAGCTCCCGCCAGCGGCAGAACCGGGATCAGCCAGAGATTGAGATACTGGTTCATAGCTTGAGCAGGTTCACCTGATCCACGTTCAACGTCTCGCGCGTACGATATACCGCAATGATGATTGCTAGCCCCACGGTCGCTTCCGCCGCCGCTACGACCATCACAAAGAAAACAAATACCTGGCCGGCCAGCGCGTGCCAGTGCGCCGCGAACGCCACAAACGAAAGATTCACTCCGTTCAACATCAGCTCAATCGACATAAAGATGGTGATGATGTTGCGCTTGATGAGAAATCCGACTACACCGCAGGCAAACAGGAATCCGCTCAGCAGCAGGTAATACGATAGCGGCACATACGAGGGAACCATCAGTCCGCCTTCCCCGCCGAAGCCTCCGGCTTGCTGGCCAGAACCACGGCGCCCATGATCGCGATCAGGATCAACACGGAAGTGACTTCAAAGGGCAACAGGAAATCGTGAAACAGAAGCTGGGCAATATCCGTAGGATGCCCTGGCAGCGCGCCGATCGGCACAGATTCAGTCCCAGAGTGCCGCAGCACTACCCACGCCATCAGTACACTGCCGGTCAGCATCCCCGGGACGCCAAGCAGAAGAGCGACGCGGCTTCCGTTCGTGTGTTCTTCTTCGCCAGCATTCAGCAGCATGATGACAAAGACGAAAAGCACCATAATTGCACCAGCATAGACAATCACTTGCACGGCAGCGACAAACTCCGCGCCCAGCAACAAGTATTCACCGGCCAGCGCCGCCATGACAGCAATCAGCGACAGTGCGCTATTGATGGGATGCCGCTGCACCAGCAGGTTGACCGCCCCACCTACGCAAACGGCTCCGAAAGCCAGAAATAAAATGAGATGCATCGATCAGTTCCCAGTTCCCAGTTCTCAGTTCTCAGAAAATGCCTTAGAAGGCAACTTCTCAGCCGGCGCCCTTGGGCCGTCACTGAGAACTGAGAACCGAGAGCTGAGGACTCGCTTTTGTCACCAGGCAACAGCAATCGCCGTCGCCACCAGATTCGCAATCGCCAGAGGCAGCAGAAACTTCCAGCCGAAAGACATCAGTTGGTCGTAGCGGAAGCGCGGCAAGGTCCCGCGCACCCAGATGTAAAGAAACAGAAAACAGAAAATCTTCGCGCCAAACCAGAACAATGGCAGCAACGACCGCAGCAGCGGAGGTCCGAACAACGGCCCGTGCCATCCCCCAAAAAACAGCAGAGTGGCCACGCAAGCAACTGTGATCATATTGGCGTATTCCGCCATGAAGAACATGGCAAACTTCATGGCGCTGTACTCGGTGTGGTATCCCGCGACCAGCTCGGTTTCTGCTTCCGGCAGGTCAAACGGAATGCGGTTGGTTTCCGCATACGCGGCCATCAAATAAATGAAGAAACCGATGAACTGCCCGTGAAAAATATTCCATCGCGGAATAAATCCCAGGAACCGCCCTCCTTGCGTATCGACGATAACCCGCAAACTGAAGCTGCCCGACTGGATCAGAACCCCGATCAGCGAAAGTCCCAGCGCAATTTCATAGCTGACCATCTGCGCGCTGGCGCGCAGCCCGCCCAGCAGAGAGTACTTATTGTTCGACGACCATCCCGCGAGAGCGACACCGTAGACGCCCAGCGAGGTAACCCCAAGAATCAGTAGCAGCCCAATGTTCAGGTCGGTGATTTGCAGCGGCGTACTGTATCCGAAAAGCGTGATCGAATTCCCAAACGGGATCACTGAAATCGACGTCAGGGCGAAGATCAGGGCCATCATCGGCGCCGCCAGAAACAGCGGCTTGTAGACGTGCGGCGGCGTGAGATCTTCTTTAAACAGGAACTTCAGCCCGTCGGCCGCCGGCTGCAGCAACCCAAACGGACCAACCCGCGTCGGGCCCCAGCGATTTTGCATGTGGCCCACAACTTTGCGCTCCAGCCACACCGTGTATGCGACGGCAGTCAGCAGCACAATCAGGACAATCAGCGACTTGATCACCGACACGAGTATGAAAACGCCAACTGACAATGCCTTGTTCTCCAAATGCTGGAATCAGTCCGCCGCAACTTCAGCGGGCTTGACCTCGTGACTCTCAATCACCGATTTCAATGCGCGCGAATAACGTCCCAGCGTTCCGGAACTAAAAAGATTATCGTGTGCGGGAGCAATCGATTCCGGCCTGTGCGCAACCCCCGTCCCAGCCTCGGTCAGCGACGTATGCTGGCTATTGCCCGCCAGCAGATTCATGCGGGATACGTCGTAGCCGGGAACCAGCCGCTGAATTTCATCCAGAATCGCCGTAGGATCGAACGGGCTCAGCTTCGGCTCCAGCCCGTGGGCCTCGAGCCACACCGCATGCCGGTCGGCCTCGCCTGACTGTGCTCCGCGCGACTGTCCCATGTCGGCATGTGTGCCTCCACCGAACGGGACCAACTTGCGCACATCGAAGCCCATGGCATCCGCGATGCGCACGATCATCTCGAAATCAGCCTTCGTGCCCGTGACTTCGCCGGCCTTCTTCACTAACTGCAAGTCACCACAGGTATTGGTGAACGTTCCTGATTTTTCGTAAGCATTCGCGGCCGGCAACACCACATCGGCCATCACCGCGGTCTCGGTCAGAAACATGTCTTGCACGACGACGAAACTATTCGAGAGGGCAAACGGATCGATCTTCAACCGGCCGACAGGATTCGAACCCATCACATAAAAAGCCTTTAACTTGCCTGCCTTTCCGGCTTCAACCATGCCAGCCAGATCGAGGCCGGTAGCCCGCGGGATTTCTCCCCAGTCCCGATGAAACTGGCTGCTTCCGGAGGTCGGGTGGTACCCGGGCAACAAATCAGGATATAAGCCCATATCGGACGCTCCCCGGGAGTTGGCGTAGTCCGCTAGGCAGACAAATTTAGCTCCCGAAATTCCGGAACCGAACTTCACGAGCGTGGCAAGGTCGTCTCCCCGGAGTTCAGAACCGGAAACGACAACCAGATTCTGCTCGCCACGCAGTTTGTCGCGCAGCGCGATCCATGCATCTTTGCTGCTGGAGGACCTGACGATCGCATCCGCAGCAGCATCGCTGCCTGCGAGAAACGCGGCAACCTTCGCTTCCGCTCCGGCGGGGATCTGCATGAAGCTTGTAGCTTGCCGGCGCAATTTGATCGGCTGTGAGTTGATCAGGTAGAGCCGCGCCCGGTGCAGACGAACGTTGTTGCGAATCTGCCAAGCCAGCAGCGGATGCTGCTCCGTGGGATCATTGCCAATTAGCAAAATGGCGGGAGCGGTGAAGACGTCAGCGATGCTGGCTGTGGCATCGGCTTTGCCGCGAAGCGCAGCCGCAAGGGCAGGGAAGTCCGCGGTGCGGTGGTGGTCCACATTGTTCGTCTTCAAGACCACGCGGGCAAACTTCGAAAGCAGGTAGGCTTCTTCGTTGGTAGTGCGAGTCGACCCAACGACGCCAATCGCCTCGCCCCCATCCTTATCGCGAACCTCCGCAAACTTCCTTCCGATCAGTTCAAACGCTTCCTCCCACGTCGAAGGAGTGAGCCTGCCATCTAGCCGAATCAGGGGCCGCGTAAGCCGTTCCTCGTGATTCGCAAAATCGAACGCATAGCGCCCCTTGATGCACAAGAAGTCGCCGTTCGTCCCGCTCTTATCGCGGTTGTCGCCGCGAACAATCTCCATCCCGGTGTCGGCGCGACGCACGCCCAGCGTGGTCTTGCAACCATCGCCACAGTGGGTGCAAATCGTGCCCACATGCTTCATCTCCCAAGGACGCGTCTTGTAGCGGTATGCACCGGAAGTAAGCGCACCCACCGGACAAATGTCGATGCACATACCACACTCTTCACAGTCCAGATGATCTTCTTTATTAGGCGCGATGATCGAACTAACGCCGCGGTTCTGCACCCCCAAAGCCCAGACGTCCATACCCTCGCCGCAGACACGCACGCAGCGGTAGCAGAGAATGCAACGGGGCCGGTCGAAGAAAACCACCGGCGACCACTGCTGCTCGTCCTTATGATTTTTCGTCTCCATGAACTTCGACTCGGCGGCGCCGTAGGAGAACGTCATATCCTGCAGTTCGCACTCGCCGCCGGCGTCGCACACTGGACAGTCCAAAGGATGGTTCCCCAGGAGCATCTCGAGCATCGACTTGCGTGCCTGCTTGATCTCTTCGCTATCCGAAGTGACAATCATGCCTTCGCTGACTACGGTAGTACACGCCGTCTGCAGCTTGGGCATTTTCTCGATCTTCACCAGGCACATGCGGCAAGCGCCCTGCAGCGAGAGATTTGGGTAATAGCAAAACGAAGGCACTTCGATGCCCACCGCCTTGCAGGCCTCGATCAGCAGCGTCCCCGCGGGAGCCGTGACTTTCTTGCCGTCAACTGTGAGTGTTACGTCAGCCATGGAAAATTAATGCGCGAAAACTGGCAGCTCTTCCGGCGCGCCCTCCGTTTCATAAGGGCACGGTCGGCCTTCCAGATGATCTTCAAACTCCTTGCGGAACTTCTTCACGAACGCAATCATCGGCATCGCGGCCGCATCGCCCAGCGGACAAAACGTCCGGCCCAGCATGTTTTCCGACAAGTACTGCATGTTGTCGATGTCCTTCTTTACGCCGCCGCCCGCGTGAAAGCGCACCAGGGTCTTTTTCAGCCAGTCGGTTCCCTCACGGCAGGGGATGCACCACCCGCAACTCTCGTGCTGGTAAAACTTCATGGTCCGCAGAGCAAATTTCACAATGCACTGCCTGTCATCGAGTACAACCACGCCGCCCGAACCAAGCATCGAACCCGCCTTCGCCACCGAATCGAAATCCATGTTGATGTCGATTTCGTCCTCCGTGAGGCAAGGCGTGGAAGACCCGCCAGGGACAACAGCTTTTAACCTGCGCCCATTCGGGATGCCGCCGCCAACCTCGTAAATCATCTTTTTCAAGCTGTAGCCCATCGGCAGTTCGTACACCCCAGGCTTTGTCACATTGCCGCTAAGGCAAAACAGCCGGGTCCCACCGTTCTTCGGCGGACCCAGCTTCGAGTACCATTCCGCGCCGCCCAGCATAATGTGCGGCACGCTCGCCAACGTCTCCGCATTATTAATAACCGTGGGACCACCCCACAGGCCGACCACTGCAGGAAACGGAGGCCGAATCCGCGGAATCCCGCGCTTGCCCTCAAGCGATTCCATCAGCGCCGATTCCTCGCCCACTTCATAAGCGCCTGCGCCGCCATGCCAGTAAATATCGAAATCGCGCCCGCTGCCAAAAATGTTCTTGCCCAGGAAACCTTTGCCGTAAGCATCCCGAATCGCCTTCTGCATGATGTTCGAAAGATAGCGGTACTCGCCGCGGATGTAGATGTAACCGCTCCGCGCGCCCACCGCCAGACCGCCAATCATCACTCCCTCGATCACGGCGTGCGGATCGTGTTCAAAAATCAGGCGGTCCTTACAAGTTCCAGGCTCGCTCTCGTCGCCGTTGCACAGCACATACTTCGGTTTCGCCGACTGCTTGGGCACGAACGACCACTTCATCCCGGTCGAAAACCCAGCCCCGCCACGCCCCCGCAATCCTGAATTCTTAACTTCATTAATAATCGCATCCGGCTCCATCCCAAGCGCCTTCTGCACGGCCTTGTAGCCGTCCAGTTCGAGATAGCGGTCGATGTTGACCGCGCCCTGCCCGAAGCGCCGGGAGACGACTTTGACTTCGTCGGGATGGGAAACCAGAGATGCCATGGGGATTACTGCGCCGCCTTCTTCCTGTACTCGTCAAGCACCTTATCGATCTTCTCAGTAGTCAGATTCTCGTGAAAATCGTAATTCACCTGCGCCGCCGGAGCCCAACTGCACGCCCCAATGCATTCCACTTCTTCCAGCGTAAACAACCCGTCCGCCGTGGTTCCTTTGTGGCCCACACCCAGCTTCTTCGCGCAGTAATGCAAAATCTCTTCGCCTCCGCGCACCATGCAACTGATGTTGGTGCAGACCTGAACGTTGAATTTGCCGCGCGGTTTCGTGGTCAACATCGAGTAGTAGCTGATCACGTTGCGCACTTCGAGTTCCGTCAAATCCAAGCGGCCTGCCAGTTCTGCGATGACTTCATCGCTGAGATATCCAACCTCGTCCTGCGCATAAAGAAGAGTTGGCACCAGCGCCGACCGCTTCGTCGGATAATGCGGGACCATCTCCGCAAACCGTGTCTCGAACTCGTCCGAAAACCTCACCGATCTATTTCCCCGAGCACGATGTCGATACTTCCAATCGCCGCCACCACATCCGCGATCAGGCCGCCCTCGCACATCTTCGCCAGAGTCTGCAGGTTCGCAAAGCAGGCTGACCGCATGTGCACGCGATAAGGTTTAGCGGTTCCATCGCTAACGATGTAGTAGCCCATTTCCCCGCGCGGCGACTCAACCGCCTGATAAACCTCACCCGCCGGCACCGCAAAGCCTTCCGTAATAATCTTAAAGTGATAGATGAGGGCTTCCATCTGCGTCTTCATCTTCTCCCGGTCCGGCAGCACAATCCCCGGAGCATCCGCCTTGATGGGACCCTCCGGCATGCCATCCAGAGCCTGCTTCACGATCTCGTTCGATTCGCGCAGCTCTCGTACCCGGCACATGTACCGCGCGAACACATCGCCCTCCTGCGCCACAGGAACCTTGAACTTGAAATTCTCATAGCCCGAGTAAGGCATATCACGGCGCAGATCAATGTCCACTCCGCTTCCGCGCAAGGTAGGCCCGGTAGCCCCCAGCGCGATAGCATCTTCTGCGGTCATCTTCGCGACGCCTTTGGTCCGCATCATCCAAATCGGATTTCCCGTGAGCAGGTTTTCGTATTCATCCACCTTCTCGGGAAAGCGCCCGGCAAATTCGCGAACCCGTTCAAAGAATCCCAGCGGCGGCTCGAGCGCCACTCCTCCCACGCGAAAGTAAGAGGTCATCATGCGCTGTCCGCTGACCATCTCGAACATCTTCAACACTTCTTCGCGCTCGCGGAAGCAATACAGGAACACCGTAAGTGCGCCAATGTCCATGGC
>JBAUVZ010000011.1:0-35085 GCA_049583505.1 Candidatus Sulfotelmatobacter sp.
GCGATCTGCTTGCCACACTGAAACCGATCTGCTCTCCCCAGGATCAGCACGAAGGCCAGCGCGGTCAGCGCACCCACTCCGGGATGCGTCATCAAGCGCTGCGCCTCGGGACACTTCTCGGCCTCCTGCTCAATGGCTTGCGTCAGCTCGGCAATCGTTGGGTTCAGTCGGTCTAGCAACTCCAGCAGATCATGCCGTCGCCGGCTCGCCCACGGTGCTAAACGGAACGACTCCAGTTGCTCCCGTCCCCGCTCCCGCCATAACCTCTTCTTGCAACGCAACCCTTCATTCAAAGCGACGGCTTGCAGTTGGTTCATGATCCGGGTGCGGGCTTGCACCATGCGGTGACGGTGCCACAGCAGTTGCCGGAGATCCCGATTCTCCCCGTTCGGCACCCAGATCTGCGGAAAGCGACCCTCCAGCAGCAAGCGCAAAATATGCTGTGCATCCTGGCGATCGGTCTTCTGCTTGCGTACCCGTTTCGCTCGGATCTCCGCCGCGTCGCCAACCCACAGCTCGAAGTTCAGTTCCACCAGCAGTCGCTCGAACCAGCGCGCGTGCCCACTGGCTTCCATCCCCACGCGCACTTTCATTCCTTGTGCTGCGAGGTCACGGCAGAACTGTTCCGCTTCCTCGGGGTGCTGCAGCCGCCGCTCTCGTAGTTCTCCTGTGTCGGTATCCACAAACGCAATTTGTTGGAAGCCCGGGTGATAGTCACAACCTATAATGATCATCTTCGGCTCCTTTCTCCCGAGCCTTTTGGTTGGTTGGCGCCACCAAAGTCTACTCGGGCCTGGGAGCCGGCATTGTTATGGAATCATTACACTCATTAACCCAGGCTGGGAGCAATGCTGCCCAAAACCCCTCCAGCTTGAGTTCTGAAAGTGTCTGAACCTACAAGGTCTCGGAGTCCGGAGTCGGCCTCTCGGCTGCCCTAAAACAGAAGCTTTTGGCGGTATGCCTGATAATCCCGGTAAAGGGCGACCGTCGGCGGGCCGCCCGGCCGCACGTTTGTTTTCGGGGAGTTGAAGATACCGGGGTACTGGTAGCACAGGATCTTTTCGAAGTTGGGGAAGCGTTGGAGATCCTGAAGCAAACCCGCGATTGGACGTGGAACGAGCGCAACGTTGTCCTCGAACAGAAAAGCCTCCATATCCATCCATAGATGGGCCCCTGCTTTGTCGCACAGGCCTTGCCAGATTGCTGCCGATTGTTCGCCGGTAATATCGCCCTCGGGCATGCGATGAAAAGCGAAGGGACAAACGATATCTAGATGCTCGAGGACGAGCGGCCAGACGTCCTGGGACAGCATCATGCCGTGGGCGTTCGGTGCAAGCATGATTGGTTTTTCCGGAGCGAGGTGACGGGTGAAACTCTGGAACTCGCGGAAAAAGGCGATCACCTCCTTACGGTAGCGTTCCTTGGCAGACTCGCCTTCGTCGGGGATCAGGCTGCCGTATGTTTCCTCGGAAACGTACCATCCGTAGAAGGAAGGATGGTGGCCGTAACGATGCCATAGCTCTTCCGCAACTCTTTTGTGCCACTCCAGGGAAGGCGCGCTGAAATCGAACCACGCATACATGCCAACGCCGATAAAAACGTTCATCTGCAAACGGTCCGCCTCCGACAAGATCGCTTCGATGGCATCGCGTGATGTCACGTTGGCGCGTCCCAGGTAAAGATCGGATGGATAGTAGGCCAGTCCTTTGTAGCCGGTGGTAGCGATGCTGTTTCGCCCGTAGTATTCCTGATTACGAAAACTCTCCTGAATGACGACGGTGTTCATGCCAATGTCGTGCATGCCGTGAATCTGCTGGCGCCAGTCGGCGTCGGTCAGTTTGCGGATTGTGGAATTCCAGTGACGGCCCTCTTCGTCGCTCCAGTGCGCGATGCCAGCCCACGCACCATCGATCATGCGAGTGGAGCGGATCTTGGACGGCAGGACTTCGAGGTCACGGGTCACGCGGATTTTTCCACTTGGGCTTGTCGCTACCAGGAGGATGCGGTGCTTGCCGGCCCAGGTTTCGGTTGAATGGCGGCAATAGATGCCCGCGTTGCCCTGAGCGGCAATTCTCACATTCGCCGTGTGCAACAGCGTAGATGGCGACTCGCGATCCAAGTAGAGGGATAGTACATATTGGCGTTCCGAGTTGGAGTTGTTTTCGGCGGCTCCGCGAATGTCGAGGACGATCTTGTCGGTAACCGGGGACGGAGGAATGAGCTCCAACCGGGTGACGGGTCGTTGCGCCCGCGCTGCTACCGTCGAGAATACAACCAGCAGGAATGATAGCCACCGGCTTGTCTTATTCATTGCGACTCCCTCCTTTGCGAAATTGAATTACGGATCCAGCATTGTTGTTTTCCGCGAGAGCAGGGGGCATTGGCAGATCGATCGGCCCCCTACCGTCACGCTTCAAGGATCAAGCTGGCTGCGCCCTGTACGCCTGCAAAACGTCCGGCGGCGGCCGCCTTTACACACGGTTTTCTCTTTGAACCGAAGTGCAGAAGTTCGGTGACTCGCTCTTCCAGTGCGGTTGCAAATTGTGGCTGACCCTCTACGAGTCCGCCGGAGATCAACACTGCCTCGGGATCAAAGAGGTTGAAGATGTTGGCAACGCCTTCGGCGAGGTAGCCGATGATGGCTTGGTAGGCGGCCACGGCAGTCGGGCAACCACTGGCTGAAAGTTTATTGATGTCTAACGCGAGACTCGCGTCGTCAGCCGGTCGGCTATCGGGGAAAGAACCGCCTCGCTCCGTATACTCGCGTATCAGAGCTGCGGTGGAGACGTAGGCTTCCAAGCATCCATCGCGGCCGCAGTTACACGGACGTCCGCCTTCGCGGATGACGTGATGGCCGATGGACCCAGCAAAGCCGTGTTGGCCGGTAAGCAATTTCCTGTTGCACACGACTCCGCCGCCGATTCCGGTACCGACCGTAATGGCAACAAAATCCGACAAGCTTCGCCCGAGGCCATAATGAAGTTCCGCGAGAACAGCGGCATGCGCGTCGTTCACAAGGCGGGTTGGAAGATGAAAACGTTCCTCGACGAATTGGCGTAATTGAAAGCCTGCCCAACCGGGGAGATTGTCGGTTGCCGCAAAGACAGAACCATCTCGGGCGTTCATCGCACCAGCGCTGGCAATGCCGAGGCCAATGGGATGAATTCCCCTGCCATGCGCCGCGGACAACACCTGTTCCAGAGCTTGGCAGAGACTGCTCGCGATCACATCGCGCCCTCCACTGGCTTCGGTGCGAACCTGCGTCGTAAGTGTGACCTCCCCAGCGGGATTAACCAGTGCGGCCTTGATGCTCGTTCCGCCAATATCCGCTCCAATCGCGGTGGCGCCGGCAGTCTGGTTGCGTATCCCGCTCATAAACTTCGCGGTGATCGCGCCGGGACGCGTGATAGCCGAGCCAACGATCACGCACCAGGCTCCGATGGAAAGCGCGCGCCGGGCTTCTTCCGGTGATGAGATGTGGCCCTCGGCGACGACTGGAACGTGAATCTGCTTGACCATGTCGGCCAATAAATGCCAGCCAAAGGATGCGATGTCGCGCGTCTGCTCGGTGTAGCCATTCAGTGTTGTGCCGACCATGTCGGCCCCAGCATTCATGGCCATCACCGCTTCTTCCAAAGTGGAAACGTCGGCCATGACGGGTAGTCTTAATTCGCGATGGATCCGCTCGATCAGCGGTTGCCAGGGCTCCCCATCGGGCCAATCACGGCCGGTGCAGTCGAGAGCAATAATGGAAGCCCCGGCACTGGCAAGCGCGGCCGCAGAGGCGAAGTCAGGTGTAATGCGAATGTTCTTTCCGTGATAGCGCTTCTGGATCCCGATGATCGGCAGCCTGAGATCTTGCCGGATTGCGGTGATGTGCTCTGGGCTGTTGATACGCAGGCCTGCTGCTCCCGCTCCGGCTACGGACCGGGCAATGCGACGAATAGTCCCGGTATCTTCGAGGGGATCGCCGGGCGCGGCCTGACATGAAACCACAAGTCCCGATCGCAACGTTTCCAGAATTCCGAACATAGAAAGCGTTCCTTGCCACTTTGGACAGAAGACCGTCAAAAGAGCAATTGTTGTCTACTTGTATATACTATAATGTTTTCGAGCGCAACCATGAAGGCCATCCTCCGAATGGCGGCGCCCGATTCGCGAGCCGCAGGGCCGAAGTGCGGGGTTGCCAAGCCCGCGTGGGCGGAACGGACCATAGAGAATGGAAAACACGCTGCTGGTTGGATCGTTGCTGGCGATTTTGTCGGGGCTGATGAATGGCAGCTTCACGCTGCCCATGCGGTTTCTAGGACGCTGGGAGTGGGAAAACGTCTGGAGTCTCTTTATCGTATGCGCTTGCCTGGTGCTGCCGGCCGCGATCATTACGGCGATTGCTCCGGGAAGTTGGACCGTGCTTGCGCACGCCCCGGCGCGCGTTGTGTGGATCGCAGTATCCGCAGGATTCGCCTGGGGCTTTGGGGCGATCATGTTTGGGCAAAGTGTCAGTGCCATTGGGATCTCGCTGGCCAACACGCTGGTGCTCGCGATCAGTTCGGCACTGGGTTCGCTGCTTCCAATGCTCCTGCTCTCGCCACAGAAATTGTTTTCCGCCACAGGCAAGATGATTATCGCGGGGGTGGCCATTGAGCTGGTGGGAATTGTTCTTTGCGGGCTGGCCGGGCGGCAGCGCGAGAAAACAGCGGGTGTCGGGGCAGAGCGTGGCGATCTGGTGGGTCGCGCTCGACCTCTCGGCCTGGCGCTTTTGCTTGCGACCGGAGCGGGGGTGCTGTCGGCGGTTTTCAACATCGGCTTTGCTCTGGCGCAGCCCATAGCGCAATTCGGGCGTGCTTCCGGGCTGAGCGAATTCTCCAGCACGAATTTGATCTGGGGGCTCATGCTGGGCGCGGGTTCTTTGGCCAATCTCGGATTCTGCGGGTTCTTGCTCTTCAAGAATCGCAGCTTCCCAAAATTTAGCCAGCCGGGCGGAATCCGCTTGTATGGACTCTCCGCGCTGATGGCCCTGCTGTGGGGAGGAAGCATTTTTGTTTATGGCGCGGCTGCGCCGCGGCTGGGGGCACTCGGCACATCGATCGGCTGGCCGCTGAGCCTGGCGACCGGACTTCTGCTGGCCAATGCGATTGGAATCGGGCTAGGTGAATGGCGGCGAGCTCCAGGTCATGCGAGGAGCCTGATGTATTCGGGTATTGTAGTGTTGCTGGTCGCCATCATTGTGCTGAGCAGAGCGAGTTACTGAAGAAAAACAAGGGGGCGCTGCATGCAGAAAATAAGACACGCGGAAAAGGGAAAGAAGGGTCCTTTCGTTCCTTCCGCCGAATCGGAGCGCGCCGACCGCAACTGGGAGTTTGCGCCGCTCGACAAGAGCAGCTTCACTCCCATGTATTTTCAGATTCAAACGCAGTTGTTGAAGATGATTCAGGGTGGACAACTGCACGCGGGCGATCCCTTGCCCAGCGAGGAAGAACTCAGTCGCGCGTGCGGAGTGAGCCGGATGACGGCGCGGCATGCTTTGCAGTCTCTCAAGAGCCAGGGTTTCGCGTCGCGCCACAAAGGGCAAGGCACATTTGTCAGTCAGCCGAAAGTTGAAAAGGATATTACGCATCTTTGTGGGTTCACGGCCGAGATGCGGGCGCTGGGCTTGCAGCCCACGTCGCGCATTTTGAGTGCCGAGACGACCCTCGCCTCGGCTGAGGTGGCTTTGCGCCTACGCGTGGAAGTAGGATCGCCGATGTTCAACCTGCGGCGGTTGCGGCTGGCCGACGGCCTGCCGGTGGCAGTTGAGCAAGTCTGGCTTTCCCGCGAGCAATTCTCGGGGCTCGACCAGATCGATTTCGCATCCTCCTCTCTCTACCAAACCTTGCGTGAGCGCTATGGGATTCGCGTGAGTCGGGCGGACGAGATTCTGGAGGCCCGCGCTGCGAGCCGGGACGAAGCGGAGTTGCTGGAGATTCCGCGCCGGTCGAGCGTACTGGTGATGTCGCGCACGCTCTGGAATGTGGACGGCAAGCCGGTCGAGATGGCGCACTCGGTCTATCGCGGGGACCGCTATCGGGCAGTGCTTTCCATTCCGGCAACAGCAGTCGAATAGCGCACCGCGCCACCTCACCCCCGGCCTTGGCTTCACATGCATTTCGAAACGCACCCGGAACTTCTGGAGAAAGTAGCCCTGCCCGTAACCGCGCAACTTAGAATGTCGGACACAAAGAACGCTTGACAATATGTCTATACAAGTATACATTTCATCGAACGGTTAGAGGCCAGTGCACTCCGGCCGCGATTGTCTCAGTCATGAGCGCAGGAATTTACAGCGGTGCCGACGTTAACTGTGGCAACGAAATTGGCCGGAAAGCATGCAGAGCGCATGCGGTCACGATGAACGAAAATTGTCTTGAGACG
Organism: Candidatus Sulfotelmatobacter sp.; assembly: GCA_049583505.1. Lineage (GTDB taxonomy): Bacteria > Acidobacteriota > Terriglobia > Terriglobales > Acidobacteriaceae > Sulfotelmatobacter. Next base: position 6,412 of record JBAUVZ010000011.1, read on the forward strand.
CCAGTATCAATATATGGGGAATGTAGCTGGGCAAAGGGGGCTTTCATGGCGATAAGTAAAGCAAGAGGTTGGGCGGGTTACTTCGCGATTTCCTTCTTGTTGAGCGGCTCTCTCTGGGCTCAGGTGGATAAGGCGACCACCACCGGCACGGTTACCGACCCATCGGGTGCGGCGATGGTCGGCGTGCGCGTGACCGTTACGAACGTGGATACCGGAGCACGCTACACGGGAGAATCCAACGCGGTTGGCATCTATCGTGTGTCTGGGTTGCCCGTGGGAACATATTCCCTTGAGTACGAAAGGGATGGTTTCAAGAAACTGACACGTTCGGGCTTGGCACTGGCGACCGCGCAGGTGGCGGAGATTGATGTCAAGATGATGCCCGGCGCGGTCTCCCAAGTTGTGCAAGTGACGACCGCACCTGTGATGCTGGAGACCGAGACCAGCGACGTCGGCACGGTCATGACCGCCAACTCATTGAAGGACCTGCCGCTGGATATCAACGCCTCGGGCGTCGGGCGGGACATAACGAACTTCATCTATTCGAACATAGCGACCACCGAAGGCGGCAACTACGACGGGCACATCGGCGGATCGCAGAACGTTACAAAGAACGTGATGGTGGATGGCGTGGACGCCACAGCCGGGCTGCAGGGCTTCGTCCAAGACATCGGCATGGAAGCGGTGCAGGAGATGAATGTACAGATCAGTGGCGTGAGCGCAGAAGGGGCTTCGACGGGCGGCGGCACGATCATGTTGGAAATGAAATCGGGTACCAACCAGTTCCACGGCTCCGCCTATGGCTTCGTGCAGAACGAAGCGCTGAACGCCAACTCCTGGGACAACAATTACCTAGGCATCCCGCGACAGCGGAATCGTTTCGACGACTGGGGTGCAAGTGTTGGCGGGCCGATCAGGAAGAACCACACTTTCTTTTTTGCGTCGTACGAGCGTTTCGACAACACGCAGCGCGTGTTCGCGCCTAACCAGGCCACGGCTCCGACTGCAGCTTTCCTGAAGGGTGATTTCAGCGCCCTGCTGGGCGGGCCGCTAACGATCAACGGTAGTCCAGCAACGGACCCCTGCGGCCGTCAAGTCAACATGGGAGAGATTTACAATCCCCTTAATCCGGTAGTGAGCGGTGGCAATACGTGCTACCAGCCGTTTTCCGGGAATATCATTCCCCAGGCTCAGCTTAGCCCCATTGCCGTGAGCATCGCGCAAAAACTGTATGGCAACGGCTACACCGCAACCGAGCCTGGCTTGGTGAATAATTTTCCCAGCTTTGGCGGCGGTTATTCCGATGTCACCAGCACGCATTTGGATCTAAAGCTGGACCATAACATTAATGAGAAGCAGCACATTTCCGGGGGCTTCAACTGGTGGAACTTCGATTCTTTATCTCCCGCTGGTCTGTGGCAGATAGGAAGTTCGTCCGGTGGGCCGCTGAGCAACGGCGATAATCAGCCGCAGCGTGACTGGTCGGTTCGCCTGCAGCACTTTTACAACTTTAGGCCGACGTTGCTGAACACAGCGTCTGTCGCTTACAACCAACACTGGGCCGCGGATCATCCGCCGGGGAATTATAACGCGGGCGCCACCGGAATCCCTGGCACAAACGGCACGAACTTTCCGACTATAAACTTTGTGGACGATGGCGGCGCCGGGGTGAATGGTTATACGGAGTCGACCATTGGGCCGCCGTATAGCGACTGGTACACTCCCTACAACTTCGTCGTGAGCGATAGCCTTTCGTGGACACGCGGGCGGCATAGCCTCAAGTTCGGCGGTGACTTCCAGGCGCGCGGCATGAACGCTGTGTATGAAGGAGGTATTCGCGCATACGACTTTACCAGCGAGACCTTTGCGCCAAACAACAATCAGCTTTGGCCCTACGTGGGTTTTGCTTTCGCCAACTTCATGCTGGGCGAGGTGCACGACGGCTCACAAAGCGTCACGTCGGCCCTCTATGGACGCCGGAAGCGCATGTCGCTGTTTGCCTCTGACGATCTCAAAGTAACCAGCCGCCTGACGCTCAATTTGGGCCTGCGCTGGGATATGAATGAGCGGTTCCACGAGAAAGACGGAGAGTGGGCTAACTTCGACATCGGAGTGAATAGGGGTATTTGGGGTGCTTACAATGGCGGCTGGGATTGGGCGCAGAATGGCGGCGATTCATTTGAGCGTAACCAGAACTTCCATGAGTTTGGACCGCAGGTCGGTGTGGCCTACCGGCCGATGCACAACCTGGTGCTGCGCAGTCATTACGGAATCACTTACGCGCCGCTGGCGATGAACCAGTGGAACGGAGTTCCAGCCTTTTATCCGCCTGGGTTCACCGCGGGCGCGTTCGGGTTCGCAGGGTCCAACACTGTGGTGAATAACATACCCAACGTGCCTTCATTCAACTGGGATGCCGCAACCGGTGCCTATACGGGACAGACTATCTATCCCGCTCGAGTTCCAAGCCAATCAAATATCAGCGGCGGTGTAGCCTACGTCTGGCCCGATGCGCTGACCATGGGGATGGTGCAGAACTGGAATGTAGGCGGTGAATATCTGCTCGGCAAAGACACGGTGCTTTCGCTGAACTACTTGGGAAATCACGGCAGCCACCTGCATGATGGGACTATTTGGCCATATAACTTTTCCACCCAGAGCAAATATTTGTCGCTGTATAACTCGGGTCAAGCTCTAGACATGGTCACCGATCCGGCCAGCGCTGCCGCCGCGGGTGTTTCTTATCCTTTTCCCGGTTTCTCGGGAACCGCCTACCAAACGATCACGCCGTATCCGCAGATATCCTCGCAGGCGCCCCAGAGCGGTCTCTTCCTGGTGAACGCCGATATCTCTGTGAGCAACTACGAGGCGATGGTTGCTGAGGTCAAAACGAAGAATACCCATGGCCTGACCATGGATGTCAACTACACCCTGTCCCGCTCTACGGGATCTGCCAGCCCCAACGGCGCTTTTGCCGATTCGCAGTCGGGCACGATCCTTACACAAGATCCATATCTGCTGCCGAAGCTCACCGATCAGTTGACCCCTTGGGACTACACCCATCAGGTGAAAGGCTATGTGCTCTACGATCTACCGTTTGGGTTAGGAAAACAGTGGAAGACAGACCGGCCGTGGCTCGACAACTACGTCCTGGGCGGCTGGAAGATTGGTATGCAGTTGAGCTATCGCACCGGCGAACCGCTGGGAACCATCGAGGCCCCGATACAATATCCGGGCTGGTCTGGAGTCTTCGCCCAGAGAAATCCGAACGTGAGTTTGTCTAGCCGCACGTTCAAGGGGTACAACCCAGTCTGGGTCCAAAACGGCGGCGTGGGATCGAACCCAGGCAGCCTCTACTTCAATACGAACGCATTTTCCCAGCCTGCTCCAGGAACGTTCTCCACGGAGAATTATTCCTACATGAAATATCTCAGGGACTTTGGCTACTCGGATGAGGATCTCAACATTGCCAAGCAATTCCGGTTTGGCTCAGACCAGCGTTACCAGTTCAGCTTGCGCGCACAATTCTTCGATATCTTCAACCGTCACCACTGGGGCCCTCCCAATCTGGACATGACCAGCGCTTTCTTCGGGAATGTGACTAGCGTTTCTGGCTATCGCTATGGGCAGTTGAGTGCCCGGTTTGAGTGGTGATTCAAGAGACGCTCGACGCATTTCTGCTTGCGCCATTGGCTCGAGAGGAAACCGTAGGACAAACCATGCCCCAAAAGACGCTCAAACAATTCGCGAAGATATCAGTGTGTGCCGTGTTGGCATTTGGCCAACTCACCTTGGCGGCTAACGTTGCACAGACAATTCCTGGAGTTGATCCCCAAGCTCAAGCCGGAAATTCAGAAAAGAGTGAGTTATCGAATGCTTCTCGGCTGCCGAAAGTCCACATCGACGGAAGGTATTTCGTGCGCGACAGCAAGCGTTTCTTTCCGATTGGAGCACACTGGGTTCCGGCCAAGGCCGCGATGCAGTGGCCAGTACAGTGGGACCCGGTAGACATCGAAGCCGATTTCGCCAAGATGCACGAACTCGGCTACAACATGACCCGGCTGGACATGATGTGGGCATGGTTTGAGCCGCGTCCTGGCGATTACAACGCTGAGGCTTTCAAACAGCTTGACTACATAATCTCGCTGGCGAAGAAATATCAGATTTACTTACATCCATCGCTGTTCATCGGTGGTGAGGTTGGAGAGGCGTATTGGGACGTGGCGTACCGCCATGGACGCAATCCGCAGTCCGATCCCGAGATGATGCGCCTGGAAACCAATCACGCGGCCGAGTTTGCGCGGCGCTACGCCAATGAAAGCGCCATCATGGCCTGGGATTTGACTGATGAGCCACCGTTCTGGATCGTCGCCTCGCAGACCACCGACGCCATGGCGATCAACTGGACACGCCTCATCACGGGTGCGATTCGAAAGTACGATACGCTTCATCCGATCGTTGCCGGAACCAGTCAGGAAGATCTCGACCATGGTCCATTCCGGCCTGACAACATCCGGCAAGAAGTCGATTTCTTCAGTGTGCATCCCTTCACGATCTACAACCCGAACCTCTATCCCGACGCGATGATCTCGCAGCGTCAAACCTACGGTGCGGCGTTTCAAATCGCGCTTTCCGGTGGGGCTGGCGCTCCCGTGATGATCCACGAAATGGGTGCCTCTTCCGCGCAATACTCGCCCGAAAGAATTGCCACTTACGATCGGTTGCAGATGTATTCGGGGCTGGGCGCCGGTTCGATTGGCTTTGATCTATGGTGCTACACCGACGCATCTCCGGAGCAATATCGCAAAGCACCGTACTTGCGGACGCCGCAAGAGACCGGCTGGGGGATGACCACATGGGACCGTCAGGATCGCCCGCTGGCGGTGGAATTCAGCAAGTTTTCCAAAGTGCTGGGGCGGCTGGATATGACGGGAGTAGCTCCCGCTGCGGCAGATGCAGCCATCATCGTACCCGATGAATGGTCGAAGCCGCACGGCGATTTTTCTCACTTCGGCCTTACTGGACCCGAGGTTACCCCTTACGTTTCGCTGTTCGATGGCGACGCGATCCCCGGTCAGCCACCCGCAAATTTGAGCGACGACATTCAATGGCTGCGGAGTTCCTGGCTGAATTCCTTCGTGCTCGCGCATCGCGCTGGCCTGGAAGCCGATTTCCCCCGCGAGTACAGCGATTGGGAAAAGCGGCCGATGCTCCTTATGCCTTCTCCCCTGACGAGTACGAACAGCTACATGGTTCATGTGCATTCGGATTTCTATGAGAAGGCGAAGAAATATGTTGAACGGGGAGGATTCCTCTACGCCTCCGTCGCCGCTGATGCCGCCATACCGGGGATGGAGGCACTGTTCGGCGCGAGATTAGTCGACACGGTGACGGCGTCTGAAGTCACTCTAAAAGTGATCGAACCGTTCGGCGAGCTCAAGCCGGGCGATACCTTTCATTACACAGTTCCCGCTGCCAATCCCAAGTACTGGGGTTCGATACTTGAGGTGAAAGGCGGGAAGGTTATCGCGGTCGATCAGGCCGGCCGGCCGGCACTGGTTACGAACTCTGTCGGTCTAGGCAAAACTTTGCTTTGTGCCTATCCGATTGAACAGTATCTGGCGAATCTACCGTCCGCTTTCGAGAAACCCGAAGATACTCATTTGATCTACAAGTCGTTTCGGGAATGGGCTGGCGTGACACCTTTGTTTACCACCGACCAAGCCGACGTCGAAGCAGCGTCGCTAAATGCAGAACACCGCGGCTACATTGTCCTTGTAAACCACAGCTCCCAGACGCACGAGACCTCCGTGTCCACAACTTTGCTGGTGCATTCCATCACCCAAGTAACTCCTGACGGACCCAAGCCCGTCGAGCTACAGCGGTCGATGTGGAAGATAACGATGCATCCCTATGACACAGTCGTTGTGGAATGGAAATAGCGATGACGAGCGAGATCAAACAAGCAAGATTCGGCCGGCATGCCACGAAGCGGAGTGCGAAATTGTCATTATGCGCGGCGGTCCTGTGTTTTTGCGGCTCGGTTTTATATGCGCACCTCTCATGGGCGCAAGCGACTGCCAACGGCGAAGTGGCCAGAAGTGGTTATGGGCCCTCGGACTGGCCGCAAGCGCTGCGAATGGCCGACTTCATTCTCTCCCTGCAAAATACCTCCGGAGCGATTCCCGACGAGCGCGGCGTCATCACCGTAAACGAGGACTCCAACATGGAGTATGCGCTGATTGGCCTCGGAGCAGCTTATGCCGCCACCAAGGATGCTAAGTACCTGAATGGTCTGGAGAAAGGCATCAAATGGCTTGCCGACCGAGAGGAGATGAAGGACCCAAAATGGAAGGGCAGTTGGTATTACGTCTACTCTGCAGAAGTTCCTTACAGCCGTATCCCGACATCGCCCGGCCCCGGCCTGACGGATGTGCGCGGCGTAGATGCGACCTCCTCGTTGTTCGTATACCTGTTGTATCTGGATCAAAGACTGACGGGGCGCATTACGCTCGCACAGGCCAATGCTGGAAACGCCCGCGCGGCATTGGATTTCATACTCAACCGCAGCCTTGACAGGGACGGTTTGAGTCGGAGTTCATGGCAGCTCCATCGTTCCGACAGGCGATGGCACTTCTTTCAAGAAAAGTATTCCGCCGATCAGGGAGACGTCTACCTCGGAATGCACGCCGGGGAACTCCTTTATCACAATGCTAAATACGCGCATGCAGCCGAAGTATTGAAAACACAAACTCCGGTTCGAATCTTCCCGGCATCTCTGCATCGTTATGCTCTCGGCATGGACGAAAATGGAAGACTGGACTCCGGCGACGACGGCAATAGTGCAGCGTTTTCGCAAGGGTATTTATCCTGGATGTGGGGCAACACGGCCTCCAACCAAGCCGCCCTGCAATGGTTGCGGTCCAAGGTTCAGCCCGATGGCTCGCTCGTGTCCGTTCCAGGTAAACCCGCATTCAGTTTGAATGTCGCCATGCTCGCGATGGCCAGCAGATCTCTTGCACAACCCGCTCCGCGCAAGTCCTTACAGTGGCTGGTTGACAATACATACGACTCAAACACAGGCGGGATCCGCCGCAATCCCGCGGCGAATGGCAATCACGAGTACAACAACGAGACCGCTTTCTGCCTGTTGGGCTTTCTGGGCTTCTTGCCTTTCGAATAGTTCGATTAGTATCACGTGCTTTGAGAATCGTGGTTTACGCTGCATCGCTATCCATGCTGGTACTTGATCATTAGGAAAATCAAAAACGAGATTCGTCACTCCCGTCGGTCAGCCCTTCGCCGCAATCCATGGCGCACGATCCAGGAACGCTCATGTCTGCCGTTAAGATTGATGGTTGTAAACACAGCGCGGAAGATGCGTCCCGGGAAGGATCGCTAGACATGAGCTATCAACAAGAGATTTCCCTCAGCACCAAGGGTCACGGGGACATGAAAGACATCACCGAGCAAGTGGCCGGCGTCGTCCACTCCTCGGGTGTCAAAACTGGAATTGTCAATGTCTTCAACATCGGCAGCACAGCGGCGGTCGGAACGATTGAGTTCGAGCCCGGTTTGCGGGGAGACATGCCCGCCATTCTGGATAGGCTGATCCCGCCCAGCCGCAACTACGGCCACGAACAAACCTGGCATGATGGCAACGGCCATTCCCACCTGCAGGCCACATTGCTCGGACCGTCGCTGACCGTGCCCGTGGCGGATGGGAAGCCGGTTCTCGGTACCTGGCAGCAGATCTTCTTTCTCGAATGCGATGTTCGCGGGCGCCAACGCACTGTCCTGGTGACTGTAGTCGGAGATTGAGGACGTTGACGCGAAAACTGGCGTAGAGTCTCTGCTATGGTCAAGCGTGCACCAGCCCGGCGGCGTCCTCGCAAAGCCAAGCCCGGGACGAAGGGCCTCGGCCCAGCAGAATGCCGACTAGAGCAGCCGACAGGAGCTGCAGCGGAAGCTGCAGAGGCGATCGCCAAAGCAGGCGGCTTCGTTGTTGGATCGTATAAGGAGCCGCTCGCTGGTCATCCGGTATTGCTGTCCGTCCTGCCGATCGATGCCGTCGAGCCCACGCCCTTCCAGCGAGATCTCTCCGATGCACACCACAAACGGCTAGCTGACGTCATCAGCAAGACCGGGCGTTTTCTCGACCCGATTATCGCAGTTCTCGCTCCACGAGGCGGGTTCTGGACTCCCAACGGCCTGCATCGCCTCGAAGCCATGCGCCGCCTTGGGACGAAGTCAATCACTGCGCTCGTCGTGGCAGACCGCGAGATAGCATGGCAGATCCTCGCGCTTAATACGGAGAAGGCTCACAACCTCAAGGAACGCTCACTGGAGGTCATCCGCATCTATCGCGGCCTGGTGGACGAAGATGCCACCCGTCCCGAGTCCCGGTTCGCGTTCTATCTCGATGAAGCCGCCCTAGTCACTCTCGGCATCTGCTATGAACGCTTCCCGCGCTTCGGCGGTGGCGCTTACCATCCGATCCTCCGACGATTGGAGGCGTTTACTGATGAACCGCTGCGCACCGCCCTCAAGGATCACGAGAAACGGGCCACGATGGTGCTCGACCTCGAGGAGAGAGTTGCGGCAGCGGTAAAGAAGCTGAAAGAACGTGGTCTCGTCAGCCCGTACCTGCGCTCGTTCGTGGTAGCGCGGGTCAACCCGCTGCGTTGGATTAAGGGCGAACCGCCTCCACTCGAAGAAGTGCTCAAGACCATGCGAGAGCGCGCGGCAAAATTCAACGCCGAGAAGATCAAGCCGCAGGATCTGGCGGGCGCGGCAGGACCACCGGACGAAGAGGGCTAGGCCAAGGTGCTACAACCTCGGATCGCCGGTCCTCATTTCCGTGGAACCCCGCACACACTTGGCACGCAGGAGTCGCATAAGAGCCAGCAAACTGAAGGCCTCTTCCTGTCCGACAGTCAGCCGAACCGTCAGGCTTTGAATCGATCGAGGTATTTCCGTCCCAGGTTTGCTATATAATATCGCATAATGTTCCTATAAAGTGCGAACTTAGCGTGCTATCATATAGCTGTGACGCCCGAGAAGGATTTTTCATTGCCCGCCTCCCGCGCGCGACTCGCAGCGGTGCTCCGCGCCGCCAGGGAGGTGGTGTCGGTGGACGTCGCGTCTCAGACCCTCGGGATTGAGCGACGGGCCGCCGCGAAGCTCCTGTCTCGCTGGAAGGACCAAGGCTGGCTGCGCAGGATTGGGCATGGACTCTACGTTTCCGTCCCTTTGGATCTCGCCGGCAGCGAACAGGTCGTCGCAGATCCCTGGGTGCTCGTACCGACTCTTTTCGGGCAATGCTACATCGGCGGCTGGACAGCCGCCCATCATTGGGAACTCACCGAGCAACTCTTCAACGAAACCCTCGTCTTCGCGACCCGACGCATCGCGGACAAGCGTGTCACCGCTCAAGGTGCAGCGTTCGTGCTGCGTATTGTCAAAGAGCAACGCCTCTTCGGATTGAAAACGCTGTGGCGTGGCGCCACAAAGGTTTCGATATCGGACGCAGCGCGCACGCTGGTCGACATGATCGCGGCTCCCGAAGTGGGCGGCGGCATCGATCACGTGGCAGATTGCCTGAGCGCATACATTGGCAGCAAGGGCGCCGATCGCGACCTTCTGATCCGCTACGCAGAGCAGTTCGACAACGGCGTCATCTTCAAACGCTTGGGATACGTTGCTGACACGCGGCTGCACGACGACAAGCTCGCAGCTGCGTGCCGTGTCCGCCTAACGCAGGGTTATGCCCGCCTCGATCCTGCTTTGCCCGCGAAAAAACTCGTCACCGCGTGGCGGCTCTGGGTGCCGGGTTTAAGGAAACAACCAGCCTCATGATCGACAAACGCGAAATCCTCGAAGCCGCGTCGTCATATTCGTTGCTACCCAGTGTGGTCGAGAAAGACTATGTCCTGGGCTGGATACTCGCCGGCATCGACGCGCATGAAGAACTCGCTGAAAGCTGGGTCTTCAAGGGCGGCACTTGTCTGAAGAAGTGTTACTTCGAGACGTATAGGTTTTCAGAAGACTTGGATTTTACGCTGCGCAATGAGGATCATCTTGACGAAGAGTTTTTGAAGCCGGTGTTCGAGCAAGTCGTGGCTTGGGTTGCGGAACAATCCGGCTTGAACATTCCGACCGACCAGCTGGAGTTCGACATCTACGACAATCTCCGCGGCAAGCCCAACTGCCAGGGCAAGATTGCCTACCGCGGTCCCGTCTCGCCGACTTCTGGCGGCTGGCCGAAGATCAAGCTCGACCTCTCGGCCGATGAAAGGCTCGTCCTGCCATCCGTGCGCCGAGAGGTGTTTCATCCTTATTCTGACAAACCCGAGGACGGGATCTGGGCTAATTGTTATGCCTATGAGGAGGCATTCGGCGAGAAACTGCGCGCGCTTGGAGAGCGCACCAGGCCGCGCGATCTCTACGATGTGGTGAACCTCTACAGGCACACCGATAGCCGACCGACGGCAGCCGTGCTTCTCGACGTGCTCCGCCAGAAATGCGCCCACAAGGCAATTCCAGTGCCCACGTTCCAGGGTCTCCTGGCGCATCGCGATGCTCTCGAAGCGATGTGGTCGGACATGCTCAAGCACCAACTGCCCAGCCTTCCGCCGCTCAACGACTTCTGGGATGCGCTGCTCGAGATCTTCAACTGGATGATGAGTGGCACGCCAGTTCCGCAGCGCGCATTCATCCAGCGCAGCGCCGGCGAAGTCCCGGTGCACGCCCGCGTGCTACCGCTGAATATCCCCCTCTACTCGCGCTCCACGATCGAGATCATTCGCTTCGCCGCAGCCAACTATCTCTGTGTGGATCTTGCCTATCACGGCAGTGTTCGCCGCATAGAGCCGTATTCGTTGCGACAGACCGCCGAGGGGAATTACGTCCTGGGCTCCATCCGCAGCGATTCAGGCGAGTACCGCTCCTACCGCGTGGACCGGATGCAGGGAGCGACTGTCACTTCGCAGGTTTTCTCCCCACGGTACACGGTTGAACTGACGGCGACGGGGCCGCTCAATGTCGCACCGTCCGCTGCGATGCCCCGGATACGCCGCGCGCCGCGAGCGAAACATCAAGGACCGACCTATGTCTATCGGTGCACGGCTTGTGGGAAGACGTTTAACCGCACGACAATGGATGGTTCGCTTAAACCTCACAAGAATCGTCAACGGTATCCATGTCCCGGACGGTACGGAGTGTACGTTCGCACGAGGTATTAGACGGGGGACCGCCGCCGCCCACGCCCATCTGGCCGTTATAACCACCAGCTCCACAACCGCTGCCAAAACCGACGCCTCGGCTTGTCGTCTCGTTTTTGACCAGCCTCATCTGCCCAAGCCCAGTTTTTCTTGCCGGTCCCGTAGTAGCTCTCTTTGGCGAGCTGCTCGTGAGATCTGACCGCTTCGATTTCTTCCTGCGACCACCGGGCCGCCCACCTAACCTTGTTGCGCCGTATCCAGTAATGCGATTTGCAGGCAAAACTCCAGTTTCCGATCGACGGGTCGAGCGACACCGTCTCGCCGTCAAAAATGAGTTTCCAATCCGTCGGACTTAGAGGCGTGACGACTTCCATGCCGCACCCGCAGCAGCATTTGTGGGCGACCGTAGCATACGGGATAGAGACGTAGACCATCCCGTCCTCGAGTTTGTCGGGGATGAATTCCACGAACTCATGCTCGAGGACGATCTCGCGCTTCATGCTTGGTCCTCGTTCACGAGCGTATTGCCGTCGATCGTGTAAGTCGTGAAGTGCTCATGCTCCAGGTCACGGTAGAAGCCGAAGAGCTTCTTCCATTTAACAACGGCGAGGGCCGCGTTGAGGGCGTTCAGATCCGCGATCTGTATATTACGGGAATATTCGTCATTGCCGTCGCCGTCAGAAAACGGAATCCTGTCCTTTTCCCATACGTGCGCCCGCTTCTGTGGCGTGCTCGTCGTGACGCGCAAGATGCCGCCCATGGCGTCATCCGTCAGATCTATCCCCATGCCCACATCGATGAAGGGGATGCCCCATTCCTCAAGCTTCTTCACGATCAGCTTCTTGGCCTCGCCCTTGTCCATGCACAAGAACACGAACTGCATCTCCCGCAGTTCCCCGATGTTAGAAGCATCGATGAAATATTCGTGCGGAATGATACCGCGGTGCATCTCCGAATAAATCGCCTTGAAGTAGGCGACTTTGGTGGGCACTTGCCGTAATTCGTCGGCGGACGGAGCGCCGGGCGATCGGAAGGCATTGTGCTGAAGCAATTTGTCGCCTTCGAAGATGTGGATTTCCTTAACCGGTGTTTTGGCAATCAAGTCGAGGACGTACGATCCGGTGCCGCCGACGCCGACGATGGCGAGCTTCTTGAGTTCCAGCTTTCGGGTGACTGCGGTGATTTCTGCGCGGCTTGAAGCTGTATCGCAGTATTTGAATACGCAGTCTTCGTCCTCCGGCTCGATGAGCGGGAAGGTCTGCGCCTTGGCACTGGGGTCGATCTCATGGGCCGGGCCGGACAGGATCGCAGCATAGGTCACCATCTTTTCGTAGTGATCCTTGTAGCCGCCGTCTGCCTTGCTGGAAAACAAATGCTGAACCACGAGATCGCGATCAAGCTGCTTGACCTGGCTTGTGGCCCTGATCTTGCCGATTTCCGAGCCGTCAGCATTGCACGGGTACTCGCCGGCAAAGTAGATGACATGCGTCGCCGGCTTGATCGTGACGTCGCCGGCGAGGCTCAGTTCCGAGACGAGAGTGCCGCGCTTGACTTCCCTTCGGGAATTCACATACGGCACACCCCGCACCACCAGGTAAACGCCCCTCGCCAGGATGTCATAGCCGTCGTTCCGCAGGTGCTGGAGATCGGCGTTACGACTTATTAGTTGCTGTGACATTGAACACGGTTCCGTTCTTGACCTTGACATGCTCGCCCTGGGTCAGCGTGCCGTCGTGCGGCTTGCTTGCGGCCTTGCGGTAGGTAACGGTGAAGACCCAATCGGGACCGCTCGGCACTGGGTTGAAGGCCAGTGCCACGACGTCCATGAACGACAGGACGCGGTGCGTGACCTCTTTCTTGCGCCCGTTCACGATCACCGTGATCTGCTTTGCAGGGCCGCTGTGGAAGTGCTCGTCTTCGCGAAGATGGATTTCCTCACCGGCATCCCAGACCGGCCGATCCTCGCGGTTGCCTCCGACTTCGCGGTACAGATCGAGGCCCGTGGCGACTTTCCCGAGCTGGTACAGAGCCTCGCCCGTGGTCAGGCTCGGCGATTCGTACCGCTGCTGATCGATGTGAATCCGCACCTTCGGGTGCGGCTGCTGTTGGACTTCAATTTGTTGTTCGGACATGTTAATTCTCCCTATGTGCGGGCCGCCCGTTTTGATTCGTGGGAAGGCCGACATATCTATTGTACCTTAGCGTCGCTAATTATATCAAGCAGTCACCAAGCAGCGCTTGACCTGTCACGCAGACCCGGCCAGAATGGTCAGAAGTAACCCATCTCCCAGAGGAGCATCATGGCGAAAGGCACTGAGCACAAAGCAACTGACGAGCCTCTCGGCGCGCATCTCGCGCGCCTGCGCAACGCAACCGGGCTTTCCTTGCGGCAAGTCGAGGACGCTTCGGAAGGAGAGATCTCGAACGCCTATCTGAGCCAATTGGAAAACAACAAGATCACCAAGCCTTCACCCAATATCCTGCACACGCTCGCGGACATTTATAAAACCTCCTATGAGGATCTGATGAAGCGGGCAGGTTACATAACGTCGGACGCGGACGCATCCGGCCGCCGGCAGGCAAAGGCGGCCACGTTTGCGATCCAGGGGCTCACCCCCGAGGAAGAAACGATTCTGATCGATTACTTAGCTTTTATCCGAAAACAGAAACGCAATAAATGACCCGGCCCGATGATTCATTTCTCGACGCGCACCAGCTTGCCACCGTCAGGCGGCATGCGGACCGGCTATTGCGGGGCGCTTCCGCACTCGGGCGCTTTCCCACGCCGATTAACGATCTGCTGGACGCGGCGAAGCTGACCGTCGTCGACGATGAGATGCTGAACGAAAGCACGCTTCGCCACTTTATGAATAGGGCTAAGGCGGGCCTAGCCACGATCAAGTCCGCGCTTAGCAAGGTTTTGGGCCTGTTCGAATGCTTTGATCGGCTGGTCGTCATCGACAAGAACGCGCCGAAGCCCAGGAAACCCTTCATCAAGCTTCATGAGGCCGGTCACGGCACGCTGCCGCACCAGGCGAAGGTCTACCGCCTGATCCATGATTGCGAGAAAACGCTGGATGCCGAGATCACCGATCTCTTCGAGCGCGAAGCCAATGTTTTTGCCTCCGAGGTTTTGTTCCAGGGCGAGGTGTTTTCGGAGGAAGCTCATGGCCAGGCTTTCAGCATCAAAGTGCCAATCAAACTGGCGCGCAAGTTCGGGGCTTCCAACTATGCGACGTTTCGGCGTTACGCGACCACAAGCCCGCACCCGGCCTGCGTGGTCGCGCTGGAGCCCTCGGTGGATGATGACGAAGGCGGCTTTACGGCGGAAGTACGGCGCATGGTGATGTCGAGATCGTTCGAACAGATCTACGACGGGAAAATACTCTGCAAAGCCGTTACCCCGTCTCATCCCCTGGGGCCAGTTGTGCCATCAAACCGCATGACGTTCAACCGCGAGATCGTGTTAATCGATCGGAATAATGACGAGCGTATCTGCGTCGCGGAAGCCCTATATACCACGCACCAGACCCTGATTCTGATCCGCGATGTCGGTCCGCGGACGCGGTCGGGTATTGTGATGCCGGTTATCCGGCTCTAATAACGATTGAAGCTCTGCTCAATGTTATTTCAGAACTTTGTAGAGCGGCTTCTGCGACACACTTTTCGCACACAGCCATCGAGACGCTGAGCGATCCTTGCTTAGTGTCAGGGGATGGGCGACTGTTGGAATGTCAGTCGCACTCTGTGGCCAGAACTGCACAATCACGTTCGACAAGCCGACTTATCAGTGTCGATCCGGACCAACTTCCTCGAAGCTCGTTTCTGGATAGTTTCCGCTCTGCCGACGATCCGGGAGTTATCGCGTGGTGGCTCGAATCACCTCGCGGAGTGCGGTTACTTCCACAGGCAGAACATGCGGTGCAAGGTTTCAGTGGCTGCTGTGAGTATGGGGATGATGCTTACGCGCAAAGTCTTGCCGCCGCTACCAATGCCTGTCCCAGGCTCAAACCGCCATCCCCAGAGGGCACTTCTCTCTGTGTGAACACCTCAAATCCAGTTTCGGACAGCCGTGCTTCGAGCCGTTGCGATAGGTAGACATTGTGAAAAGTCCCGCCACTCAGGCACACGCGGCGGAGAGCGGTTTTCTTCCGCAGGAGCATTGCCATCTGGACGAACCCCTCAACCAACCCATTGTGAAAACACCGGCTGATTGCGGCAACAGGAAGATTCCGGCCGAGATCGTCGAGCAGCGCCTCAAATAATGGCCGCGTGCCGATGGTCCAGCCCTCGCCGTCCGGAAACAATTCCAGAGGATATCCAGTTTCGTCCTTCGATGCCGAGATGGTCATTTCCAGCTCAATCGCTGCTTGGGCTTCGTAATTGACCTGTTGGCGGACTCCGATTAACGCGGCCACGGCATCGAACAGACGCCCGCAGCTTGACGTGAGCGGCGAGTTCACGCCTTGTTCGATCATGCGCAGAAGAAGGCCGCCTTTGGGCTGATTGAGTTGACGCACGAACGGGATGTCCAATTTCAGAAATTCCATCTTCAAAAAGTCACGCCCGAAATGATGTGACAAGTAGCTTACCGCCATCCGCCACGGCTCGCGGATGGCAGCCGCTCCGCCGGGCAAAGGCACATATTCGAAGTGAGCGGCGCGTTCGAAGTCTTCATACCCGGCGATGAGCGCTTCTCCGCCCCAAATATGTCCGTCGGTGCCGTAGCCAGTCCCATCCAGGGCGAATCCGATCACTCGGCCTTCGAGATGATTCTCCGCCATACAACTGGCAATGTGTGCGTGGTGGTGCTGCACGCCAACCAACTTCACTCCACTCTGTTGCAGCGCCCATTTAGTGGAGAAGTAGTCGGGGTGAAGGTCGTAGGCGATGATCTCCGGCCGGATTTCGAGAATCCGCTCCAGATGCTCGATGGCTTCGTGGAAAAAACTGTAGCTTTCAACGTTCTCTAAATCCCCGACGTGCTGGCTCAGGAAGGCGTGCTTTCCTTTGGTAAGGCAGATGGTGTTCTTGAGTTCGCCTCCGACGCCCAGCACCGAAGGCTGATCTTCCTTCAAGAAAACCGGCACCGGAACAAAACCGCGGGAACGCCGCATCTGCCGCGTGATCCCGCCTGCAACTCGCACCACGGAATCATCGCAGCGCAGAAGGATGTCACGGTTATGCACGAGGAAGTAGTCGGCGAGACCTTTCAATCGATTCGCGGCCTCTCGATTATCAATCGCGATCGGTTCCTCGCTCAGGTTGCCGCTTGTCATCACCAAAGCCTTGAAGCCTCCCTCCGCGAGCAGCAGGTAATGAAGCGGTGTGTACGGCAGAAAAATTCCCAGGTAGCGGTTGAAGGGCGCAACCTCGTCGGGAATTACGCTGAGCGTCTTTTTCGGGAGCAGAACAATGGGCCGCTGCATCGACTGCAGAACCGTCCGCGCCGCACCGTCCAATTCACAGACTTCCTGAGCAGCCTGCAAATCCGGAACCATCACGGCGAACGGCTTCTCAACCCGGCGCTTCCGCTGGCGAAGCAGAGCTACTGCCGCGGGGTTCGCCGCATCGACTGCTAGGTGGAAACCGCCTAGACCTTTCACCGCCACGACCAGTCCGGCATGTAGCCCCAAGACCGCTTCGACGATGGGATCGCGGCATTCGATCCGCTTTCCAGACTTATCCCAGAGTTCCATCAGAGGTCCACACTCCCAGCAGGCGTTGGGCTGGGCGTGAAAGCGGCGGTCTAGCGGATTCTCGTATTCCGCAAGACATGCCGGGCACATGGGGAACATCGCCATCGACGTGCTCGGCCGGTCGTAAGGAATATCGCGAATGATTGTAAAGCGCGGCCCGCAGTTCGTGCAGTTAATGAACGGATAGCGATAACGCCGGTCATTCGAGTCGAACATTTCACGCAGGCAGTCCGAACATATCGCGACGTCCGGCGAAATGAGCGTGCGAACTTCTTCTCCCTCGTGGCTATGAACAATGCAAAAATCCTGATCGCCATTGCACGGCACGTCATGGACGGCCAGGTTCGTGATCCGCGCCAGGGGCGGCGCTTCGGCGGGCAAGTGCTCAACGAAATCCTGAACGGTTTCCGCTGGCCCCTGTATTTCGATGGTTACTCCGGCGGTTGTATTGCGAATCGTGCCTCTAAGCTGCCGGCCAGTAGCGAGACGATAGACGTACGGGCGAAATCCAACTCCCTGCACAATGCCTGAAACTTCGATGTGGCGCCGAACTTCCATACATCGTCAGATCGCAGTCTCCTGCACCAGCGGTTTATGTGCCCCGCGTCGCTGCTCCAGCCAATTCATCCATTCCTGCAAACCGTTGCCGGTCAGGCAAGAAACCTTCACAATCTCCATCCCCGGATGCACCTTGCGGGCATTGTCCGCCGCCGCGTTAATGTCAAACGGGACGTAGGGAAGCAGATCAATCTTGTTCAGCACGAGCAAGTCGGACTTGAAAAATATGGAAGGATATTTCAGCGGCTTGTCTTCGCCTTCGGTGACGCTGAGAACGACGATCTTGGCAGCTTCTCCCAGATCGTAGCTGGCCGGGCAGACCAGATTTCCCACATTTTCAATCAGCAGAAGATCAATGTCTTCCAAACGCCAGCTTTCGAGCCCGCGTTCGATCATTCGCACATCCAGATGACAAGTGCCGCCCGTCGTGATCTGTTTCACCGGAAAGCCGAAGCGAGCCAGACGCCGGGCGTCGTTGTCGGTTTGAATGTCGCCAGTGAGAATAGCCACGCGCTCATTCTGCGGAAGACTCTCCAGGGTCTTTTCCAGCAAGCTCGTCTTACCTGAGCCGGGAGAGCTGATAAGGTTGAGGCAGAGGATTCCATGCTCGCCGAACCGGGCACGCAGGCCGGCCGCAAGGCCGTCATTCTCGCTCAGAACTTTCTTTTCCAACGGCAACCGTTGCATTTTCTTCCACCTCCAAATAGGCCAGTTCCAATTCATCGCCACTAAGGCATTCGCTGCGCAAGCTTCCGCAGCGGGGACACTCGAAATCGTAGTCCTTCACGCCGAACTCGGTGCCGCAATCCAGACAGTGATGGCGACGTGGGCAAATCTCGATTTCCAACTGCAGCGACTCGAAGTCGGTTTCGCGAGTCAGGGCATCGAAGCAAAACTCCAGCGCCGAGGGATCCACGGCAGCCAGTTCGCCGATACGCACTCCAACTTTGCTCGGAAAAGATCCCGGATGGCGCGCCGCTTCCACCCGAACAGCCTCCAAGACCGAATTTGCGATGCCCATCTCGTGCATAGACTTCCTCAGCAGATGCGCGGTAACTGATCACCTGCCAACATGTCTACAACACGCTCCGTTCCCAGCACCGTGCGCATCGTGACCAACCCGGGATGGCTAGCGGTTACAGCGCCAATGATCTGTGCCTGCCGACCCAAGTCATGGCCGCGCATGGCGGCCAGCACGGGCCCGGCGACCGCGGGATCGACAATCGCAACCAGCTTGCCTTCATTGGCCACGTACAAGGGATCGAGTCCGAGCAGTTCGCACACGCCCCTGACTTCTTCCCGCACGGGGATCGAGGACTCATCCAATTCGATTCCCACTTGCGATCGCGCCGCAATTTCGTTCAAAGTGCTGGAGAGGCCGCCGCGGGTGGGGTCCCGCATGCAGCGGATGGAGCGCGTAACATTCAGCATCGAGGCCACCAGCGTGTGCAGCGATGCGCTGTCGCTCTCGATCGTACTCTCGAACTGCAAGCCTTCGCGCTGGGCCAAAATGGCGATTCCGTGATCGCCGATCGATCCGCTTAAAAGGATCTGGTCGCCAGGCCGGGCGCGATTCGCGGACATTTGCACATCCGACTCCAGCAGTCCGATGCCAGTCGTGTTGATGAAGAGACCGTCGCCGCTTCCTTTCTCGACAACCTTCGTGTCTCCGGTGACGATCTGCACGCCGGCGGAGGCGGCGGCCCGCTGTAGCGACTCCACCACGCGCCGCAAGACATCCATGGAGAGGCCTTCCTCAATAATGAAGGCTACGCTCAGGAAGAGCGGCTGTGCCCCACCCATGGCCAGATCGTTCACCGTCCCATGCACCGCGAGGGATCCGATGTCACCGCCAGGGAAGAACAAAGGCTTCACCACAAAAGAGTCAGTCGTGATTGCGATGCGCGAGCCGTTCACCTGAACGATGGCCTGATCATCCAAGCGGGCTAGCGCCGGATTGTCGAACGCGGGCAAGAAGACGTCGCGGACAAGTTCCGCGCTCAGCTTGCCGCCACTGCCGTGTCCGAGCAGAACCGTGTCTTTCGCGGGAAAGGGTGTGGGGCAGCTTAACTCCAGGATGGTCTGCGCGGGTTTCGCCATGAGTGGCCTCCTCAGCTCGCCCTTGTATGCCGGCGGTAATGGTAGTAAGCGGCGCAGGCTCCCTCGGCAGAAACCATGGGAGCGCCGAGTGGGTTCTCCGGAGTGCAGCGCATGGCGAAGACGGGACAGTCCGTGGGCTTCTTCAGCCCTTGAAGCACCTGCGCGCTGATGCATTCGGCGGGCTCGTCAGCGACGATCAACTCCAGATCGAAGACTTGGTTGGCATCGTACGCTGCAAACTCAGGACGCAGCCGCAATCCGCTGCGCGCAATCGGACCGATCCCGCGCCACTTCTGATCGGCGATCTCGAAGACTTCCTGCATGATGCGTTGCGCCGGCAGGTTGCCCTGGCAGCTTACCGAGCGCACATATTGATTTTCCAGCCGCGCCTCGTGCTGCTCGAGTTGCTTCACCAGCATGAGTATGGCTTCCAACAGATCCACTGGCTCGAAGCCACCCACGACAACCGGCAAGGCAAAGTCGCGCACCAGAGCCTCGTACGCCTGATAGCCCATGACGGTGCACACGTGGCCGGGGGCAATCAAGCCCTGCACACGATTTTGTGTTGAAGTCAGCAGGGCGCGCATGGCCGGCGGCACGAGTACATGCGAGACCAGCATGGAGAAATTCGTGAGTCCTTCACGCCGGGCTTGCCAGGCGGCCATGGCGTTGGCTGGAGCTGTGGTTTCGAAGCCGATGGCCAGAAACACGACTTTGCGATCAGGATTAGCGCGTGCGATGGTCACCGCCTCGGTGGGCGAATAGACGATCCGCACATCCGCGCCTCTTGCCTTGGCCCGAAACAGGTCCAGGTCTGACCCCGGCACGCGCAACATGTCGCCATACGAGACCAGGATCACTTCCGGGCGCAAGGCCAGCGCGATGGCTCTGTCGATCGTTTCGAGCGGTGTGACACATACCGGACAGCCAGGCCCGTGCACCAGTTCGATTTGCCGCGGGAGAAGTTCATCGAGGCCATAGCGCATGATGGTGTGGGTTTGTCCGCCACAGATTTCCATCAGCACCCAATTGTGCCGGGCGCAGTTTGCAATTGCCTTGGCCAGGCCGCGGGCAATCCGAGCATCACGATATTCATCGATGTACTTCATGCTCGTATCAGTGTCACGCAGGAGGCAGTTCACCCTCCAAGGCGCCCATCTCCTCCAATAGTTCGTAGGTTCGTTCGGCCTCTTCCGCGTCCACTTTGCTGATGGCAAAGCCAACGTGCACCATGACGTAGTCGCCCACCTCGGCTTCCGGAACAAAATCCAGACTGGTCTCCCGTACAATGCCACCGAACTGCACCCGGCCAATGCGCAAGCCATTGCGTAGCTCCTCCGCGACGATTTTTCCGGGGATGGCCAGACACATGATGCGCTCTCCTTCGCCGCGAGCCTTACGCAGACGTGATTGCTTTAACTCTTGTCAGCTCAGCGACCGCGGCTTCAATCAACGATCCCATTACGGCTTCGACTGCAGGGGACAACTCCGTGCCCCAGTCGGTGGTGGCTGGTTGCACACCCAGCAGTACGACCGTGGGCCGGCGCTGCGCGAGCACCCGCAGCGCCACCAGCAGATCTGCAACACCCAGTTGGTGCACACTGCCTTGGCCGGGCAAGGTTTGCAGTTCTTCACTGGACATCCGAATCAACGTCCCGGGAGGCTGACCAACATCCACCGCATCCAGCACCAGTAGGTAGGAACAGTCCCAGATGTAGGTAAGCAATTCCAGGCCCAGGGTACCGCCTTCAATCAAGGCGACGTCCTCAGGCATTCCTGGATCGCTTCTCAGCCTCTCGATCGCCTGTGGGCCGATACCGTCGTCAGAGTGCAAGGTGTTGCCCAGGCCGAGCACAACGCAGGTCGCTGGCGCCGGCATTCAATCCACCTCACTCAGAACCGCATCTTCTTCCACTTCGCCCTTCGGAACGAACTTGTAGCCAGTGAAGATGCTCTCGATCAGTCCATTCCGTTCTTCCCAGGACACCAGCACTGCACTATAGACGTGGTGAATCACAAACGCGAAGAAGGCAAACATGATGCAGAAGTGAATCAGCCTGATGTGCTGGATGTCGATCACGCCCGGCAGCCAGCTAAATAGCCAGCCCAGCGCCCACTTGCCCCGGACCTGTGTGTACAAGGTGAGGCCGGTTATGATCTCGATGAGCATGAAGGTGAACATCAATAGATAGGTGACAGCGGCCAAGGCATTGTGTCCGATCTGATGCACCAGGTCTCTGCGCAGGAAAGTGTAATAGGCTACCATTTCGCCCATGCCCCGCCACTGCCGGCGGTGGATTGGCACGAACGCCCGCCAGTTCGACCAGTTGTTCCCCATGAAGAACCAGTACAGCCGCAGCAGAAACGCAGCAATGAACACAAACCCTGTGACCTCGTGTATGAACCGTATCGTCGCCATCAGGAAGGCTGTGCTGCTCTTGGCGACAATAAACGGATTGTGCATGTAGTATCCGGTGAAGGAGAGCACAATGACAGACAGGAATATGATCCAGTGCGAGACCCGGACTGGCAGTTCCCACACATAAACCCGCTCGGTCGGAAAGGCGGGTTCCGGCCGATGGGCCTCACCCCAGCCATACTTCCTTATCTCAGCCATTGCGGCCTCCTTTCAACTCGCCTTGGGCAGGGTATAGCGCCGCCCCTGGCCATCGACCACGTGCACGGCGCAAGCCAGGCAGGGATCGAAGGAGTGAATGGTGCGTAGAATCTCCAGAGGGCGCTCCGGATCGGCGATTGGAGTCTTCAGCAGAGATGCTTCATACGCACCCCGCTGGCCTTTGGCGTCGCGCGGGCCGGCATTCCAGGTCGTGGGCACCACACACTGGTAGTTCTTGATCTTCTTGTCTTCGATTTGTACCCAGTGGCCGAGTGAGCCGCGAGGCGCTTCATGGAAACCGAAGCCCTGCGCCTGTTTTGGCCAAGTGTCGGGATCCCATTTCTCACCGTTGTGCACCCGCAGATCGCCGTGCCCCAGCTTGTCGCCGAGTTCCGCCACCCACTTGCTGACTTGGCCGGCCAACAGGTGGGCTTCGATGGCGCGAGCCGCAATGCGTCCCAGAGTCGAAAAGAGTGCGGTTGCGGGCGCGTTGAGTTTGGCCAGGACGCCGTCGACCGCAGCCTTCACTTCCGCGTGCCCTGAGGCATAGGCGACCAGCATGCGTGACAGCGGGCCGACCTCCATCGCGTGATCTTGATAGCGCGGCGCCTTGAGCCAGGAATATTTCTGCTCGACCTCCAGATGCTCAAATGGGGGCTTTGGTCCAGTGTACTGCGGGCTGGTTTCGCCCTCGTAGGGATGCTTCCCGTTCTGATCTCCGCCCGAATACTCATACCAAGAGTGGGCCACGTATTCCGCCACGTTGGCAGGATCCACCGGGTGCACTTTCGAGAGATCGCGGTTGAAGATGGCGCCGCGCTGCAGGTAGAAACGCGACGGGTCATTGATGCCTCCGTGAGGAAACTCCCCGTAGGAGAGAAAATTCCCAAGCCCCTCGCCTCGACCGAACCAGTCGCGATAAAACCCGGCGACCGCGAGGACGTCAGGAATATAAACCTGATCGACGAAGGCTTGCGCCTTGCCGGCTAGCTCGGCGAGAAAAGTGATGCGCTCGGGATTAATCGTCGCCTGGGGCTCACTGCCATCCATGGCAGTTGACATGCCGCCGACCAGATACGTCTGGAGGTGCGGATTCTTCCCGCCCAGCACGGCATGGATGCGAATGTAGTCCCGTTGAAATTCCAGAGCTTCCACGTAGTGGGCGACAGCCAGCAGATTTGCTTCGGGCGCCAGGTGATAGGCGGGATGACCCCAATACCCGCTGCTGAACAAGCTCAACTGCTTGCTTTCCACCAGGGCCTTCACCCGGTCCTGGATGGCTTTGAAGTAGGAGCGGCTGGACTTCGGCCAGGGCGAAATGGATTCGGCCAGTTGCGAAGTTTTTCCTGGATCAGCCTTGAGCGCCAGAGTCACATCGACCCAATCCAAGGCATGCAGGTGGTAGAAGTGGATCACATGGTCCTGCACGTATTGGCTGGCGCCGATGATATTGCGAATCAGGTTCGCGTTCTCCGGGACCTCGATGCCGAGCGCATCCTCGACGGCGCGCACCGAAGTTAACGCATGGACCGTGGTGCACACACCGCAGATGCGTTGTGTCCAGATCCAGGCTTCGCGTGGATCGCGGCCGCGCAGGATCAGTTCGATACCACGGAACATGGTTCCTGAACTCCAGGCGTCGGAGACCGCACCACCATTAAGTTCTGCCTCGATGCGCAGATGCCCTTCAATTCGGGTCACCGGATCAACCACGATGCGTGCCATAGGCTCCTCCTATGCTTTCCTCGGCGGTTCATGACCCGTCGACGGTGGCGCTGCTGGGGGCATGGGCCGCATGCGGTCACGAACTGCGCTAGCGATCCCATGTATCACGGTTGCACCAGCCACAGCGGCGGTGAGTCCCAGCCCGATCTCGCCGGCGGTCACGTCTGCGCCAAAGCCTGGAACGGTAGGCAACCGGTCATAGAACGGAGAACGTGTATCCCAGAAACGATGGGAGGCGCAACCCAGACATCCATGACCCGCCTTCACCGGCCAACTCGTCCCATCATTCCAACGTACCGAGGGGCAATTGAAGGTCGCTTGCGGGCCCTTGCAGCCCATTTTGTACAAGCACCAGCCCCTGCGATGGCCTTCGTCACCCCACTCCTGAACGTAACGGCCGGCATCATAGTGGGCGCGTCGCTCGCATTGGTCATGGATAATGCGGCCGTATGCGAACAAAGGCCGGTTGTATTGGTCGACTGCGGGTAACTCGCCAAAAGTCAGGTAATGCACCAGCACGGCGGCCGTGTTCACCGGATTCTGCGGGCAGCCACCAAGGTTGATCACAGTGGCCTCCGGCACCGCTTCTGCGATACCCACGGCGCCAGTGGGATTGGGATGAGCCCGCACCAGGCCTCCATCCCACGCGCATGCTCCGGCGGCAATCGTGGCGGCGGCGTTCGGGCAGACGTGGCGCGCGATATCGAGAGCAGTACGGCCACCTACGGTGCAATACACACCTTCGTCACCGAGGGGGACCGCGCCCTCGACCACCGCAATGAACTTGCCCTTTTCCTCACGCACGACTCGCTCCAGCGCAGTCTCTGCCTGGTGGCCTGCACCAGCCATGATCAACTCGTGGTATTCCCAGGAAAACAGATCTAATACCACTTCCAGCACGGTGGGATGGCTGGAACGAAGGATCGACTCGGAGTTCCCGGCACAATCCTGAAATTGCAACCAGACCAGCACGGGCTTCCTGGTTTTCTCCAGCGCGGCGGCCACCTGGGCGATGTAGCGCGGAGGTAGTGCCAGAGTGGCCGTCATCAGACTGCAGAATTTCAGGAAGCGTCGGCGATTGATGCCTTTCTCTTGCAAGACCCCAGACAACGAGCAATTCGACGGGAGCATGGGCTCACCTCGCGGTCATCTTTTTGCCAGAGAGCAAGTTGGCACTGGTCACCGGACATCGGGGCTGGAGTCTCTTGTTCCTGGGCACGGTTTTGGCTTAAATAGCACGTGCTTCACGACAACGCAGTGACAGCAATCACTAGTTGATGTGAGACAACACACATTCAACTTGCCAGTCTGGCCCCGAACTTGGGCCCAACGGGTATGACGCGCGAGAGCTTTGCCGACTCTGCCGCATAAGGTTGACCATACAAGTGGCCGCATTGGGCATTTCGATTCGAGCCACCATACCCACTCCCGTATCCTCGGCAATCCGGAAGTAGTCCGCTTATGCCATCACGAGATTAGGACCGGGAAGTCGGCTAGCATTTACACATGGAGCAGCGGCGATTGCAGGTTCGGCCGGAGTGACGGGCAAACCGAAAGTTGTTCCGGGCCAGAAGTCGGGTTGTGGGAAGTTTCACTAGATCGATGCTGAGAAATGCGCTTATGAAACAGTAACCCAGCCCGTTCGGTGAGGCACACTTCTCGCACACTGCCTAGGCCGCAAAGCGCGGATTCGTCAATCGATTGGAGCAGAGACGTGTGATTGTCCGTCAGTTGTCAATTTCCTTTCAGCTGAATCGCGCGCGGGTGCAGGCATTTACTTCCAATACTGACCCACCCTACCCCACCTAGTCGTAGTAGTGGTGGTAGTGAGAGAGTGTTAGTTATCCGTGCTTCCTCCTGACCCACATCCATCCCTCGCTTGTCTGCTCAGTGTGAAACCCGGCATCCCTCCTTGCCTCCCGTGCTGCCTTCTGACCCGCCTTAGTCTTGCTGTCGACCGTAAAGTCAGTCCCAGCCAGTGCCTTCTGGAGACGGTGGTAGCCATCCTCGACGGTGACCGTGTCACGGAACCCCTTCATGGCTGCCACCAACAGACTCTTACGAGTTGGCGGTGGTACGGATACCTTCAGCCCCCCGCTCAGAGTGGACCGCTTCTTCTGACCCAGCCGATTGAAGAAGCTGGCATTGCCAACTCTGAGCTGCTTGTTGACGGCAGCCTTATGGATCTGCCGCCTTCCGGCGGCGCCCGCGACGAACCGTTTGCCGCCTGCACAGAACTTCTCGACCTGCTGGATGAGCACTTTCTCCAGGGTCTTCCCTTCGGTTCCCATGGCGGCGAACTGAGAAGCCCGCCAGTTTATAAATAGATAGATGTCAGCCTCCGAAATGTCGAACGCGCTCTCATCGCCCATCTCCTGACGGACGGCTCTCGCTTCCTGAGGGATTGCCGCGGCGGTGGCGGCGTGCTCGTGTCTTTCCTTCGCACAGGCTGACCGATATGTCGCGAGGTCTTCGACCAACCAATTGACCAACCAGTCAGGTATGTCCAGGACAGCGACGTCATTGACTATGGTGTAGACCTCACCGTCCCTCCGAACCGAGCCGGCTGCCACAACCAGACCGCCGCCACCGACACCTTTCAAGTCGTACTGGGTCGGATGCATTAGAAGACCTGTGTTCTCGCTCGTGACCCACTTCGTTGTGTCCTTCCGGTTAGCCTCTTTCCGTAGCCTGGCGACGCTGGACCTCGTTTGCTTGAAGTAATAGTGCCTTTTCCACGGTGCTGTGTGTGGACGGCTACACACCGTGTACGTCAGTGGCATCTTCTGACCTGTCTCACTTTCTATTCGCTCCGTAACGCCTTCTGCATCGATATCGAGGAAGCAGTCATTCCCTATGCCCCGGCGTCCAACGATACCGACGTTGTGGGTCCAGCATGCCTTTCTTGTCATCCTGCTACGCCACGCGAACTTCTCTGGTGGGGCAGGATGAAACCCGTTTTTTATCCCCTCGATGCTTTCGCTTTGCCCACAACCTGCGTGACGGTGTGAATCAAAGCTACAGAATCGTTTTCGAATAGTTTGTCCGACTTTTCCACGCAGGCTGCGGCACCCTCATTTAATAGCTCTTCCTTGGTTGGTTCTGAAAGTGCCGCGAGGACGATCACGGGAATGCTCTTTGTGATGGCATCCCTCTTCAGCGCCTTAAGTACGTCGAGGCCTGAGATTGTTGGTAACACGAGGTCCAAGACAATCAAATCAGGTAGTGT
The DNA here is from genome assembly GCA_049583505.1 of Candidatus Sulfotelmatobacter sp. Taxonomy (GTDB): domain Bacteria; phylum Acidobacteriota; class Terriglobia; order Terriglobales; family Acidobacteriaceae; genus Sulfotelmatobacter. The sequence continues at coordinate 33,562 of JBAUVZ010000011.1, forward strand.
CTCGCGTGCTGCACCTAGACCCTCTTCTCCGTGGTTCGCGGTGTGGATGGTGTATCCCGCTCGGCTAAGTGCTTTCTGAACTGCGATTCGCATGAATCTGCTGTCCTCGATAACAAGTATTTCTCGATTCTTATCTAAAAGCGATCTGACGGTACGAGCCAAGGCGTCGAAACTAAATGGCTTTTGCAGGAATTTTCCGAAGCCTATCGCTTCGCGGTCTAACGCGCGGTCTGTGTATCCGGACACAAGAACAACGGAAAGCGCTGGCCGCAGCTCCAATGCGGATTTGGCCAGTTCCAATCCTCCCAGGCCAGGCATCACGATGTCTGTGATTAGCACGTGAATCGGGCGATCATAGCTCTGGCAAATCTTCATCGCTTCTTTCGCATTGCCGGCCTCTAACACGGTGTAACCCTTGGATTCCAAGTACACTCGGCATACGTTGCGAAGGACGGCTTCATCCTCCACCAAGAGAATTGTCTCAGTCCCTGCGGATGGCGCATGGACTAGTTGGAGGCTCTCGTCGGAATCCGCGGCAGCATCGACACGGGGAAGATAAATCTTAAAAATGCTGCCTTTGTCCGGTTCACTGTAAACCCAGATGAATCCGTTGCTCTGCTTCACAATTCCGTAGACCGTCGCTAAACCTAACCCCGTGCCTTTTCCTGCTTCTTTGGTCGTATAGAACGGTTCGAAAATATGAACTTGAGTCGTGGCGTTCATGCCGATGCCTGTATCGCTGACCGCCAACAAGACGTACCGCCCTGGCGGGACCTCGACACCTTGGTAGTAAGAGGCGTCCAGCGCCACGTTACTCGTCGCGATGGTGAGACGCCCACCTTGTGGCATGGCATCCCTTGCGTTCACCGCCAAGTTCATGATGACCTGCTCAATCTGACCTCGATCAGCCCGCACTGTACCGACCTGAGGATCGAGCTCCAGCACTGTTTCAACATCTTCTCCCAGCAAACGTGGCAACATTTTCGCCAGATCCTTCACTACGTGGCTAAGATCGAGAACCGTTGGTTCAAGCACTTGTTTCCGACTGAAAGCCAACAGTTGGCGGGTCACCGTGGCGGCTTTGGAGCTAGCGTCTTGGATGCGGGTGGCGTATTCAATTACCTTCTTAGGGTCACCAGAGGACTCGTCCAGAAGCTGTGCGTACCCACTGATAATCATGAGCAGGTTGTTGAAATCGTGGGCGACTCCACCCGCTAATCGGCCAACGGCTTCCATCTTTTGGGCGTGCTCAAACTGCTTCTGGAGAGATCGATGTTCGGTAATATCCTCAACAAAGACTTCGAACCCGCCCGGAAGCTCGTCATCATCTTGCAGGCGCCGTCCACCGAGTCGCACTGTTATCGTTTTTCCGTCTTTACGCTTCCACTTGGTCTCGTAACCAACCCTGGTATCTTCGGATGCATAATCACGAGCGCGTTGCTGCTCCGTCGAATTGAGATAAACATCGGAACCTGTATTGAGGCCCAGCACCTCGTCTGGACCTTGGTAACCAAGCATAGCTGC
>JBAUVZ010000012.1:0-1928 GCA_049583505.1 Candidatus Sulfotelmatobacter sp.
TCTGAAGTGAGCAATTCTGCACAGTATTTCGGAAGTCGAATGAGCTAGCCTCCGTTGGATCGTCGGCCAACCGGGTTATGCGCGTCACGAATGAGGGCCCTCACACGCTCAGAACTGGAATGGGCACCGCGCAAATGATTGCGTAGCCGTGGATTCGCAGGTTACCGCCATAGGGATAGCACCCCGTAACCAGCAAATCCGCTTTCGTCTGCTTCGCAGCCTGCCTCAGCACCTCAGGCACGTCACCACTGCTGATTAATACGTCCGCTTTGATGCCCATCTCTTGCTGGAGCTTTGCGATGCGCTGGGAAGCGTCGCTGACGAGCTCCTTTTTCCACTTTTGATTGACGTAGCTGCCGCCAGGTCCCCAAAGCTCCACCGAGGCAGTCACGTGGGCGAGGGTAAGACGGGCACCAAATTCGGCGGCCATTTGCGCGGCCCACGAGACGGCTTCGCAGCTACGGGAACCCAAATCGACCTCGCAAAGGACACTGCGGATCGCAAACTCCTGCACTGGCTGCTGCTTCACTTCTTGTCCCTTGGCCTGCGTCAGCTGCTTGTCACGTATACCCACCCCGCCATACATAAATAGCGGGCTGTTAGGTATTGCCGGACTTTCCGGTTCTTCCACGTGGGCACCGGTCCAAACCGGGCACTCGGTCCCGTCTAGTACTTTCGCTGTCACAGAGCCCAGCAGAAACTGATCGAACGTGGAGCCGTGTGACGGCATCATGATCAGGTCGGCTTTTTCCACGTGAGCCGTCTGCACAATTGCCCGGGCCGGGTCGCCTTTACCCAACACGCGTCGGGTGGCAAGACCTTCAAGCTCCGGCCCGAGGGACTGGTCCCGGTTTTTCTCGGCCTCTCTAACTATCTCAGCGAACATATCCCGACCAGCGATCTCGGGGCCGTCCCCCGGCACACCGGCGGCAGGGCTCTGCGCTGTCACGACGTGGAGCATCACGATCTCAGACCGGAAATGATGCGCCAGCGTCGCAGCTTGATGAACCACGCCCAGCGAGGTGTTGGGGAAATCAACCGGCAAAAGAATCTTCCGGATATTCAGCATCGCACACCCCCCAGCACGGGAGCCAGAATGCCGCTTACCACTCCCGTTGGGGCTTTACCAGCCTAGTTTGGAGTGTAACGCAATTGTCGCCACTGGTTCAGGGCGATGCCCCTAACGATTACGCAGGAACACGTGCAACTGGGTTTTTCATAAACCGCTCCTCGGCGGTCATGCGTCATACAGAGGTGGAGGGACCGATCCGTATCCGTGCAAGTGTGCGATCGCAGGCAACAATTGGCTATCCAAACGATCCTTGGCTACGAGCGCGTCTACCAGGTTTAACGTCTGCTCGGGAACACCCAATCCTTCGGTGAGCAGAATGATTGGTGCTTGCGGTCTGAGCCGCCTCATTTCGATCGCGACCTGTTGCCCGTTCATCGCCGGCATGAAGTAGTCAAGAATTACAACGTCAACCGAATGGATGGAAGCCATCTCCAGTCCCTTGCCGCCGCTGGAAGCCGTCAGGACGGTGTACCCGAAGCTTTCGAGAAATGCCCTTTCGCATTCCAGCACATCTGGGTTGTCGTCGATGCAGAGAACTACTCCGCTTAGGAGCACCGGATAAGTCTCTGCGGGCATGGTTCACCTCGGAGCCCATTTTCAATACTCAGGCTCCGCGAAACTGTCCAAAATTGCTCAACTATGCTCCTTTGCAGCGCTGGAGGGCGCACGACATGAGCCGTTCTGCACAGTATTGTTAGAGCAAGTGAGTGAATCTATTGCCGGCATACCAATTGAGGAGAAGGAATGTTTCTAGCCACCAAAGCCGCGTCCGCTGCGAGCGTCTTCCTTTTCCTGGCGACAGGCATCTCGGGCCCACGCCCGACCCCGCTCGTTTCGGGCCCCAACCTCCGCAAAG
>JBAUVZ010000013.1:0-46090 GCA_049583505.1 Candidatus Sulfotelmatobacter sp.
GAGTGCATTACGGCGAACGCGGCACAGACTCCGCACACGCTGTTCAAGGAACATCCGGATTGGCTGCAGAGGAACATCAAGGGAGAGCCAGCGCTCTTTGGAGGCGGGACGGCTTTCTGGATACGGAAAGGTGATGAGGATGTTTGGGTTAGTCCTTATGCGCCGGAGTGGCGCAAGATTTACATGGAACGGGTTAGGCAGATTGCGGGCACGGGGATTGATGGGATTTACGTGGATATCCCGTACTGGATGACGCATTTTGATGGGTGGGAAGACACGTGGGCCAGCTTTGACGATTACACTTTGGCGGCTTTCAAAAAAGAAACGGGGCTTGATGCTAAGAAAGACCTGAAGCTGGGGGATTTTTCGGACGGGAATTTTCGGAAGTGGGTGGAGTTCAGAATTCAGACATTCACTGATTTCATGGCGGAGATTGACCGGAACGCCAAGAGTGTGAATCCGGCGATCAAGACGATTCCGGAGATCTATCCGGGGATTGAGGAAGAGGCGGTTCGGGTTGGAGCTGATGTTTACAGCTTGTATGGAGTTGTCGACGCCATTGCCCACGAATATTCATTCGGCAAAGGCGGTATGGCGTCGGAGAGGACGCCACTGGTTTGGTTCGATTATCAGGTGGGGATGCACTCGTTTCGGGCGTTCGCGCAGGGTAAGGCTACCTGGATACTGAATTACTCGTGGGATGGCGATAAGAAAGTCGACAAGCGCGAGGCCATGATGAATCTGGCAGCGTCGGAAATCATGACGGGATCGAACTTCTGGGATGCGCCTGGACATTCGATGGCGGGATCGAACGATCGGGAGACACGGAAGCGGATTTTTTCCTGGATCAAGGCTCATGAAGATACTTTCTACAAGCCGCGGACGGCGATCGCTCCCATTGGGGTTTATTTTTCTCCCGAGACGCGAAATTATTTTGCCGACGAATTTATTTCTTCGTACCGCGGAATCCTGATTCTTCTGATGCAGAAGCATTTGGAGTTTCAGGTGGTCACGCCGCGGACTTTGGCGGAGTTTCGGGGACGGACTTTGATTCTTCCTGACGTGCGAGTGATGGGCGAAGGCGAGAAAGCTTGGGTTCGGAAGTATGTCGAGGGCGGTAAGACGCTGGTGATTACGGGGAATGATGCTACACAGCTGGGCAGTGCCGCAAACGTGGTCCGGTTCGGCAAGTGCCCGGGGAAAGACTATTACGCGGCTTTGCAGAAGAGCGTTGCCGAAACGAGCCCCGATCAGGAGCGCGAATTTCTGGCGAGCTTGAAATCGGAAACGACGGTTCGCGTGGCGGCTTCGCCTATGATTGCCACATCGATCGCCCGGGTTAGCGGAAAGACGCACGTATTCTTTGCGAACTTTGCCGGGCTGGAGGGCGGAGTGAATCCGGTGCAGACGCCGCAGACTGGGGTTCAAGTGACGGTGTCTGGCGCGACGAAAGGGAGTGGATTTTTTCTTCCGTTTCTCGGAGAGGTGCAGCCGCTGACGGGAACTGCCGGAGATGGCGGCATCAGTTACACGCTGCCGGCGATTGAAAAGGGCGCAGTGTTCTGGTACGAGCCGTAGGGAATAGTCGAGCTGCGCTCGACTGGACAGCCGAGGGCGGCTGTCCCCACATAAGCGTTGGGGCAAACTGCACTACAGATGCTTGCTCAGGATGACGAGTGGAATCGGGGAGGGAATTGCAAGTGAGTGCGCTGGCTGAATTATTGAGTTTGCCGGAGAGTGAGAAAGCGGCTCGCGGGTTGGAGCATACGCCGGCGGAAATCGCGCAGCAGCCTGACGCATGGCTGTCGACCTTCGAACTGTTCCGGAGGAAACGGGAGCAGATCGCGGAATTTCTGGCGCTGGCAGGAATCGGCGCGAGTCCGCGCCCGCGGCCCACGGTTTTTCTGATCGGCGCCGGGACCTCGGACTATATCGGGCAGTCGCTCACGTACCTGCTTCGCCGGTCCTGGAACTGCGAAGTGATGGCGGTGCCGAGCACGGATCTGCTCACACACATGGATGAGTGGATGATTCCGAAGAAGAAATATCTCTGGATTTCCTTTTCGCGCTCAGGGGATAGTCCGGAAGGAGTTGCGGTGCTCGAAAGCGCCCGCAGGAACCACCCGGACATTCATCACCTGGTGATCTCGTGCAATGTGAAGGGGCGAATGATTCGAGAGAACGCGGACGAGCCGCGAGTGTTAGGCGTCTGCCTGGACGATGCCGTAAACGACCGCGGACTGGCGATGACCAGCTCCTTCTCGAACATGGTGGTCTTCGGCCAGTGCCTGGCGCATACGAACGATCCTGGAAGATATGAGGAAATTCTGCCACGGCTGGTTGAGGCGGGCCGGAATTTTCTGCCGCGCGCCGCAGAATGCGCGTCGGCGCTGGCGAAGGATGCGCACACCAAAGGTTGCTTTGTCGGTTCCGGACCACTTAGGGCTGTGGCCAAGGAATCTGCCCTGAAGCTCCTGGAGCTGACTGCAGGGAAGACTTTGACGATGTCGGAGTCGGTTCTGGGGCTGCGCCATGGTCCCATGGCGGCTCTGGATCAGGACACGCTGTTCGTGTGTTTTCTTTCGGGCAACCGGCGGGTGCAGGCTTACGAGCGGGATTTGCTGGATGAGATCGGAAAGAAGCGGCTGGTGAGATCGAGGATTGTTGTAGGCGGGAGTGAAATCTCGAGAGACTCTTTTGCCGAACATTACTTGCCGTCCGCTGGGCCGAGCGGTATCGCCGATGATTACCGGCCGGCGGTGGACGTAATTTTCGGGCAATTGCTTGGGCTGTTCAGTTCGCTGCGGTGGAAACTGCGGCCGGATTGCCCGAGTCCAAATGGAGCCATCAGCCGCGTGGTACAGGGTGTCAGCATTCATTCCTGAGGGAATTGGGGCCGTGGAGCGGTCTGGTAGAGGAAGGCGAACCAAACGCGCGACTATTGCGGCGCAAAGAACGCGACGCTTCGCGCGGCTCACCCAGGTTCCCTCGGCAAGCTCGGGACAGGCTCTTCGCGAGACAAAGGCGTCTCGCTCAGGATGACAGTCAACTGCTTTGGAGAGTTTGGAGTTAGCAAGGATCGCGGGGAGCGGGACCCTGTTGCCTTCCCCGAAACAAAGGGAGGATCTCATGAAACTGACTGGACGATTTCTCTGCGGCATGATGGTGGCATGCTGCCTCGCAAGCTTTGCGACCCTCGCGACCGCACAGGGCAGCTACCGGGCACAGCTTCGAGGCGTGGTCTCTGACGCCTCGGGAGCGGTGGTTCACAATGCGACCGTAACCATCACGGATACCGGAACCAATATTGCCAGCGTGGCTCATACCGACGACAAGGGCGAATATTTCTTCACGGGTCTGCGGCCGTCTACATATTCGGTAAAGGCTGGGCAGGTGGGTTTTCGGACAACGGAGCGGACCGGCGTGGTGCTGGGTGTGGATCAGGAAGCTTCGCTCAATTTCACTCTGACCCCGGCCAGCGTAAGCGAGAAGATGGAAGTCACGACGACCGCGCCGCTGCTGGACACGGACAGCGCGACGCTGGGCACGGACATCACCCACGAGTACATAAACGAAATCCCGTTGATGGGCCGCGACTACTTCGGCCTGACCTTTCTGGCGGCGGGTGTGACCGAGGTGGCGGGGTCGGGCACGTCGGATAACTATCCCTCGGGAACAAACTTCACTTCCAACGGGCAGCGCAACGCGACCGCCGAGATACGGTTGGACGGCGCCTTGATCAGCGCGCCGGAACAGGGCGAGGGCGGAAACAGCAACGTGTACTACGAGCCATTGCTTGATGGCGTGCAGGAATTCAAAGTGCAGAACAACAGCTTCTCGGCGGAGTTCGGCAACAACGGCGGCACCGTGGTAAACATGGTGCTGAAGAGCGGGACCAACGCCTTCCATGGCACGGGCTGGTATTTCTTGCAGCGTCCGCAGATGGACGCTCGCGACTTCTTCAATCCCAAATATTTTTTGGGTGACCCCGTGCCCAATCCGAAGCCAGACAGCAAGCGCGACCAGGGTGGCTTTTCGCTCGGCGGGCCAATCAAGAAGAACAGAACGTTCTTTTTTGCTGACTTCGAGAAAGTGAGAAGCGTGAGCGCGTCCAGCGGGGTCGTGACCGTACCCACCTTGGCGGAACGGCAAGGCAACTTCTCAGGACTTACGAATATCATTTACGACCCGAAGCAGCCCCTCATTCCCTGTCCGCCGCCGGCAACACCCGGCACGATGTGCCGGCCGCCAGTGGCGAATGGAGGGATCATCCCGGTGGGCGAACGGGATCCCATCGGAATGGCTGTGCTGAATCTCTACCCGAAGCCGAGCAACTCGAACGAATTCAATAACTATAACTACACAACGCCAGCGAACGGGCCGGATTACCAGTTCGACATCAAAATAGACCACCAGATCAACGACAGGAACCGCGTCAACGGCCGCTACAGCCGAGGCTGGAGCAATTACACCACTCCGCTGACCTTAGGCGACGGCTTCGATAACGACGGAATAGCCAGCGGTGTGACCCTGGCGCAAAACGGCTCGTTCGAATATTCCTGGACCGTGAACCCGCGGATCATCTGGACCAGCCATGCGGCGATCGACCGGGTGCATGAACTGTCGCTACCCGGCATCCCCACGATTTCCAGTTTCAACTCCTCACTGCCGACTGGCACTCAAGGATTGCCGGCGGTGTTCGAGCAGGCCAACGGGCTCGACCAGATGCCGACGTTTCAGATGCAGGGGAATCTGCCGTGGAATAACCTTTACGATCAGTGCTGCATCTACACCAAATTTGGCCACACTCTGGTGAGCTATTCGTCGCAGTTGGTAATTTCCCGGGGATCGCACCTGATCAAAATTGGCGGGGAACAGAGAATTTTCTACAACAATTTCTGGCAGCCGAACAACCCGACCGGCCTCCTGACTTTTACGGATGAAGTCACATCTCCGACTCCGAACAACGACTATGATGCATCTGGAAATACCTCGGGGAACCCACTGGCCAGCCTGGCTTTTGGTTACGGCGACAACGTCAACGCCGGGAGTCAGCTGTTAGTGACTCCCTCGGTGGCCAACCGGTCGCTGGAGACGGGGTTTTACATCCAGGATGACTGGAAGGTAAATTCGAAGCTCACGGTGAATCTGGGCCTGCGCTACGAGTGGAGTTCGCCCTATACCTCGCGCGACAACCATCTCGAATTCAGCAATTTCACAGCGGATTCTGGCGTAGGCATTAATCTTGCCAGCCTCCCCGCCACTGCGCCACCAGGCACTCTGAGCGCGCAGGGATTTATGCAGAGTATCCCCGGGCTGAATCTTCCGACGACGCAGGAGTTGTACGGCACGACAACGTTCGCCACTTCGAGCATGAGGACGGTTCCGACCTACCGCAAGGACATTGGACCGAGGCTGGGCTTTGCCTATGCGTTCGATTCGAAGACGGTGGTGCGAGGCGGAGTTGGCATCTATTTTGGGATGAGCCCGGCCACAAACTTCCAGTATCCCGGCTCGGCGTTCCGCAAGACGGCGAACGTGTTTTTTACCAACAACGATTTTGCCACTCAGTCGGCGACTCTGGAAAACCCGTTTCCCACGGGCTTTACCGGTCCGCAGGGCACGCAGTACGGCCAGCTTGCGAACTGGGGCTATCCAAACCCGAACGATCTGGGCAACACCGCGGCGCGGGACGCCGACATTTACCAGTGGAATCTGGGCGTGCAGCGGGAGTTGCCCAGCCAGATTGTGGTTGGCGCCGACTACGTTGCCAACCGCAGCACCCATCTGCCCTGGTCTGGCACAAACAACCGGGCTTTCATCCCATCGTCTTTGCTGGGGCAGATTTCGCAGGCTGTGCGCAGCAACTACGAGAGTATGCCCGGCCACGTACCTGGGTCCTGCGATGCCAACACTTGCGTCACCAACTTTCTTGACACCCTAGTCGGCAACCCGTTTTATGGCATGTTCAATACCCCCTGCACATCAACCGCTACTCACCCTTGTTTCAATGAAGTTAATTCCAATTACGGCCAATCGACCCTGCCCCTGTCGACTCTGATAAATAAGTACCCGCAATTCGCCGGCGACTTCGAGGGCCTGATGCTGGAGAGCGCGAATTCCTGGTACAACGCGCTGCAGATTCGCTTCCAGAAGCGCACCACGCACCACGTCAGCTTCGAAGGTAGCTACACGATATCAAAGGAAACTGACTATTCTTCGGCAGGCCGGAACAACTGGGTGGGAGCGGGATTGCTCGCTGTCGGCGTACAACAACTGGACAATCTGGCTGCGGAGCATAGCATCGGAGCCAGCGACGCACCCCAGCGGCTTGCGGGCGCCGTGGTTGTAGACCTGCCCATTGGCCGCAACCAATGGATTGGCGGAGAGATGAACCGAGCGGTGGATGCGGTCATAGGAGGCTGGTCGGTCGCGACCCTAATGACCCAACAATCGGGGCAACCCATGGCCATCGGCCTGAACAACCCGCTTCTGGCCAACGGCAGCCAACGTCCTAACACTGTCTGCTCCCAGCTCAAGAGCGGGACCAGCATGCACGACGTGGCCTTGAACTGGCAAACCAACCCGACTGCTATAAACAATGGGCTTCCTCCGGTGGCGACCTTCTTCAATGCGAATTGTTTTGCAGATCCAGGGGACAATATTCCGGGCAACGCGCCACGCTATTTTTCCGGCTTGCGCATCGACGGCATCCACAACGCGGATCTGAACCTTTACAAGTCGTTCGTGCCCAAAGAAGGCATGCGGCTGGAAGTGCGGGCGGAGATCTTCAACTTCACCAATCACCCGCGCTTTGGGCAGCCGAATTCGGCTGTGGGAAGTGGGGGTCCGGGAAGTTCGACTCAGACAAATCCGTTTTTTGGGACGATTTCCGGCGACGGTGCCGGGGAAACGCCCCGCTTCTTCCAGTTTGGAGTGCGGTTCGAGTTCTGACGCGGAGTGGTGCGCCTATATTGCTTTGTTGGCTGCGGTGTGCAGGTTGGGGCGGTCGCACTGCGAGAAGGACCCCGTTCTGCCAGCCCTCATACTGAACTCATCAGTAGGGCGCGAGTTGGAGCGCATTAGTGCTATGCCGTTGGTGATCTCCTCCCTGGATTAGAACCTCCATAGAATGAGGGTTCGATCAAGAACTCTCCCGACCTTCTCTCGGCAGATGATTGGGGCGAGCTAGTCGCGACGATAAGAAGCCTTAGAGGAGACAATAGTCATGGCTGCTGGTGCTGCCCCTGCCCCCGAACGAAAGGTGGATACGAAAACCGGGATTACTGAAGCCGGCACGGCGCAGCCCGTGACCCTGAAGCAGCGCATCGTAGATCTGCTTCACGAGATTTTCCAGGGACGCCACGACCACCTTGGTTGGCGGCAGTAAGTAACGCGTCTGCGCCGCCTACCCACCCACTGTCAATGAGTGAAACCGCGATATTACGCCAGTCAGCGACTCGGTCCCCAAGGCTCATATTCCTTATAGCCGCTCATCGCAAATCCAATTGCGGGGTTTGATCTTTGACTTAGGCTAACGACCAAGCCCTGCGCGGTAACCCGCAACACGGGAACGTCATCTGATCCCCATTCGTATTTCTTAACGACCTGCGTTTTGCCCATGACCTGCACTGTCTCCTCACCGGTAGGGACGACCTTCATAGGGCTGTCAGGTTTCAGTTCGATCTCACCGACCTTGGCTCCATCCGTCATAGCATAGACATTTACGACGCCGTCCTTGGTACCGCTGCGCGAAGCTAGGCGGACGACACCAGTCATGAACCAAGCGAAATCTAGGTCATAAAACTCTCCGATGGCGACATAAGGGGGCTTTGCCGCAATCGACCCCGTCGATTTGTGTCCCTCCGATGATTCGGCATTGCAGATTAGTTCTGCGCTTTGGTACTGGCAGGAAATCGTCCCACCGGGAATCGTTGGAAAATTCGGGTATGGCACCGAAATTGGACCGAACTTTTTGGTATATCCAATGGGCAAGAACTGAGAATCGAAGCGAAATATCTGAACAGAGGACGCATTTTTGGCGCTCGTGTCCACGACTTCATAGTCACCACTGCTTAGACGCCAAAGCTGCCAGTGCGACAGAAGTTTGTCGCCAGTCTTGGTCCGAGCAATGTAGTCCCCTTCAGCGGCCAATGTGCGATCCGCTGCAAGTAGCGCTTGACTAGAGACCAATGCGAACGACAGGAAAAGACATACGGTTCGAAACATGGCGCAACTGTGCCCGAGTGCGAGCCATCAAGTCAACTGTTCAAAACAGGCGATTGCACTCATTGGGAATTCGGTGATCGCCGTCAGTGGGTGCGAGGGGGGTTGTTACGCCAACAAGCGCGTGTTGCCCGCTCTTTACTTGCCCCGTCTACCTACCTACTGAGCGACTCTGCAGGTTCAGGGCCGCGCTGGCGATTTGCTCCAGCGGGACGACGATATCCACGGCACCGCGGGAAATCGCGCTCTTGGGCATTCCGAAGACGATCGAGGTGGCTTCGTCCTGAGCAATGGTGTCGGCTCCGGCCTCCTTCATCTCAGAGAGGCCCTGAGCGCCGTCGTCTCCCATGCCGGTCATGATTATGCCAACCGCTTTGGAGCCGACGGAAGTGGCCACGGAACGGAAAAGCACATCAACACTGGGACGATGGCGTGAGACCAGCGGTCCATCGATGATGCGTGCGACAAGTTCAGAGCCACTGCGATCGATGAGCATATGGCGGTTGCCGGGAGCAATCAGCGCCTGGCCCGTGTGCAGGCGGTCGCCGTCGCGGGCTTCGGCGACCTCGATGGCGCATTCGTGGTTCAGGCGATCGGCAAAGGCGCGGGTGAAGACCTCGGGCATGTGCTGCACGATCACGACTGGAGGGCAGTCGGTGGGCAAGGCGGCGAGGAAGACACGCAGAGCCTCGGTTCCGCCGGTTGAGGCACCCACGGCAATCACTCCGGTGGTCGCGGTTGGCGAGCGCGGCTTGCTTTTGCGCGGGAGGACGGCATCGGCCGTCAGGCGAGGAACGGGCGCCAGAGCTGGCCTTGGCCGGGTCCTGACCTGGGCCTGAGACGCACTCCAGACGGCGTCGAGGAGAGTCACGGCCGATTCGTGCAGGAAGTCGCGTACGCCGACCTTGGGCTTGGTGATCACCTCGACCGCGCCTTCTTCGAGGGCGCGAAGCGCGAGCTCGGTGCCGCGGGCTGCCAAGCCAGAGCACACCACTATTGGCGTGGGCATTTCCGCCATGATTTTTCGAATGAAAGTGACGCCGTCCATGCGGGGCATTTCGAGGTCGGTGATGACGACATCGGGAGGATCTTTCTGCATCTTTCCCCAGGCAATCAGTGGGTCGGCCGCGGCCTTGACGCTGATCCTGCGGTCGGTGCTGAGGATGGCCTGCATGACTTGGCGGACCATCGCGGAGTCATCGACGACCAGGACTTGCAGCTCATCTTCACGCATATACATACGAGGCACGTTCTTTTTGTCCTCCTTAATCTTCTGTCTTGGTGAGGATGGTTGGCTCAATGCTCCGCAGCTGAGGGAACATGCTGTTCAAGTTTTCGGCGTGGCCTACGAACAGGAAACCGCTGGCCAGGAGATGACGGGAAAGGTTGGCAACCACCCTGCGTTTTGAAGCCGCGTCAAAATAAATCAGGACGTTGCGGCAAAAGATGGCGTCGAATGGACCTTCGATCCGAGCAGACTCCTGATTCAGGTTCAGCCGGCGGAAATCGACCATCTGCCGGATTTCGACTTTCACTTTCATGTCGCCTTGCCGGTCAGCCGTCCCGCGCAGCATGAAACTGTGCAGCAAGTCCTTGGGTAGTTCTGCCGATCTGGTTATGGGATAAATGCCTTGACGTGCTTTTTCGAGCACGCGGTTTGAGATGTCGGTGGCCAGAAGGCGAACGTCCCAGCCTTCCTCGGCGGGAAGGTGCCTGGCCAAGAGCATGGCCAGTGAGTAGGGCTCTTCGCCGGAAGAGCATCCGGCGCTCCAGATGCGGACTCGCTTGGGGCGCGACCGTTGTTCGGCCTCCGCCCGCCAACGGGGAAGCACATGCTGCACCATGAACTCGAACTGCCGGGGCTCGCGGAAGAAGCGGGTTTCATTGGTGGTGATGGCGTCGATCATGCGGGCGCGTTCGTCTTGCTGGTCCGGCTGCGAAACGCATTCGTAGTAACTTTCCAGGGAAGCGATCTCCAGGGCTCGAAGGCGTCGAAAAAGCCGTCCGCACAGCAAGGCGGTTTTGGAGCTTCCCAGCCAGATGCCGGTTTCGGCATAGATTAGTTTCTGGAATTTCTGGAACAGAGCGGGACTAACCGAGAGCTGGGATGGGTCTCCCTGGCATGCGCCAACCTCACGGGACGCGCCTGCACCGGCTCCGGCGGGCACGGTTACGCTCCGGTTCCTATCCGGTTTGCCGCTTTGGCTGGTGGATTCATGACCGCAGCGTCTGACGGACCGTCGTCGGCAGTTGACTCGGTCACGGCGAGCAGTTCGTCGGCGGAGAGCACTTTGTCGATATCAAGAATCAGGCAAAACTTCTTGCCGAGCGCTCCCATGCCGAGCAGATATTCGGTCTTGACCCGGGTGCCGAAAGGCGGCGTCGCTTCGATTTCGTCTGCGGAAAGCTCATTGACCTGGTTCACGGAGTCGGCCAGAACGCCCATGGTGAGGTTCTCGCCCTGGAACATCACTTCGGTGATGATGATGCAGGAGAACTTGGAAATGCCGGCTGCCGGCATACCGAATTTCACCGCGAGGTCGACCACGGGAACAACCCTGCCACGCAGGTTGGTGACACCGCGGATCCAAACCGGAGTGTTAGGGACGGTGGTGACAGCCTCGTACTCAATGATCTCCCTGACCTTTACGATGGCGATGGCATATTCCTCGCCCGCAGTTAAGAAGGTAAGGTATTGCACGGTGCTCGGAGGGAGTTGCTTCTTCCCCTGGTCCGACGCTCGCATAGTTTTACTCCTCACATTTCTGCCGCTGGCATCATCGAATGCCCCCGGCTTTTCCGGCGGCGGTTAGAACGGAGAAAAGTTAGCTTCTTCCGTTACCTTGCCGTTGACCGGCCGGGCTGAGCTGGGCTGCGCGGGTTGGTTCCTGAACGCCGGGTTCAGGGGCATGACCACGCGCTGTTGCTTGCCGTCGCCGCCGCGCTGGCCGAACTGTTCTCCGGCAAACTTTTCCCCGGCAACCCGGAAGAAAGTCATCAACTGCTGCAGTTGCTCGGACTGCGCAGCCAATTCTTCGGCAGTACTTGAAAGTTCTTCCGCAGACGAGGCGTTGCGCTGAGTGACGGTATCAACCTGGGCCATGGCCTGATTGATCTGGGTCACGCCGCTGGACTGTTCGGTGGATGCGGCGGTTACGTCCTGCACCAGCTCGGCAGTCTTCTTAATGGATGGCACGAGGTCAGAGAGCAGGCGGCCAGAACGCTCGGCCACGCTGACGCTCTTTCCAGCGAGTCCGCCGATTTCCTGGGCAGCTAGCTGACTGCGCTCGGCCAACTTTCGAACCTCGACTGCGACCACGGCAAAGCCGCGGCCCTGATCGCCGGCGCGAGCCGCTTCAATGGCGGCGTTGAGCGCAAGGAGATTGGTCTGGTAGGCGATCTCTTCGATGACCGAAGTCTTGGCGGCAATCTGCTTCATGGCTTCGACCGTTTCTTTGACTGCGCTGCCGCTTTCTTCCGCGGAAAGAGCGCCCTTGGCGGCCGCCTGCTCGACCTGGCGGCTATGGTCGGCGTTTTGAGTGATGGAGGCATTCATCTGTTCCAGGCTGGAACTCATCTCCTCGACAGAAGCAGCCTGCTCACTGGTTCCCTGAGAAAGATTCTGCGAAGAGGCGGAGACCTGTTGGGCGGCGGAAGCGACCGCTGCGGAGCCTTCGCGGACGTCGCGGATGATGCCCGACAGCCGGCTGCTCATTTCCTGCATTGCCTCTTGCAATTGGCCGGTTTCGGAATGGTTGGTGACAGTGATCTCCCTGGTCAGATCGCCGGCGGCGATCCGCTGGGCGTGCTCGACGGCCTGCTGGATAGGGGCGGTAATGCTCTTCGTAACGCTGATTGCCGCGAACGTAGCCAGGATGAGAGTGACGACGAGTAACAACAATGCGATCCTGCGCCCCACAGCGTAGGCTTGCTGACTTTCTTTTATGCTTTGCTGCATGGCGGCGGTCTGAAGGTCAATGAACTTCTGCCAAGTAGCGCGGTACTTGTCGAGGGCCGGGATCACGTCTCCGCTCAACGCTGCCATGGCCTCGTCACGCTTTTTCTCGAGCAACAGCTTTTTGGCTTTTGTCCGTGCCGTCTTGTAGGCATCGCGGTCCTGGGTGACGACTTCAAACAAGTCTCGCTCCTGGGCAGAGCTGAGGGTCTCTTCGATTTCCGCAACCTGGCCGCTAATTTCCTGGCTGATGGCATCGTTTTCCTGATTCAGCTTCTTCTCTTGTTCGGCATCGGTGGTCTCGAACAATTGAAAAGTGATGCGGGCGTTGGTGATTGAGTGCTCAATGGTCTGGCGGGTCAACTCAACGGTGTTGTAACGCTTCTGGATCGAGGCCGACATGTTGGAGTTCAAATGACCGAGCCAGCTCAGTCCGAATCCGCCGACCGCAATCACGCATAACAGGATGGCGCCGAAGACAACACCCAGTCGCGTGCCTATTTTCTGATCTTGCCAAGTCTTCATGGTCCCTCACCTCTCTAGTGGCTGCCTATGGCAGCTAAAGCTTGCGGCTGTAAAGCTGACTGCATCACTCCGCGCAAAAGACTGGGAACGTCGACGATCAAACCGACGCGTCCGTCTCCCAGAACTGTAGAACCGGCAATCCCAGCAACTGCTCCGAGCGCCCTGCCCAGTGGCTTGACCACCGTCTGCATGCCACCAAGCAATTCGTCAACTGCGATTCCGGCATGGAATTCATTGATCTTGACGACTACGATGTTTTCCCTTTTCGGGGTCTCACCCGGCACGCTGAACATGCGCCGCAAACGGACGTAGGGAACGGCAGTTCCGCGGAGATTGAGGATTCCGCTGGCCTCCGGACTCCGCTGTTCCGCCGGCAATTCCGTACATTCGGTGACATGTTCCAGAGGGACGATAAAGGTTTCGGCGCCGACCCGGACCGAGAAGCCTTCGATGATGGCGAGGGTCAAGGGCAGGCGGATAGTAATGGTGCTGCCCTCGCCGGCTGTACTCGATATCTCCGTCGTACCGCGCAAAGTGTCGATGTTGCGGCGGACGACATCCAGGCCGACCCCGCGGCCAGAAAGATCGGTGACCGATTCAGCGGTTGAGAACCCGGCTTGGAACACCAGGTCGTAAAGGTCCTGGTCACGAATCTCGTCTTTGTTCGTGTTTGTGTTTGTGCCAGACAGGAGTCCGAGGCGTTTCGCTTTATCGAGGATCCGTGAGCGGTCAAAGCCCGCTCCATCGTCCTCCAGCTTCACGACGATGTTTCCGCCGCTGTGGGCGGCGGTCAGCCGGATCAGTCCACAAGGATTCTTGCCCTGGCTTTCGCGCACGGCCGGCTTCTCCAGGCCGTGATCGACGGCATTGCGGACCAAGTGCAGTAGAGGGTCTTTCAATAGTTCGAGCACAGTGGTATCAACGTCGACGTCTCCTCCAACCACTTCGAGACGGGCCAATTTTCCGTGGCTGCGGGCAAGATCCCTCACGGAACGGACAAACTGGCGAAACAGCGGGCCGACCGGGACCATGCGAATACTCATCACTTCACTCTGCAGGTCCATATACAGGCGCTCAGCCTCGCGATGCATTTCGAGGAGGGCACGGCCTTGCTCGGTGCCGAGGTTCTCGATCATCTGGCGCAGTCGTCCCTGGGCGATGACAATTTCGCCGGTCAGATTCAACATGTGATCGAGCTTGTCGACATCGGCGCGCAGGGTGCGTTGACCGGCGCCCGGGAGCATGTCGAGCTTCAGCGCTGAACTGGATTCTCCAGTGGCCGCGCTGGCGGTCACGACTCTTTTCGACCGCTTCTCGACCTCCAAGGCTATTTCTTTTCTGATCTTTTGCTGCTTCGGAGTCAGTGGCCGGGAACCCGCCTTGGCGGTTGAGACCATGGCGCGAAGTTCGTCGACAGCTTTCAGCAGCAGTGAAATCAGATCTGCGCTGGGTAGCGCCTGCTGCTCACGAAATACGTCCAACAAGTCTTCGACGACGTGGGCGAACCCCGCTACTTCGCTGAGTCCCAGGGAGGTTGCATTTCCCTTGAGACTGTGGGCAACGCGGAAAATATTGGGGAGGAGCTCAGGATCGGAAGGGTTTGATTCCATCTGAACCAACGCCTGCTCCATCACATCCAGGCCTTCTTCCGACTCGACGAGGAACGAGGCGAGGACTGCATCACGGTCAAAGTCCGCTAAATCCATGGTCCCTCCTCTCGCCGGCCGGCGCTGATCGGCGGCGGCCTGGTTTCTCGCGATGCGCGTCTAGCTACGTCTGTCCAACTACACCTGTCCAACTAGACCTATCCAATTACCGCTATCCAGCTACACCTTTCCAATTACACCTGGTCGAAATTCTTGATCAGGGTTACGCCGTCGAGGATCTGGAAGGCCAACCTGCGGCCACGCTTGCCCGAAACTTCTTTTTCCATCAGGCGAATGCCGGCGGAGCGAAGAAAAGTCTCGGCCAGTTCCACATTTCTCGATCCCACAGACTGGGATGGATCGGCGCCGAAAGCGCTGGATCCGCCGAAGATCTTGGCCTGCAAGTTCCGGACTTCGCATCCCAAGGCGAGAACCTGCTTCAGGAGTTCCGGATTGGCGACATTGCCGTAGCGGAGCCGATTCGGTCCGCCATCTGGACCCTCGGGCAAGAGATAGTGGTTCATTCCTCCTGCTTTTTTGTGCCGGTCCCAGAGACAGACGGCGGCGCACGATCCGAGAATGGTTGAGATGGTGATGGGATCGCAGGTTACGAAGACTTGTCCGGGATAAAGGAAATACCGGGGTTCCTTGACTTTCGGACGGTCAAACTTCTCCATGAACTCGGCGGGCAGGACTGCGGGATTGAATTTGGGGGAACTTTCGCTCATACACTCATTCCTGATCCCTCGGCCGCTGGCTTCGAATAGGCGCTTAGACCAAACAAGGGCTGAGCCGCCTCGTCGGAAAGAAGCTTGAACAGTTCCATGTCGGACTTGTCGAAGGCCAGCTTCTGAGGAAGCAAACGTAATATCGCAAGTATGGCTATGGTTTGGCCCGCCAACCGGATGGGAACAAACGCCTGGGCCTTCGCCATTGCACCGAGGCTGTCGCGAGCGCCAAGCTCAACGTGGCACTCGCCACGCATCACGCGCTGAAGGCCAACATCGCCCAGGGCCCGCAGCAGGTCGTATTTCTCGAGGTCGATTCCGAAGGACCAAAAAACCTGGAAGGTTGAGGTGCTGCGATCAACTCGGAACAGGCCAATCTCCTCGGAGCCGAGAAAGTTGGCCACGATCTCGCGCAGACCATCGATAGCATCCTCTTGATCCCTGCTCTCGGCCAGCCGCTCCCGTGCCGCCGCCAGCCGTAGATCGTTCGTGGGATCGGTTGCAGAGGGCTTCGCGCCAAATGGGTTGCTCTTCTCACTCTTCATGAAGGTCCTTGTTGCACTGATTCAGCCAATAGGAAACCCGGGCCGGCACTTCGCTGCTTTACTCGCCCAAGTAGCTCTGTAAGAGAGCCACCAATTCGGAGCCGTTCACCGGCTTGGTGATGTAATCGTTGCATCCACTTTGGAAGCCGGCCTCCATGTAAGACTCTTCGCCGCGAGTGGTCACCAGAACGATGGGGATCTCGCGGGTGCTGGGTTGCTGACGCATCATTTTGCAGGCTTCAAATCCATTCATGCGCGGCATGACAACATCCATCAAAATCAAGTCTGGGCGCTCTTGTTGGGCTTTCTCGACCGCTTCCTGTCCGTCGCTCGCAGTCACACACTGGTAGGTCGTACGCTTTTCCAGAATCTCGCGCTCCATCATCAAAGCTGTCTTGGAGTCGTCAACCACAAGGATCTTCTTTGACATTGTTCTCCTCGAACTGTATGGCCAAGGTCGTGGGCAACCGCTGCGTGAGGCGGAATTCTGTGCGGTGCGAATCGCCGATCCAGCCCGGCTTCCGGAAAGGCTCGACGAATACCTGGGTTACTCAGGGTTGCCGTTACAGCAACCGTAAGAAAATATCTAATCACAGCCGGATGTGACGCCTCTAATTACGTCGGTAATTGACCTAGCCTAGCGAATGCTTGTGTTTCGAGGCTTCCGTGGTGAAGGAAAGTTACCTGCGTGCAGGGTCCTGGCGGGTCGGTTAGGGTGCAGGGATTTGGCGGGCGCGGGCGCCCGACACCCGCTAGGACTTCTTGCGCGGTTTCAGGGATTCCCAGTCCTTGTCGGTTAGGGCGCGGCCCAGGTTGCTGAATTCTCCGGCACCTTGGAGGAATTCACCGCCGTCCATGCGGACTACTTCTCCGTTGATGTAGGCGGAACCGTCGCTTATGAGGAATGCTGCCAGATTCGCCAATTCTTCCGTCGTGCCGAAGCGGTGCATTGGGTTGCGATCCAGAGCCAGTGTTTCCAGGTCGGCACGAGGCAGGACACGGGAGAACGCGCCTTGCGTGGGAATGGGGCCGGGGGCGATGGCGTTCATGCGGATGCCGCGATTGCCCCATTCGACGGCCAGACTGCGGGTAAGAGCTTCGACTCCGGCTTTGGAGATGGCCGAGGGCACTACATAGGCGGAGCCCACCGGGGCGTAGGTGGCGGAGATGCTAAGGACGGTGCCGGGGTGGGCGGCTTTGAGCCAGCGGCGTCCGCAGGCCATGGTGGCATGAATTGTGCCCAGGAGCACTATGCCGATTACGGATTCAAAAGCGCGCGGGGAGAGTTCCTCGGTGCGGGCGATGAAGTTGCCGGCAGCGTTGTTAACCAGAATGTCCAGGGGGCCGGTTTTCCAGATGGTGTCGATCATGGTCTCGACGGCGTCCAGATTGCGGACGTCGCAGGGGAAAGCGTGGATTGGGCGCTTGGTGGCGGTGGAGAGTTCGGCGGCGGTTTGCTCGAGAACTTCTTCGCGGCGGCCGCAGATATAGACGGTGGCTCCCAGTTGGAGAAAACGGTGGGCCATGGCTTTGCCGAGCCCGGTGCCGCCGCCGGTGATCAGGATGCGCTTGGAGTGGAGGAGATCGTTGCGGAACATGAGTGCTTGCCCTCGATTCGGAGGAGATGCCAGCAACAGCAGGTTCCTCACCGGGCTTTCGCCCGGTTCGGAATGACGAATTATATGGGGTGGCGACGATGGGCTGTGTCGAATCGCCATTAAATAATGCGCTCGATCAAATATCGCAGGCGAGGCGGAAGCCGTAGTCGGCGTAGTGGAATGCGGGAGGGATGCTGGAGCGGGCGGAGCAGCGGGAGACCTTGACGTGATGACGCCATGATCCGCCGCGAGAGGCTTTGCGCTGGCCGATTCCTGGGCGAAGTTCGGGGCCGCGCGGATTGCGCTCGGGGGAAACTGCGTAGTAGTTGGGATCGTACCAGTCGCTGCACCACTCGTGGACATTGTCGCAAATGTTGTAGAGGCCGAAGGCATTAGGGGTGTAGCCGGCTACGGGTTCGGGTCCGGTCTGCCAGCGGGCCGCGTAGTCGGGGAGAAATTGCGGCGGGTCGTTGCCCCAGGGGAAATCGCTTTGCTCGAGATTGCCGCGGGCAGCGCGCTCCCATTCGGCCTCGGTGGGAGGACGGTAGGGGCGGCCGGTTTGGCCGGCTAGCCACTGGCAGTAACGGTCTGCGTCGAACCAGGAAACACCGGTTACGGGTTGCTCAGGATGATTGAAATTCTGGTCTTGCCAGAAAGGCGGCAGGTCAGCGGCGGTGGAGTTCACGAAGCGTTGATATTCAGCGTTGGTAACTTGAGTGGCGGCGAGGAGGAAAGCGTCGACCCAGACGCGGTGGATGGGGCGTTCGCAATCCAGACCGGAGGCGGAGCCCATGAGGAACAAGGCTTCGGGGATGGAGACCAGGTGGGGCTCGAGGGAGGGCGCGGCGCCGGGTTGGGAGTGGGAATTAGCTGTTGCCATGGTTTTCGGCGTGGTTGCCGCGCGTTTGCTGTCAAGTTAAAGTTTAGCAGCATGCAGTTTGCGGAGGACCGCGATGGCGAAACAAGAGTTGCGGTTTACAGCAAAGATCGAGGGGAAGGAAGCGGGGGTGGTAGCGGCAATTGCCCCGCCGGTTGACGTGCCGCAGTTTTTTGGGACGCGAGCGCGCGTGCCGATACGAGGGACGATCAACGGATATCCATTTCGTTCGTCGTTAATGCCATGTGGCGAACGCCGCATGATGCCGGTGAACAAGAAACTGTGCGAGGGCGCGGGCGTGCAGCCGGGAGATACCGTGGACGTTGTGATGGAGCGGGACGAAGAGGAACGCACGGTGGAGACGCCGCCGGCCTTGAAGAAGGCGCTGGCGAAAAACAAAGCCGCACAGGGGAACTGGGAGAAGCTCTCATTTTCGCATAAGAAAGAAATGGCTCTTGCCATCTTAGGAGCGAAGCAGGAGGAAACGCGGGCGCGGCGGCTGGCTAAGATCATGCAGATACTGAAGACTGGGGCTAAATGGACCGGGTGAGGCGGTTAGTCGGGTTGAGTACGGTTCCCTAGCCACGGTCTTGCGAGGGATGGACAAGCCACTTCAGCAGCATGTTAACCAGGCTAAGAAGGATTGCGCCGAGGAACGCGGCGGTGAAAGTGCGGACCTGAAAACCCGGCACCAGGGCCGACGCGAACTTCAGCATGAGCGCGTTGATCACAAACCAAAACAATCCGAGCGTAATCAAGGTTAGAGGAAAGGTGAGAATCTTCAACAGCACTCCTACCGTCGCGTTGATGAAGCCGATCACAAGTGCCGCAATCAGAGCAGCCATGGGACCGCTGATGGAAATCCCGGGTACCACGTGGGCGACGATCCACACTGCCAGTGCACTGAGAACCCAATTTAATAGCAGCCGCATTTTCGCTCCTTGCTCTTGCGCCAGCGGGCTGGATGACGCCACTCAGCCTTCATGGGAACTATATCAAGCAATCGGACTTCCTGCTTCAACGTGGCCCTGCAGTAAAATTCCACAACAAGGTTTCTCACCGGGTGGCGCGCGTGAATCTTTTGAGTGATGTCGAGGTTCGAGTACTAGGGGCGTTGATTGAGAAGGATATTACCACTCCCGATTACTATCCTTTGTCGCTGAATGCGCTGGTGAACGCGTGCAACCAGAAGAACAACCGCGATCCGGTGATGACGCTCGACGAAGACGCTGTCCGTGCGGCGCTGGACTCGCTGCAAGTGCAAGGGCTGGCGGGGCCGGCCAGCGGCGCCGACAGCCGGGTTACGAAGTATGAGCACCGGCTGCAGGAAGTGTTCAACTTCGATCGCCAGGAGACTGCAATCTTGTGCGTGCTGTTGCTGCGGGGAGCGCAGACTCCGGGGGAGCTGCGAGGACGAGCCGAGCGCATGTATCGATTCGAAACGCTGGAAGACGTGCATGGGGCGCTCGACCGGCTCAGCCAGCGCGAACCTCCGTTGGTGGCGGTGTTGCCGCGACAGCCGGGCACGAAGGAATCGCGCTACACGCATTTGTTCTCTGGTAACACGGCTCCCGCGGAACCGGTGCGAATCTTGGAGAATCCTTCGGGAGGTGACCGCCTTACCATCCTCGAGAGCGAAGTTGCGGAGCTTAAGGAACAAGTGGCGGGAATACAGGAGCAGCTGGCGGCATTTCGGAAGCAGTTCGAGTGACATCGGTGAAGAACTTTCACCACAGAGACACAGAGGCACAGAGAAAAAAGAGACAAGGCCAGAAAAAACACGGGCAAAACGAAAACAGTTGGAGTTTGTGTCTGTTTCCTTTCGTGACGAATCGTGGGCCGTTCACAGCAACCCCGTTCGCCGCCAGCGTATCATACGGTAATCGCGCCTCGCAGGAGACTTTATGCATCGCCGCGAGTTCCTGGTTCGTTCCGCTACTGGTTTCGGAGCCGCATGGGTCGCTCGGAAAGACTTGCTGGCTGCTCTTGCGGCTCAGGCTCCTCTTTCGAAGTTTTCCGCTTCTGACACCGTCACGCTGGGCAGCACTGGGATCAGGACGAGCCGGCTTGCGATGGGAACGGGCACGGTCGGCTCGGGGCATCATTCGAATCAGACCGCGCTCGGCGTCAAAGGGCTCTCCGATCTCTTGCTCAATGGCTACGATCACGGGTTACGTTTTTTTGACGCCGCGGACGCTTACGGAAGCCATCCGCACGTCGCCGAGGCGCTGAAGCATGTGCCCCCCCGATAAAGTCACGGTGCTGACTAAGACCTGGGCGCGCGATCCGGCGACCGCTCGCGCTGATCTCGACCGGTTCCGTCGCGAGCTCGGGGTCGACTACATCGATGTTTGCCTAATGCATTGCCTTGTTGAAGTGGATTGGACGGAGCGTTTCAAGGGCGTGATGGACGTGCTCTCCGAGGCCAAGCAAAAGGGGATTATCCGGGCGCATGGATGTTCCTGCCACAGCATCGACGCGCTGCGGGCGGCGGCGAAGTCGCCGTGGGTGGAAATCGATCTGGCTCGCATCAATCCGATCGGGTCGCACATGGATGCCGATCCTGAGAGCGTGGTCAGAGTTTTGCGCGAAATGAAAGCTGCGGGGAAAGCTGTGGTTGGAATGAAGATTCTGGGACAGGGCGATCTGCGCGGTCGGCAGTCTGAGGCTCTGCGGTATGCGCTGTCGCTGGGCGTGCTTGATGCTTTTACCATTGGGGCCGAGAGTCGAGCGGAGCAGGAGGATTTGATCCGGCGTGTGGCGGCGGCCTAGGGTTATCGCAGCGCCTGAAGACGCGGTTGACATTGCTCCCACAACGGTATGCCTGAAGGAATACCCTGATGCGAACCTTGTTTTCTCGCCGCTCCGTGTCCCTTGTCCCACATCGTGTTCGTATCGCCACAATTGTGGGCTTTCCATGACTCTGTAACCCTTCTAAAATCAACGCCTCGACGCTTGGCCTCCTCCGTGCAATCTCACTTGCGCTGCTTAGCAGCAGGAGGTGACCAACCATGAACCGCATCAATCTGTTTCGCAACTTGTCAGTTAAGACCAAGGCATTTCGCAGCACTCCATTTCACGGTAACCCAGCAACTCTGGACTCCGTTACCTGGGGCAAGACCAATTTCGATACAACCACCAGCACGCTGGTATTCGCCGCGCTCTTGATCGTTTGTTCTGTAGCCGTCGGATGCTCCAGCGATAAACCTAAACCAGCAAGCTCAAACAACCAGGTGGCGATGACGCAGCCGGTGCCGCCGATTCCTACTCCGGTTGCTCCCGCGCTTCCGACTCCCGCGAAGCCAGTGCATAAGAAAGTTGTCCGCAAGGCGCCTGTGACGGTGACTTATGAGGACAAGACTTCAGGCGTTTCGTTCCAGTATCCGCGCAAGTATTCGCTTGAGACCGGTGACGCTGCGAATCAACTTGTCTCTTCCGATCCAGTTCCGATGAATTTCGTACAGCCCGGTGGAGTTGCGGTTGCAGCGGTTACATTGCCTACGTCTGTATACCCCAACGGCGATCTAGCCACTGCGTTTTTCAACGTTAGCTTGAACAAAA
Organism: Candidatus Sulfotelmatobacter sp.; assembly: GCA_049583505.1. Lineage (GTDB taxonomy): Bacteria > Acidobacteriota > Terriglobia > Terriglobales > Acidobacteriaceae > Sulfotelmatobacter. Next base: position 21,662 of record JBAUVZ010000013.1, read on the forward strand.
CGCTGACGGCCGAGCAGTGCGGCGAATTCTCTGAGGCCAAGCCGACGGCTCCGGCCGATCCTGAAGCTCCGGTGATTTCGCAGCCCTCGAAGCTGATGATCGGCGACATGGAACTGCAGTCCTCGGAAACCTTTGCCAGTCAAGGGACTCGCGAGGAATCGTCGAAGTACTATCACGTCTTCGAGAACGGGGCTTGCTATGAATTTGCGCTCAAGGTAGCGACAACCGGCGCCGAAGGCGAAGGCGGCAAGCACGTCGATCGCAAGGAGGTCTTTCAGCGGCTGGAGAAGATACTGACTACGGTGAAGATCAATCCTACGACGGAAATGACCGCTAGCGCACCGGCTACTGCGAATGCTCCGGCGGCTGCAACCGCTCCTGCACAGTAGATTGCATTGCGAAAGGCCACACTGCTTGCGGCGTGGCCTTTTGTTTTGCGGTCGCAATCAGGCGCGTAGTTTGTGGACGATTGTCGCTATATCGTTTTCCTGGAAAAGGCGGATGGCGGCTATTCCGGCTGCGCCGGCTTGCAGGCAAGACTGGGCATTCTGCAAAGTTATTCCTCCAAGGGCTAGCACCGGGATGATTGCGCGGCAGACCTGGCTGAGAGCTTCGAGGCCGGTGGGTTGCGCGTCTTTCTTTTCGAAGATCGGTCCGAAAACGGCGAAGGTAGCGTGGTTCGCAGCGGCTTGGGTTACTTCTTGCGGGGAGTGACAGGAGACGGCTATCAGCGGTTCTTGTGGTGAGTTTTCGCGGGCGAGAGCGCCCGTGCCACACGATCGATGCCATGCTGCTCTTACTTCTGTTGGTGAGACATCGTTGGCTTGGAGGTGAACGCCATTGGCTGCGGTGGCGATTGCTACGTCTGTGCGGGAGTTGATCAGGAGAGCAATGGCCAGTGGGCAGTGGTCAGTGGTCAGTTTTTGTTTCTGACGGATGACGCTCGTTGCTTCGAGGGCCAGTTGTTCCAGTTCCCGGGTGGGTAGGTCTTTCTCGCGCAGCTGAATGTAGTTGATGCCCTGGCTTGCGGCTTCGGCGATTTTGTCGAGGAGACGGCGGCGGCGGGCGCGCTCGTCGCCGGGGAAGGCGGTGCGGTCGGTGATGTAGTAGAGCAGGCAGCTTTCAGCCATCAGCTTTCAGTTTAAGGCAAGGACAGGAATGAGACTAAAACATCGCGGATTCGACGACCGGGCTGCGCCCGGTGGACGGCCGAGGGCGGCTGTCCCCACATTGAAATTGTTTGTTCGCTACGGTCTGGTTTTGGCGATTTCGGGGAGGACTTCTTGTTCCTTTTCTTTCTTGGGCTGGCCGCCGAGATGATATTCGGTGAGGCCATCGCGGAGGAACTGGAATGCGTCCGGAGGGGTGTCCACGAATTTGAAGAGGTTCAGGTCTTCGGGGGCGACTGTGCCGGCGTCGACGAAGGCCTGGAAGTTCATGATGCGGTGCCAGTATTCGCTGCCGTAAATTACGACGAGAATCTTCTTGGCGAGCTTGTCGGTCTGGGCGAGGGTGAGGATTTCGAAGAGTTCGTCTATGGTGCCGAAGCCACCGGGGAAAATCACCAATGCTTTGGCGAGGTATGCGAACCAGAACTTGCGCATGAAGAAATAGTGGAACTCGAAGTTCAACGCGGGCGTGATGTAGGAATTGGGATTCTGCTCGAACGGGAGATTGATGTTGAGGCCGATGCTCTTGCCTCCGGCTTCGTGGGCGCCGAGGTTAGCCGCTTCCATGATGCCTGGACCACCGCCGGTGGTGACGACGAAGCGGCGGCGGCGGGCGGGGATCTGGATGGACCACTCGGTGAGAAGGTAGGCCAAGCGGCGTGCGTCTTCGTAGTAACGTGCCATATCGACGGCAGCGACGGCGCGTTTGAGATCCTTTTCATGCTGGGCAGCGGGCGCTTTGGCCGTGTTGTTCTCGGCTGCGATCAGGTTCTTGCGGGCGGCGGCGGCTCCCTGGAAGCGGGCTGAGCCAAAAAAGACGACGGTGTCCTGGATCTGCTCGCGGCGAAAGCGGGCGAGCGGTTCTTGATACTCGGACAAGATGCGGAGGATGCGTCCGTCGGGACTGTTGAGAAAGGGTTCATTCCGGTAAGCCAGAGGCGCGGGGTTGAGCTTGTTGGTCATCTGTGGACTCACGTTCTGGAATCAGGGCTGGCCTTTGGTACTGGCCGCCTAGACTGCGTTCGATGCTATTGGTGTTCGTGGTAGTGGAGGGCTTCCCAGAAGCCGATCCAGATATCGAGTAATCCCAGGCCGCTGCACAAGCCGCGAAAGAAGCCGGTGGAGACGAAGGTACGAAGCCAGGGAAACGAGAGCAGAAGATAGTTGTCGGTCCACTCGGGGGTCCAGGGCAGGATCACGAGCAGGACGCCGGCGATGGCGCTGATCAATACGAAAAGGAAGACGGAGGTTCGGTGCAGCCAGAGTTGGAGGGCGCTGTGCGGCGGGGGTGCCGAGGTCGAAGATGGCGGGTCGAGCAGCGCGGTGCTGGTATCTGTCTGCGCGGGCGCAGGCTGAGGGGGCGCGGCGGCCCCGTTTTCGACAGGCAACTTGTTATCGACGCTCACTGGGCGCTCCGCTGCGTGGGGCCGAGGGAAGGTCCACCTTGGTTCGAGAGAAACGAGTGAGGCGAAAAACCCATCGGGACATTCTACGACTTCAGAGGCTTGATGCGCTCGGCGACGTCGCGATAATCGATGTTGCGGCCGTAAACTTCCATGAAGTGCTTGAGGGCGGAGGGTTTGTCGCCGGCGGTCTCATAGGCGGCAGCTATTTCGTAGTGTAGGGCGGTGCGCGTTTCTTCGTCGATGCCAGGGGCGCTAAGAGCCTTCTGGTACCAGCGAATGGCGGCCTCGGGCAATCCCTTGTCGAGGAAGCATTGCGCCAGCCAGGTGTAAGTCTGCATGACCTGCGGGAAGGAATGTCCGCGCTCGACGGCCTGGCAGGTTTTTTGCAACTCGCCAATGGCTTCATCGAGCAAGCCCATTTCGCGGAAGGCGATCCCGAGGTTGTAGTGGGTTTCGGGGTCCTCCTCGGTGGTGGAAGCGCCAACTTCGAGATCGTGTTTGAGTTCGCCGAACATCTCGGCGAGATCCACGCCCGCGTCCTCGCCAAAGGGAGAAGACTTGGCGGCGGGTGGTGTAGTGGGAATGCCCGGAGAGATTTGTGGAGCAATCGCAGGCGCAGACTTCTGCGGAACCGGGGCCGGCATCTGCGGGGATGGCGTAGCAGTGCCGGACGACACCGCGCCGGCTGCGGCGCTGGCAGCGATGGGAGCACTGACCTTTGGAGCGGACGTGGCCGCGGGCCGAGGCTGCGCTGGAGCGGAGGCAGCAGGAGCCTGAACCCGGGGTGTGTCGTGAGTCTGCGGCGCGGGCTGAGGTTCGACAACTGGAGCCTCGGCAACTGGTGCGCCTTTGAGGAAGTCGTCACCCAAGGAAGCTTCAAGATCGGCTACAAACTCGCCCATGGGGGCGGCGTTCCCGATGGGTTCAAGTTCGGGTTTGGCGCTTTCAGGCTGGGCCGAGGCATGCTCAACCGCGGGCTCGGCTTCATGCGAGATGGTTCCGGGAAGAAAGTTTTCACCCAGGGAAGATTCCAGATCAGAGACGAACTCCTGAAGGACGGCCGGAGCGGGCTCGGCGGGAGGCTCGGCTGCGACAGGTTTGGCGCGTCGCGCAGGCGGAGCAGCCGGTTTCGCCACGGGCGCCGGTGGTGCGGGAGAAGCTTGTTTGACGACAGCCGGAGGTTCGGGGGCTGGAGCTTCATCGATGGTGACTTCGGCAGAAGGCTCGTCGATGGTGACTTCAGAGACGGCTTCAACTGCAGATACCTCTTCTTCTGCTGGGAGGGGTTGCGAGGCGGCCTGGATTTCAGCTTCCATAGCCGACAAGATGGCTTCGTCGCTGGTGACGGTTTGAAGCTTTTCAAAAGCCGCCGAGGCTTGCTCGGGCATGCCATGCTCGAGGTAGAAACGGATTTCTTCAACGGTTTCGGTAGTTTTTCCTTCATCGACTTCGCCGATGGGTACTTCACGTTCGCCGGACGTATCGGTGATCTCGATTTCCGCGACTTCGGCAGGCGGCGTGTCGGCTTCGACGGTGAGGGAGTCGTCCCACTCGGAGGACAGATCGATCTCTGCGGGAGCGGAGTGAGATTCGGCGACGGGAAGGGCTTGGTCTTCGTCGTGGTTGTCGGCTTGAGCGTCTTCCTGAGCGCTGTCTTGATCGCTAACGACAGCGAACTCGAGATCTTCGGAGGGCTGGGGCGGAGCCGCAGGCCAGGGAGCCGAGGCTGCAGCCGCGACCGAGATTTCTTCTGGAGCTGACTCTACTGGGGAGGCGGAAGATTCGGCGATGGAATCAGCGAGCGCTGGAACTCCTGAGCGCTCCTGGTAGCGATCGGCTAATTCGCCGTAACGCGTGGCCTCTTCCGGATATCCCGCTTCGGAGTAGACGTGTTGCAGAGTACGGCAGCAGACACAAGCTTCGGCGAAACGCCCGGCGCGGGTATGGAGAGCGGCCAGACGCTGGTTCAGGCGCAGATCAGTGGGCGCCTGAGGCAGGGCCGAGGTAAGCGGCCCCAAAGCCTTGGCGGGCATATTGTAGGAGATAAAAAGTTCGGCATCGGTGAGCGCGGAGCGAACCGCGAGGGCGACGGCATCGGAATAGTGCTGGTGGATGGATGGAGCAGTGGCTTCCAATTCGTCGACGATAACGGTGGCTTCTTCCGGGGAAATGAGGCTGACGCCGGACTCTCCGCCGATCTGGCCGGCCACCTGCTGGTAATTGTCCATGTGCAGGGGATTGCCCGGCTCCATGGTAGCGAGCTTCTGATAAAGATCGCGAGCGCGGGGCAGGTCTCCGGACTGAACCGAGGCGTGAGCCAGCAACTCGATGACTTCGGTGACATGAGTGGTCTCTCCGGCTTTGTGGAAGAGATCCAGAAGTTTTTCGAGCGAAGCGGGATTGTCCCGCACATGCCCGATGACGGAATGCAGGTTTTTCAGAACTTTGTCGGAATCTTCGGCCAGCAGGCGCTCGGCATGCTGGTCATAAACCTGGAGCGCGTTTTCATACTGGCCGGCCTGCATGAGGGCGTCAGCAAAATTGGAGATGGCGGCCAAGTCGTTGTGGACAGTCAAGAGCTTGCTGGCTAGAGTGCCGGCATCGGAGAGGCGGCCCGTCTTCAGGTAAGCTTTGAGCAGATCGCGCAGGCCATCGGGATTGGAATCGAGATCGGAGACCTTCTGGAACGATTCGACGGCGGCCTCAGCGTCGCCGGCCTCAAGCAGATTGCGGCCCTGCATGAGCAACGCGTATCCGTTGCCGGGGTCGAGAGTGAGCATGCGCTGCAGAACTTCTTCGGCGGCGGGCAGCGAGCCCTTGGCGCGCAAGGTTTCAGCGGCGGCGGAGAAAATCTGCCAGGCTTCATTCTTCTTGCCCAGGCGAACGTAGACTTCCGCCAGCCGAATGCGCATGGTGGTGTTTTCTGGATCCATCTCCAGAATTTTCTGGAAGATGCGGACGGCGTTTTCCAGTTCGCCGGATTTCAGGAATTCTTCGGCGACCTGCAGGTACTGGGCGCGGGCATCATTGAAGAGTCCCTGCTGAGTGTAGAGTTCAGCCAGCTTCAGCACGCTCTCCAGCGAGGGCTGGAGCTTGCTGATCTTCTTGTACATAGCGATTGCCTTGACCGTGAAACCCTGGTTGGCATAGGCATCGCCTACAGTCTTGAAACAATTGGTAGCTTTGTCGGCCTCACCGAGGCGGGAGTAAAGATCGCCGACGGTATTGGTGACCGTGAGATCCTTGGGATCGGCCTTGAGGACCTTCTCGTACTCAGCGATGGCGTTCTGCATCTTGCCCTGCTGGACATACTTCTCCGCAGTGCTGAGAACTTTCTGTTTGTTGAAGCCGAAACCGAACGCCATATGTGTACGAACCCCAGGCCCTGGTCTTACAGAGAACGTCTTACAAAGAACGTCTAGCCGAGAAACTTCCAGCCGCGAAACTTCTACATTCAGAAACTGATGACGGCTCCTGGGAAGCATTGCCCGGGAGAACGTCACGCGGCCAAACTCCTGTTTAGAGATGGCCGGTCGGACAAGGGCAATTGTACGGCTGGGAGGGGCGAACCGCATGGTTACCAAGGGTTACCGAAAGGGAGTGTACGAAAGGGTTACCAAGGGAATCACTAGTAGAACCGAGTGGTTGGGCGAGGCTCGCCTCTATAAAGAGGATAGGGGGCGTCTAATACAAACGTGCTATGCGCAGGGGAGTGCGCGCCGGTGTACGGTTCCAATTGCGAAACTCCTGGATAAAAGGGCAATTACGATTATGACCTGGATTCGAACCATACCGATGTCAGAGGCCGATGAGAAGCTGCGCGCGGCGATCGAGGGGCAGCGGGGGTTGTATCCCAAGGAGTATAGCGATCCGGTGCACCCGGATGAGTCGGGAGGATCGTCGATTGTGGGATCGCACACGCTGATTCCGGAGGCGCTTTATCACTCGTTCGCCACATTTGGGGCATTGATGTCGCCGGAGTTGCCGCTGAGCCGGCGGCAGCATGAAATGATTACCACGATGGTCTCGGTGACGAACCGGTGCCAGTATTGAATCGAGTCGCACGCAGAGTTTCTGCGTAGGGTGACTCTGGACCGGGAGCTGGTGGAGGCGCTGGAGAAGGACTACACGACCGCTGCCCTCACGCCGCAGGAGCGGGTGATGGTGGACTACGTGGTCAAGTTGACTAAGGACGCGACCAAGGTTTGGAAGGACGACATTGAAAGGCTGCGGACGGTGGGATTTGACGATCGCGGGATATTGCAGATTACGCTGATTGCTTCTTGGTTTAACTATATCAATCGAGTCGCGGATGCGCTGGGGGTGGGGAGGGAACAGAAGTAGTCGCTGGTGAGTCGTGGGTTCGACGAGCGCGCGTCACTGACGAAGCTGCTCCGGTTCTCCATCTCGGGCAGTGGGCTGGTTCGACTCCCGTTCGGTGATCCATTCCCAGACTCTCGACCCCTGGCTATCGAGGAAGCAACGGACCTCGGCGTAGGCCACCAGGCGGTGGAAGACGGTGGTGACGGAAGCTGGCAGATATTGGTGGCGTTGAGCCAATTCCGGGAACCGCCGCTGCAGCTCTTCGCAAGCTTGCCGGACGCTTAGCGGTGTCTGGGACTCCATCAATATGAGGCGACAGGCCCGCGTAAAGCCCATCGGGCGGCGGCCTGTTGCATGTTGTGCTGGCGCCAAATCGTCATCGAGATTCGAATCACCGAAAAGTTTCGCCAAGCCGGCCAGGGTCTGCCGGATCGTGCCGATGCGGCGCATGATTTCGGCCCGCTGTTGGAGGAGTCCAGCCAGCTCTTGTTTCACCGACTGGATCACCTCCACTACATGCGGTGTCGCGCCTATAACCATTGCCGTGCCCGGTTCAGCGGTCGTGTGCATCAGATTCCTCTCCGGTGAGTGAAACCTCTGGTTGAAAATTACTTGTTGCCGGCCCCGGTGGGCTGGGCGGGTTCAGGCGAGCGCCGCTTCGCCACCACCGAGGCTGGCTTCGGCTGCGCCAGTTCGTAGCCGAGGCGGCTGCTTTCCATCCACACCTGCGTCAAGGCGTACCCACCGCCTACAACGGAGAACACCAGCCGCGGGGGGCCGTCATCGTTCAGGGCCTCCACAGAATGCGTGATTATTGAAGTCACGAAATGGTTCGCGGAGTCCCGTACATCGAGCCGGTCGGGTGCCGTGCTCACAATCGAGTAACTCCCGGCAGGAAAAATCTTATCGCCTGCTGTGAATTCGAACGGAACCATCGCCTTCAGCGTGCGCTGTGCGTATTGCGCGCGAGCCATTCCCGCGAGCAACAAGACAGTGGGCAACAGTACTGTCAATATCCGAGTGGTCAGGTTCTTCATACATCCTCCTAGGTTGTCCTTGGTGGTTGTTGTGAAAGCGCCAGCTCTGCGTCTCATGAGGCTTGAGTGTGGCGCAAAGTTTTTTGCGACGCTATCCGCTTCTTGCGATCAATCTCACTTGCCGATCTGCAACATTGGACGCATCTCGGGGTATGAGGATTATTGTTTGTTTTCATCCGATGAATGAGCTATGTTCATATCGGTTGTGGTCAATGCACGAAGGCCGCGGAGGATGGAAAGAAGGGACACAACCATGGCGATGAACCATAACGTGAAATTGGAAGTGCGGCACCTTAGGCTGTTAGCGGCGGTGGCGGAAGAAGGCAGCGTGACCGAGGCGGGCCGTCGGCTGCATGTCACGCAATCAGCGCTCAGCCATCAGCTGCGCGATGCGGAAGAGAAACTGGGCACGGCTTTGTTTCTGCGTCTGGGCAAGAAGATGGTGCTCACGCCCGCCGGCGAAAAACTGCTTGACGCGGCGCGGAAAGTGCTCGAGGAATTGCTCTGTGCAGAGGCACAGATCGAAAGGCTTAGCGGCGGAACGCTCGGGGTGGTGCGTGTCAGCACCGAGTGTTACACCTGTTATCACTGGCTGCCTCCGGTCTTGAAGAAATTTCAAGCAAAGTTTCCTCGAGTTGACGTGGACATCGTTCTGGAGGCTACCGCGCGCCCGATTGATGCTTTGCTTGCGGGCAAGCTCGACGTGGCGGTCACCACCAGCCCACCTCGAAACAAGAGTCTTCGTTTGACTCCCACCTGTGAAGACGAATTGATGATTGTTGTGGCGCCGAAGCATCGGATGGCTTCCTCGATCCACATCGAGCCGCGGGAACTGGCGGGGGAGACGATTCTGTGTTATCCGCCAAGAGAAGACAGCACTCTATTGAACAAGGTCTTGCGGCCGGCGGGGGTCGAACCGCAACGTGTCGTGGCAATTCCACTGACGGAGTCCATCGTCGACATGGCGTCGGCTGGCTTGGGAGTTGCCTTTCTAGCGCGCTGGGCGATCACAACCTATGTGCAAACGGGGCGAGTGGTGGCGCGGCCCTTGGGGAAAAGCGGATTTCGACGGCAGTGGTATGCGGCCACTTTGCGCAACGGGCCGCGTGCGCCCTACCTCACGGAGTTCGTGAATCTGCTGGTGCGGACTTGCGCCCTGGATTCGGTGTGCAAGTAGGCGAGGACGTGATTGGGGCGGTCGGCATGACAGAACGATCTACAGTCGTCGACTACCTCGATGACTTCCGCGCAAGAGGCCAGGCCTGCGCCTACGTTCACCGGCGCGGATACCGCACGGAGCGCTGGTCTTACGCCAAGGTTGTGGAGATCAGCTCACTTTTTGCGCGCGAACTGGAGGCGCGGAAAATCGGCAAGGGCGACCGGGTGATGCTTTGGGGCGAGAACTGCGCGGAGTGGGTCGCAGCATTTTTCGGATGCGCGATGCGGGGTGCGATAGTTGTCCCAATGGATAGCGGGGCTTCCGCGGATTTTGCCGCGCGGGTTTCAAGGCAGGTCGAGGCGAAGCTTTGGGTTTGTTCGAGGCGGCACGCAGAGAGTGCGGGTGTCACTGGCACAGTTCCGGTGGTGGTCCTTGAGGAAGTCAAAGTCCCCGCCCTGTCGCAAAGGACGCGACAAGGACGGGGCACCCGCGGCGAATCTTCAGTGTCGATTGAGCGCGGCGACACCTTTCAAATTGTGTTTACGTCCGGGACTACAGCTGAACCCAAGGGCGTGGTCATCACGCACGGGAATGTGCTGGCTAACATCGCTCCTCTGGAGAGGGAGATGCAGCGGTATTTGAAGTATGAGCGGTGGGTGCATCCGGTGCGGTTCTTGAACTTGCTGCCATTGAGCCACGTCTTTGGGCAGTTCCTGGGGATGTTTCTGCCGCCGTTGCTGGGTGGGACCGTGATTTTTCAAGAGGAACTGAAGCCTTCGGAGATTGTGAATACGATCCGGCGGGAGCGAGTGTCGGTGCTGGTGGGTGTGCCGAGGGTTTTACAGTCGCTGAAACAGAAGATTGAGCGCGATCTTGAGGACGACGGGAAGATTGAGGATTTCCGGCGGCGGTTCCGAGACTCGGAAGGGAAGCACTTCCTGCACAGGTGGTGGATTTTTCGCACGATTCGCCGACAGTTCGGGTGGAAGTTCTGGGCGTTCATTTGCGGCGGAGCGGCCCTGGATGCGGAGACCGAAGAGTTCTGGGAGCGACTGGGCTACGCCGCGATCCAGGGGTATGGGCTGACGGAGACGACGTCGCTGATCAGCGTGAACCATCCCTTCAAGTTGGGGAAAGGGTCGATTGGGAAAATTCTGCCGGGCCGGGAGGTGAAGCTGGCGGAAGATGGCGAGATCTTGATTCGCGGGGGCGCAGTGACGGCGGGGTATTGGGATGGCGGCCGGCGGCAAGGAGTTGTGGACGGGGTTACAGATAAAGAAGGCTGGTACAGCACCGGAGACGTGGGCGCTCTGGATGATGCCGGGAACCTTTATTTCAAAGGACGAAAGAAAGAAGTAATTGTGACGCCGGGCGGACTGAATATTTATCCAGAAGATTTGGAGGCTGCGTTGCGCCGCCAGCCAGAAGTGAAAGATTGCGTGGTGGTGGGGATTGAGCGGGGAGGAAATGCGGAGCCCTGCGCGGTGATGATTCTGCGCGACGAAGTGCACGACGAGGTTGGGTTGGCCGGAGTGGTGGCGCGGGCGAACCAGTCGCTGGCGGAATTCCAGCGTATGCGGATGTGGGCGCAGTGGCCGGGGGGAGACTTTCCGCGCACGAACACGCAGAAGCCGCGACGAAACCTGATTACCGAATTCGCGGCGAAGAAAATTCTGCGGCCTGGTGAGAAAGTTGCGAGCGCGGGTGAAAGTCCTGTAGAGGAATTGATTGGGCGTATTACCGGGCGCAGTGTTCGTGCATTGAATGCTGACGCGGGCCTGGACTCCGACCTTGGCCTCAGTTCGCTGGACCGTGTGGAGTTGATCAGCGCGCTGGAAGATCGATATCAAGTGGATCTGAGCGAGACCCGTCTTAGCGCGGCGCGTACGGTGGGTGATGTGGAAAGAATGTTACGGGGTGAGGCGCGGCACCAGGTGGAGTATCACTATCCGCGCTGGGTGTTGCGGTGGCCGGTGACGTGGGTGCGCTGGCTGGCACACTATTTGCTGATGAGGCCGGCCATGATTCTGCTGGGGTGGCCGCGGATCGAAGGGCGGGAGAATCTGCTGGGCTGGCGCGGGCCGCTGCTGGTAGTCTGCAATCATATTGCCGACGTGGATGTGGGTTTTGTCCAGACGGCCTTGCCAGCGCGGCTGCGGAACCGCATAGCCACAGCAACTCGGGGAGAAGACTTGGAGGCGTTGCACACGCCCGCGGCGAGCCGAGGATGGTTATTGGGAATTTATGATCGGGTGCAGTGGGCGCTGGGAGTTTCACTGCTGAACCTGTTTCCGCTGCCGCGCGAGGCTGGGTTCCGGCAGAGTTTCGCATATGCGGGTGAGGCAGTGGATCGCGGATACAGCGTGCTGGTGTTTCCCGAAGGACGACACACGGTGAATGGCAAGATAAATCCGTTTCGTGCCGGGATCGGTTTGCTGGCGAGTAATCTGGGTATTCCGGCACTGCCCATGCGGATTCGCGGGTTGTTTGAGGTGAAGCAAGCGGGCAAGAAGTTCGCCTGGCCATGGAGGATTTGTGTGCGGATTGGCAAGCCGATGAATTTTGCGACCGGCTGCGATCCCGGGCAGATCGTGCAGGAACTGCAGAGCGCGGTGGAAGGTCTGTAGAGGATAGCTGAGGGAATAGAGCTGCTAAGTGCGCCAGCTATTCTTCGTCCATGACTGCTTCTTCCCTGTGGGGGTCCGATTCGATTTGCACTTCGGGCAAGTTCGCCTCGCGGAGTGCCCGATTGAGGGCGGAAAGATCTGCAGTCTTGAGCGCATCCCAGCGCTTCATCACATCCGATGCGTCGTGTTCGGTTGCTGCGACGGCCTCAGACTGCGCCGCGGTTGGTTCCGCGTCGGCCTGCCAAACCTGGCCATATAACACAGCCACCTGCCCGTCCACGCGAGTGAGAGTGATTTCATCAGAGGGTGGCGCGGCGGGCCCGGCTGGTGCTCCAAGAACGGCTGTGAGTTTGCTCTGAAAAGCCTGAACGGAATCGCGGGCTGGGCCGGTAGCTTGCTCGCCCAGTTTCTGCAAAGGCTCGCGGATCGATCCGGCTTGCATTACCGCTCTGGACGTCTGGCTCAAAAGCGATGCCAAGCGCGTTTCAAGGTGGAATTTCGTCTCGAGGCTGGCCGCCGAGATCTTCACGCGAGGGTCCATCTTTACCGTGAAGGACGCGGCATAACTTTTTCCATTTGCGGTGAGCCGGGCCGTATAAGAGCCGGGCAAAGCCGTCGGGCCGAGTGGGTAACGGGGTGTGTCTGCCGGGATTGCGGAAATGGGATACTCGTGGCGCGTGGCATCAGGCGCGGGATAGTGCAGGTCCCAAACCCAGCGATGCATGCCGGCCTCTGAGGGCAAAGAGCGGAAAGGACGCAGCCAGTAGAGAGGAATGAGTTGTTTTTTCAGTTCGGCCTCGGTGACGTCGGGCTTGTCCGCGCTGGAGAACTTGCGCACGAGTTGGCCGCGAGCGTCAAGGATTTCGAGAGTGACGGGAGCTGACGAGGAGTGCGCCAGATAGTAATCGATGACTACGCCATCGGGCGGATTAGCGGTGGCGGGCTCGTCGGGAGGAAGCGGCGTGTCGGTATAGGTATCGCGCTGAACGCGAAACGCGAGCGCTGGAATAAAGAGATGGGCGTCGGCGCCGGCTATCGAATCGGCGGCTTCCCGCAGTGGGGCGATATCATCCAGAATCCAGAACGAGCGGCCATGCGTGGCTACGATGAGATCGTTGTCGTGAATCCAGAGATCGCGCATGGAGGTGTGAGGCAGATTCAGCTGCAAGGATTGCCAGTGGTCGCCGTCGTCGAACGAAACCCAGACTGAGGTCTCCGTACCGGCAAACAAGAGTCCTTTACGCACGGGATCTTCGCGGACTGTATCAACGGGGCCGGAGTCGGGGAGGCCGGTTGTGATCAACTTCCAGGTTTTGCCGGCATCGTGCGTACGGTAAATGTATGGCTGCTCGTCGTTGATGCGAAAGCGGCTCACGGAGGCGTAGGCGGAATCGTCATCGAAATGGGAGGCGCTGATCTGGGTGACCTTGCTCCAGGACGTCAGCTCCTTTGGAGTAATGTCGTTCCACTTGTTGCCGCCGTCGCGCGTCTGCCAGATCAGGCCGTCGTCGGTGCCGGCCCAGAGCGTGTTGATGTTCTTGTACGAAGGGGCGAGAGCGTAGATTACTCCGCGCCGTTTGTCCGCGCCTTTGGGGACTAGACTGCGCACGCTGGCTGGAACTCCCGGATTCTCGCGGGTGAGATCGGGACTGATGGTCTGCCAAGTGCTTCCGCCGTCGGAGGTCTTGAAAAGCATGTTGCTGGCGAAATAAAGGACGTGCGGGTCGAGAGGCGAGAACAGCGTGGGCTCGCTACGGTCGGTACGGTACTTACTGCTGCGAAGCGGGATGGGCGTGATGTTCTGCACCTGGCCGGTGGACCAGTGAAACTTCGAGACCTCGCTTCTGCCTCCACCGTAGATAATGTCGGGGTCGAGTGGATCGGGCGCAACGTAGCCGTATTCGATCACGCCCACGGGATGCCACTCGCGGTAGGTGATCGCGCCGTCGTTGCCGCGGCTGGAGATGCAGACCGAACCGCTTTCCTGCTGGCCTCCACAAACGCGATAGGGGAAAGTGTTGGTTACGGAGACGTGGTAAATCTGCGCGGTGGGCTGGTTGTACCAGGAACTCCAGCTGGCTCCGCCATTAACGGTTATGATCGCGCCCTGGTCGCTGACGATAAGAATAATGTTGGGGTCGTTGGGATTGATCCAGAGATTCTGGTAGTCGTCGCCGCCGGGCGCGCCGCGGAATCCTGCCCAGGTCTTGCCTCCATCGCTCGATCGCATGGTTACGGTGCTAGCGCAATAGACGACGTCTGCATTCTTGGAATCCACTCTGGGGATGGCGAGATCGCCGCCACCAATGCGGCCTGACGGGCGCGGATCATCAGTTGCTTGCGACCAGCTTCCGCCGGCGTCGTCGGAACGGTAGAAAGCGAGCTTGCCCGAAGCCATCGCAACCGTGGCGTAGAGGCGGCGGGAATCAGTAGGAGCGATGGCGACGTAGATTTGTGAGAGATCTTTCGGAAGTCCGTTGGAAAGAGGATGCCAGGTGCTTCCGCCGTCGGTGGATTTGAACAATCCGCCGCCAGTTCCGTTGAATTCGTTATTGTCTTCCCAGGGCCCCTCGCGAGCTTCCCACATGGAGGCGTAAACCACGTCGGGATTGGAGGGATCAATCTCTACGTCGGAGGCTCCGGTGTTCTCGTCTTTGTGGAGGGTCTTTTGCCAGGTCCGGCCACCGTTCAAGGACTGGAAAAGGCCGCGCTCTTCATTAGGGCCGTAGGGATGGCCGAGCACGGCTGCGAAGACACGATTGGGATCGCGAGGATCGATGGCGAGTGCGGGGATCTGCAGGCCATCGCGCAGGCCGAGATGAGTCCAGGTCTTTCCGGCGTCAGTCGACTTATAGATTCCGTTGCCCACCGAAAGGTCGGGGCGGTGCAGGCCTTCGCCACTGGCGACATAAATAATGTCGGGATTCGACGGAGCCACGGCGATTGCGCCAATCGATTGCGTGGACTCGTGGTCGAAGATCGGGGTCCAGGTGCGGCCGTAGTCGTCCGACTTCCAGACTCCGCCGTTGACCTGGCCGATGTAGAAGACATTCGGCTGGCTCGGAACACCGGTAGCGGCGCGGGTGCGGCCTCCCCGAAAGGGGCCGATCATGCGCCAATGCAGATCCTGATATGTATTCTCGGGAATTTGCTGTGCAGTGCTCGAACCGACACACAGGAAAACTGAAACGCAGATACACAAACGAACGACTGCCTTGGATCTGATCACTGGGACCCCCAAGCGCTCGAAACCAAACTACACAGAATAAACCAAAAGAGCAGAGATGGGGCGAGTGGGTGGCCGATGTGACGAAATTCTAGCCAATCTCAGTCAAGGTTTGGGCCAGGCCGCCCGGCTTCGGAACTGGCGTTGCTCCGGACTGACTGGCGACCCACGCGCCGACACGGTTGGCGGTTTCATTGATTAGCGCGAGCGGCGTGCCCCGGAGATATCCGAACACCAGGGCCGCCGTGAATGCGTCGCCAGCGCCGACAGTGTCGGCGATCTTCACTTTGAAGCCCGGATGCTCGCTGCGTTCATTGGCGGACACCAGAAGGCTGCCGCTGTTGCCGCGTGTGACACAGACCAGCTTCATGTCATGCGAAGACAGCAAGCGACGTGCCGAGTCTTCCTCGCCACGATTCTCCAATTCGAACAAACGCATGATCTTGGGGAGTTCTTCCTGGTTTAGTTTGACGATGGTTGCGAGCTTCATCGACTCTGTGAGGACTTGCGCGGTATAGAAGGTCTGCCGGAGGTTAACGTCGAAGATGCGGACCGCCTCGGGGCGGGCGGCGTGCAGGAAGCTTCGGATCGTCGAGCGGCTTTGTGAGGCGCGTTGCGCCAGCGATCCGAAGCAGACCGCGTCGGCTTCTCCAGCCAACCGCTGCCATGCCGGGGTCCACTCCAGACAGTCCCATGCGACCGGCTCCGAGATGTGAAAGCGTGGCTGGCCGCCACTGTCGATTTCGACATTCACGGTTCCAGTGCGATGGATGGAGTCTCGCTGGATGGAGGTGCAGTGAGCCCGAGCTGAGCTAGTCGCTGGAGCGCTTCGTCTCCGAGAGGGTCACGGCCAACGCGGCTGGCCGGAATTCCTGTGTCGCCTAGCAGGTTCGTAATGTAGGCAAAGTTCGCCGGCGCACCTCCGAGTTGCTTGCCGGATGGGAGCAGATCCCAGAGCAACTCGCCCACGCCCACGATGGTGTATTTTGCATTTGTCATTCGTTCTTGCCGGGCGGGACTTGCTCCCAGGACTTGGCGCGGGAGATGGCGTCATTCCATCGTGCTCTCATGTTGTTCACTTGAGAGTGCGGCAGACGGGGTTCGAACCGGCGTTCCTCGCGCGGTAAGTCAGAAATTGCCTGTACTTCCTTCCAGAAGCCCGAGCTCAGACCAGCTAGGAATGCCGCGCCGAGCGCGGTGGTTTCCGTCATTGCGGGGCGCACGACGGGCACTCCGAGAATGTCGGCTTGAAATTGCATGAGACTGTCGTTGACGGATGCCCCGCCATCCACGCACAACTCCTGGAGGGGAGTGCTGGTATCGGTTTGGACTGCGTCCATCAGATCAGCGACCTGATAGGCGATACTCTCCAGGGCGGCACGCGCGATGTGACCTGCTTTGCTGCCTCGGGTGAGGCCGAAGATTGCGCCGCGCGCGTAGGAATCCCAGTGCGGAGCGCCCAGACCCACGAAGGCGGGGACAAAATAGACACCACCATTGTCGGGGACGGAATTCGCCAGAGCTTCTACTTCCGAGGAGGTGCGAATGATCCCCAAGCCGTCGCGCAGCCACTGAACCACGGCTCCCCCTACAAATACACTACCCTCGAGTGCGTAATGCGTGGTGTCGCCGATTTTCCAGGCCACGGTTGTAAGCAGGCGATGAGTGGACGCGACGGCGCGATTGCCTGTGCTCTGCAACATGAAGCAGCCGGTGCCGTAAGTATTTTTGGTGAGGCCGGGGCTCGTGCATCTTTGCCCGAAGAGTGCGGCTTGCTGATCTCCGGCGATGCCAGCGATGGGGATGCCATTCAGGCCCGGAACTGAACTTACTTCTCCGTAGACTTCACTGGAGGGCCGGACTGCGGGCAACATCGATGCAGGGATTCGGAAGAGATCGAGAAGGTCGTTATCCCAGTGGCCGGAATGAAGATTGAAGAGCATGGTGCGGGAGGCGTTGCTGGCATCGGTGACGCGCACGCGGCCACCCGTCAACTTCCAGGCGAGCCAGGTGTCGACGGTGCCAAACGCCAGGCGGTTCGCCTCGGCGAGTTGGCGGGCATCGCACACGTTTTCGAGGATCCAGGAAATCTTGCTGCCAGAGAAATAAGCGTCGATCAGCAAGCCGGTGCGCTGCTGTATCAGTTTCTCGTGGCCTCCGGCTTTGAGTTGCTGGCAAAAAGCGGCGGTGCGGCGATCCTGCCAGACAATGGCGTTATAGATGGGCTTGCCGGTGGCGCGGTCCCAGACGATAGCAGTTTCGCGCTGGTTGGTGATGCCGATGGCAGCCACGTCGCTGGGCTGGGCGTTGATCTTGGCCAAGGCCTCCAGGGCAACGGCGATCTGCGATGCCGCAATCTCTTCGGGATCGTGCTCGACCCATCCCGGCTCAGGAAAGATCTGTTTGAATTCGCGCTGGGCGACGGAGCGGACTGCGCCGTGATGATCAAACAAGAGGGCTCGGGAGCTCGTTGTGCCCTGATCGAGAGAGAGAATGTAACGCAAGAGGTCCTCCTGTTTTCCGCGGACGTTCCCTAGTACAAGGGTTAGGACGAAGGTTGGGACGCACGCAGGAATCGGCGAATGCCAAAATCGTAAACAGCGGCGCCGACGAGTCCACCCAGTAGGGGCGCAACCACCGGCACCCACCAGACTCGCGGGCCGTCGGTTAGACCATTGTTTCTGAATCCGGCCAAAGCAGTGAAAAGGCGCGGGCCGAAATCGCGTGCGGGATTAATCGGATATCCGTGCATACCACCGAAGCTCATGCCAATGGCTACGACTACTAACCCGACCATGGCAGGCGCGAGGTTGGCTCCGGGAGGAACGTTGAATTCGTCAGTGATGGCCAACACCATGAGCAACAGCAGAGCAGTGCCGATGACTTGATCGAGAAATCCTGCTTGCGGCCACGCTGGGAAAGCTGGGAACGTTGTAAAAACGCCGGCGGTTCTTTCCAGTTGAGGGTCCGCCTGGTGGAAGGCAGGCAAATAATTGCGGTAAACCAAAGCGGCGGCAAGGAATGCCCCTGTCGTCTGCGCGATGAAATAGGGCAGCACCTTGCGCCAGGGGAATCCGCGGAACACCGCCAGGGTGAGGGTGACGGCCGGGTTCAGATGTCCGCCAGAGACTTTTCCCGCGATGTAAATACCCATGGTTACCGCCAGCCCCCAACCCAACGTGATGTTGGTGTAGCCGCCGTGGACCGTGGCGCCGGGAACGTTTGAGGGAAACAGAACGACCATGGCAACGACGCCTGTGCCGAAGAGGATCAGGACGAAAGTCCCGAGGAACTCGGCAACCAACTCGGCAATCAGGGGTGGCTTGTTGCTCATGCGGCGTTGCTCCTGCGCTGACTCGCGGCTTTTGAACCGCGAGTAGTCTAGCAAGGATTTGAGGTCTGGCCCTGGTTTTGCGCTTTTCAAGGTGGGTCCTCCGCGACCGGGCTCGATGATCCGCAAGGACGGTTACCAGAAATGGGAGTGGCAACGTTTTTTCTTGACAGGGGGGATGGGGACTGTAAGATAGAGAATATTTATTCATAATAATGAATAAATATTCATAATGAATAAAGCCCTCCGGCAGAGAGCCGTTCTGGAAGCGTTGAAGCAGGGACCCGTGGCCAACCAGGAAGACTTGCAGCGGGCGTTGCGCAAGCGGGGATTCAAGGTGGGGCAGGCGACGTTGTCGCGGGACATTCACGATCTGAATCTGAGCAAGACGGCGGCCGGTTACGTCCTGCCTCAAGGCGATGCCGCGGCGGGTCTGACTCTGCCCCCGGTGCAGCGGTTGATTCGCGAGTTCGTGCTGGATGTGCGGCCGGCGCAGAACCTGCTGGTGGTGAAAACCATCATCGGCAGTGCTCAGCCGGTGGCGGCGGCGCTGGATGAGCAGGAATGGGAGGAAGTTGTGGGAACGATCGCCGGTGACGACGCGATCCTGATTGTTTGTCCTGATAAGGATGCTGCCAGGAAGGTTGCGGTCCGGATCGAGGAGATGCTCGGCTGATGTCTGCGAAGCTCAAGAGCGCAGTGCTGGGAGCGAGCGGCTATTCGGGGCTGGAGCTGACACGGATTCTCGAGCGCCATCCGCGGCTGGAGAAGCCTGTGTTGTTGCGGCGTGAGGGCGGCAGTGATGGCGCTACGGACTTGGCGGAGGTTTTCCCCGAGTTGTCTGGTAACGGAGGCTATCCGCTCCGGCCGCTCTCGTGGCCGGAACTGAAACGGCAAGGGGTGCAGTTGCTTTTTCTGGCTACTCCGCATGAAGCATCGCGGTCTCTGGTACCGGAGGCGATCGCGCAGGGATTGCGCGTGATCGATCTGAGCGGGGCCTGGCGACTGAAACAGGCGCAGCATCGTTCCATCTACTCGTTCCAGGATGCGGACGCGGTTACTGCGGCGGAATTGACGGCGAAAGCTGTGTATGGCCTACCGGAGTTGAACGGGGACCGCATTGCGGCGGCTCATCTGGTGGCGAATCCGGGTTGCTACGCGACCTCGGTGATTCTAGCTTTGGCGCCGCTGCTCAAAGCTGGGCTCGTTGACCGGCAGCACGGGATTATTTCTGACTCGAAATCGGGAGTGTCGGGAGCGGGCAAGGCGCCTACGTCGCGGACTCATTTCATTTCGGTGGCGGACAATCTTTCCGCCTACTCGGTGTTCAATCACCGGCATCTGGGAGAGATGGTGGAGCAGTTGGGGCTCGATGATGCCGAGCTAACTTTTACGCCGCACCTGTTGCCGATTCCGCGCGGGATTCTGTCGACCATCTATGTACACCTGAACCGGGCGATGAAACCGGCGGAGGTGGAATCCTGTCTGCGTGATTTCTATTCGGGTAGACATTGGGTACGGGTTTTTGCAACACCGAAGCTGCCGCAGGTGCAGTTTTCGCTGCATACGAATTACTGCGATCTTGGATTTTGCCTGGCGGAGGATGGTCGGCGGCTGGTGCTGTTTTCCTGCCTGGACAATCTGCTGAAAGGCGCGGCAGGACAGGCCGCGCAGAACATGAATCTCATGTATCAGTGGGAAGAGCGGGAGGGTTTGCAGTGACGATTGTGGTGAAGATTGGTGGAGCGGCGATCGAGGATGCTGCGACGCTGCGCAAGTGTGCCCGGTCCATTGCGGAGTTGGCGCAGGATGGGCACCGCGTAGCAGTGGTTCATGGCGGCGGCGGTGCGCTGACCCGCATGCTGGAACGTCTGGGAAAGAAGAGCGAGTTTGTGGACGGATTGCGCGTCACCGATGCGGAAACCAGGGACACGGCACTGATGGTGTTAGGCGGGATCATCAACAAGAAGCTGGTGGCGGCCATTCAGTCAGCGGGAATGCCCGCCATCGGATTCTGCGGGGGCGACGGCATGACGTTCCGCGCCCGGAAGAAGTTTGTTCACGGCCGCGACTTGGGATTTGTGGGTGAGATTTGTTTCGCGGAGCCCTGCTGGATCGAGGCCCTGTGGCGGCAGGGAGGGATCCCGGTGCTGGCTTCGCTGGCCTTGGGCGCAGACGGCGAATACTACAACGTGAACGCCGACGAAATGGCTGCATCCTGCGCCGCAGCCTGCCATGCCAATGCGTTGATCTTTCTCACCGACGTGCCCGGAGTAAGAGATGCCGCGGGCAGCGTGATGCCGTGGTTGAGCACGAAGCAGGCAGCGGAACTGGCGGCCGGTTCGATCATCAGTGGTGGCATGTTGCCGAAGCTGCAAGCTTGCGGACAGGCGCTGAAGCAAGGCGTGGGGCGAGTGAGAATTCTGCCGGCAAACGAGGCGGAGATCTTGCCGCAGTTCTATCTGACCAAACTGGCGTGTGGTACGGAGGTTACCTTTTCATGAGTCAGTCAATCGCCGCGGGTTACAAATCGCAACCCGCCGGTGCGCAAGTCAAGAAGGAGTCAAAGTTGAATACGCATGTGCAAGGTAGAGTGACGGCCGCTCCCGAGCGAGTTCCGCAAGCGTTTTGGTGCCCGGATCTAGTTTCGACTCGCGACCTTGGTCCTATCGGCGTGGGGGCCGTTTTGCATCTGGCTGGAATCATGAAGTCGCGTTCGGCTGATTTTCGAAGGTCGCTTACGGGCAGGCAGATGGTGATGTTCTTCGAGAAGCCATCTTTACGAACCCGGCTGACGTTCGAAGCAGGAATGGTGGGCCTCGGCGGTACTGCGATGTTCGTCGACCAAACGCACGAACGGCTCGATGCGCGCGAAAAGTTGAGCGACGTGGCGCACAATCTGGAGCGCTGGGTGGACCTGATTGTGCTGCGCACGTTCTCGCAGCAGACCATCGAGGGCATGGCGCAGCACGCTTCGGTTCCGGTGATCAATGCGCTCAGCGATCTCGAGCATCCGTGCCAGGCGCTGGCTGATTACCTCACCTTGATGGAGCGGTTCGGAGACATGAAAGACCGCTGTCTAGCGTATGTGGGCGATGGCAACAACGTGGCGCACTCTTTACTACTTACGTGTGCGTGCGTGGGATCGTCGATCCGCGTGGCGACACCGCCAGGGTATGCGCCCGATCCGCAAATTATCGCGGATGCGCGAGAAATTGCGGAAGAGACCGGCGCCGAAATTCAATTACTGACCGACCCGCACGAGGCGGCTGCCGGAGCCGACGCAGTTTACACCGATGCCTGGACCAGCATGGGTCAGGAACGGGAAGAGGATGAGCGAACGAGAATCTTTCCTCCTTATCAGGTCAACGCGGAACTCATGGCGGAAGCCGCGCCCCATGCGGTGTTTATGCACTGCCTACCGGCGCACCGTGGTTTGGAAGTAACCGATGCGGTGATCGATTCGCCGCAGTCGGTGGTCTTTGAGCAGGCGGAGAACCGTCTGCATGTACAAAAAGCGATTCTTTATCTGCTGCTGGGCGGCGGCGGCGATCGCCTGCCTGCAAGGAGTGCTCATGCCTGAAAAAGTTGTGCTCGCTTACTCTGGGGGACTCGATACCTCCATCATTATTCCGTGGCTCAAAGAGAATTACTCCTACAGCGTGATCGCGATGGTCGGCGATGTGGGCCAGGGAGATGACATTGAAGCCGTCATCGAGAAGGCTTATGCGACGGGCGCGAGCAAGGTTATTGTGGAGGATCTCCGTGAGGAATTTCTGACGGGATACGTTTTTCCGGCGCTACGGGCGGGTGCGGTGTACGAGCATAAGTATCTGCTGGGGACATCGCTGGCGCGTCCTGTGATCGCAAAACATCAGGTCGAAGTCGCTCTGCGCGAGGGAGCGACGGCTGTGGCGCATGGCTGCACGGGCAAGGGGAACGATCAGGTTCGTTTCGAGCTGACTTATCAAGCCCTCGCACCTGAGCTGAAAGTGATCGCGCCGTGGAGGGAGTGGTTGGTGAAATCCCGCGAGGACTGCCTGGATTACGCGGAGCAGCACGGCATCCCGGTGGCGGCGAGCCGCGAGAAAATTCACAGCCGCGACCGCAACCTGTGGCACTTGAGTCACGAAGGCGGAGAACTCGAGGACGCCGCGAATGCTCCGCTGCCTGAGACTTGGCAGATGACGCGCTCGCCTCAAGAAGCACTGGACAAGGACGAACAGGTGACGATCGGCTTCGAGAAGGGGATTCCCGTGGCGGTCGACGGCATGAAGCTTGATCCGGTGTCGCTGGTCGAGTTGCTGAACGAAATTGGGGCGCGCAACGCCATCGGCCGTGTGGATCTGGTGGAGAACCGCTTCGTGGGAATCAAGTCACGCGGGTGTTATGAGACGCCCGGCGGAACGTTGCTGATTGCAGCGCACCGCGAACTGGAAGCGCTCTGCTTGGAGCGTGAAGTCGCGCATTTCAAACAGCACGTGGGATTGAAGTACGCCGAGCTCGTCTACTTCGGATTCTGGTTTACGCCGCTGCGCGAGGCATTGGACGCGTTTGTCGCCAGCACACAGACAGAAATGACCGGTAGCGTGACCCTATCTCTATATAAGGGAAACGTCTCAGTCGTGAGCCGCCAGTCTGAGCACTCGCTCTACCGCACCGATCTTTCGTCGTTCACCATGGGCGATAGTTACGATCAGAAAGATGCAGCGGGCTTCATTCGAATCCTCGGACTACCCTCGCGTACTCGGGCGCGGGCTCGCGTGGAGGTTGGGCGATGAAGATGTGGTCGGGGCGGTTCCGGCAACCGCTGGACGCGCAATTCGAACGCTGGCAGCGATCCTTTGACTTCGACCGGCGGCTGCTGAATTACGAGCTGGCGGCGAGCGGGTCGCATGCGAGTGCTCTGAAGAATGCCGGGGTTCTGTCGGCTGACGAGCTCATCAGCATTCTGGAAGGGCTGCAGCAGATTGCCGAGATGGCCGCGACCTCCAGAGGCTTTATCGAAGATGATGAAGCCGAGGACGTGCACCATTTCGTCGAAAAACAGCTGGTAGCGCGGATGGGCGAGGTGGGATACAAGTTGCACAGCGGCCGCAGCCGCAACGAGCAGATCGCCACTGACCTGCGCCTCTATGTGCGGGCGGCGATCGATGAGTTGCGAAAGGAGCTGGCCGAGGTCTGTGGTGTTTTCACCGACCGCGCCGAAGAAGCTGGCAGCGCTGCGATGCCTGCTTACACGCATTTGCAGCGCGCTGAGCCGGTACTGGTGGCACATTGGCTGCTGGCCTATGTTGAAATGTTTTTGCGGGATGCCGACCGGCTTGCCGATTGCCGGAAGCGTTTGAACGTGTGCCCGCTGGGATCGGGCGCCGTGGCCGGAGCGACTCTTCCTTTGGATCGGGCGTTCATGGCGGAGGAACTCGAGTTCTCTAACCCTACGGCGAACAGCATCGACGCCACCAGCGATCGCGATTTCGCTCTTGAGTTCGTCAATGTGCTCTCGCTCCTGGGGTTGCACTTAAGCCGGTGGGCGGAGGAAATGATTATTTTCTCCTCGCAGGAATTCGGTTTTGTGCAGTTGCCAGAGTCTTATTCCACCGGCAGCAGCGCGATGCCTCAGAAAAAGAATCCTGATCTTCTGGAGCTGGTGCGGGGTAAGACCGGCCGGGTCATTGGAAGCGCGACGGCGCTGATGGTTGCGTTGAAGGGTTTGCCTCTGGCTTACAACAAGGACTTGCAGGAAACGCAGGAGCCGCTGTTCGATGCTGCCGATACGGCCCTTGGGTTGTTGCCGCTGGTCGCGGGATGGATGAAGGCGGTGGAGTTCGACCACGAGCGCATGAACGAGGCAGCGCAGTCGGGATTCATGAACGCGTGGGCGGCAGCGACTTACCTAGTCAATCGCGGCGTTCCTTCGCGGATCGCACACGAGCAGATTGGCAAGGCTGTGAAGCTGTGCGTGGAAAAGCATTGCGAGCTTCAGGATTTAACACCGGAGGAGTTGTGTGCTCTGAATCCAGTATTCGATGACAACTTCCATGAGTGCTTGAAGCTGGCTTCGGTGTTGGCGATCCATGACGTCGTTGGCGGAACCGCGCCAGCCCGGGTGCGGCAGGGGATTGTGGCAGCGAGAAAGAAAATCGAGTCT
>JBAUVZ010000014.1:0-11672 GCA_049583505.1 Candidatus Sulfotelmatobacter sp.
CGCGCCATCGCCGATCTCCCACTAAACGGCCGCCGCTTTTCCGATCTAATGCTGCTCTCTCCCGGCATCACGCAGGACCCACGCAGCCTGACCTCCGCCACCAACGGCGATCTCTCTTTCGGCGGCCTTCGCGGATTCCAGAACAGCTTCCTGGTCGATGGCGGCGACTTCAACAATGCCTTCTTCGCCCAGGCCCGCGGCCTCTATCGTGCCCCCTACCAGTTCTCCAACGAAGTAGTGCAGGAGTTTCGCGTCTCCTCTAATTCCTACGGTGCTGAATTAGGACGCGCCGGTGGCGCCGTCGTCAACGTAGTCACGAAATCCGGCACCAATCACTGGCACGGCACTGGCCTCTATTACATCCGAGACAGCGGATTCGGCGGCGCTGCCGATCCTTTCATGACTTTCAAACCCCACAGCCAGCAGCAGCAAGGCGGAGCCACCATCGGCGGTCCCATCAAACAGAATAAGATCTTCTTCTTCGCCGGATTTGATCAGCATTACTTCCACGTCCCTGACGTAGTCGAATTCCTCGACGGCTCCATGCAAGTCGTCCCACAAGCGGGCACCGGACCCTATTCTCCCGGCGACTATGAGGCCAGCGACCAGGCCTTGGTCTTCGCCGCTGCCGCCCAACTCACTGCGCTAGCCGGATCCTACCCCGCCGCGCAAATTGGCAACGCCTCTTACGCCAAGCTCGATATCAACCTCACCCCGCGCAATCAGTTGGCGCTGCGCTACAACTCTTCCCGCTACTGGGGATCGAACAACGTCTTCCTCGATCCCGCCAGTCCCGTCACTTACGATTCCATCTCCGACAACGGCGAGGAAACCGTCTCCACCGACACTGGTTCGGTCTCGCTCACCTCAGGCCTAACCCCACGCCTCCTCAGTCATCTCCGCGCTCAGTTCTCCCGCGATCTTCGCCAGTCCTATACCAACACCAACGACGCCCTGATCAAGGTTACCGACATCATCGACGGCATCGGACGCTCCGACCAGCTCCCCCGCGCCACTCGCGAACACCGCGCCCAGCTTGCCGAAACTCTCAGCCTCGATACCAGCCGCCATTCCCTCAAGTTCGGCGGCGACTCCCTAATCACCTGGATCTACGATTTCTTCCCCAGCCAGCAAAGCGGCGAATATGTCTTCGACATCATCAAAGTCAATCCCTTCACCTTCGAGCCCATGGAAGCCGGGCTCCCACTCACTCCCCTCCGCGCCTACGCCCACGGCATCCCGAAATACTACCTGCAGAGCTTCGGCGCAGATACCTCCCATCCCAACAGCAACGACTACGCCGCTTTCGCCCAGGACACCATCCGAGTCACCGATCATCTCGCCTTGAATCTAGGCGTTCGCTGGGATCTCCAAACCTTCACAACCGCGGGCCTGCTTTCCAACGCGCTCTTTCCTCCTGCCGGCAAAGTCCCTTTTAATCCTCACAACTTCGGCCCGCGAGCCGGATTAGCCTATTCGATCGGCAAGACCCACCCGCTAGTAATCCGCCCCGGCTACGGATTGTTCTACGTCCGCATCCCTCAGATCTACAACTCCGCCATCGCCACCGATAACGGCATCACCGACGCCCAAATCTTCCTCAACACTTCCAACTATTACGACCACCAAGTCTTTCCCACTTACCCGAACCCGCTGGTAACCTGCCCGCTGACCTCCGCATTGTGCAGTCTTCCCACGGGATTCACCCAAGGCGTCACCAATGACCTCTCCGCGTTCGCTCCTAACTTCATAACCCCGCGCGTGCAGCAAACCAGCCTCACGCTCGAACGTGAGGTTGCCGGCAAGACCACGGTCGCCGTCTCTTATCTCTACGTCCACGGCGAACACCTGATCCGCGCCCTTGACGTAAATCTCCCGCCGCCGGTCGCGCTCACCTATCCGATCTTCGATTCCACTGGCTCCATCTTTCAGGGCGGATACTACACTGTCGATTCCTTCGCCACGTGGCAGTTCACGCAATCTCTAACCTGCCCATTTCCGCCCTGCATCAATCCGCTAGGACGCCCCATTGCCCAACTCGGCGCGATCGACGAATTTCAAAGCGCCGCTTCCAGCGTCTACAACGGCGCAACTCTTTCCATCAACCGCCGCATGGCCCGCGGCGCGTACCTGCGTCTTTCCTACACCTACGCCCGCGCCATCGATGACGGCCAGGACGCCCTGGTCGCCGGCGAACCCGCCACCGTCCAGAATTCCTACAACCCGAACGGCGAGCGTGGTCCCAGCGTCACCGACCAGCGCAACCGCTTCGTCGCCGCTTTCTCCCTTGAGCCACGTCCCTTCCATCGTGAACACCAACTTCTCGGCCACCTCTTCAACGACTGGAAGATTTCCAGCATCGTCACCGCTGGCAGCGGACGCCCTGTCAACGCCACCGTTACTGGCGACCCCAACCAGGACGGCAACTACGACAACGACCGTCTTCCCGGCCACACCCGCAACGGCTTCACCGGCCCCGACTACGCCTCGACCGATCTCCGCCTGGTCCGCAAAATCCACGTAGCCCCGGGCTACCGCCTGGAGTTCACCGCCGACTCCTTCAACCTCTTCAATCGCGACAACCAGCGCGTAGAAATCACTTCCAGCGGCCTGACCGTCGAAGCCACGACGTTCACGCAATACACAACTTACGTAAACGGAGTTCCCTATCCTGCCTACTACCAGCAACCTCAAAGCTTCCTGAAGCCCAACGCCGCCTTCGCGCCCCGGCAAATCCAACTAGGATTGAAGCTCATCTTCTGAAAGTCAGTGGCTAGTGATCAGCGGCCAGTGGTCAGTAGCCAGTCAAAATCCACTCAAACGAAATTCGCGGAATGGTCTTAATTGACCACTGACCACTGCTATCCGAATTGCACCCGCCCACCACCCCACACTACAATTTCCTTCAAGGCGTGCTCGGGAGAAAGAAGAAACATGAAAAAACTAATCGGACTGCTAACAGTATGCTTCCTGTTTTCGCTCGTCGCGTTTGCTCAACGTCATGAAGTCGGTGGCGGCGTCAAGAACATCCCCGCCCACGGCCCCGCTCCGGCGCGATCTGCGAAACCGGCGGCCGCTCACTACAACGACAAGGCCGGACATCCTGACGCGCCGCACGTCCATTCCAACGGCAAATGGATCGGGCACGACACCGGCCGTGACGATCCCCGTATGCATCTCGATCATCCCTGGGAACACGGCCACTTCACCGGCGGCTTCGGCCGCGGCCATGTCTGGCATCTCGCCGGCGGCGGCCCCAACCGCTTCTGGTTCGGCGGTTTCTTTTTCAGCGTTGGCGCGTTCGACCTCGCCTACTGCAACGACTGGCTCTGGGACAGCGACGACATCGTCATCTACGAAGATCCCGACCACGACGGCTGGTACCTCGCCTACAACGTACGACTAGGCACCTACGTCCACGTCCAATACCTGGGGACCTAGCCCCGGGAACCTAGCCAACGTTGCGAACCACGCGGGACAGCCGCCCCTGGGCCGTCCCACGTGGTCTAGCTGCAACCTTTTTCACACCCCACTTGACTTCCGGTCAAATCCTTGTAATAACTATCCGGTCCTACCGGACGAGCTTGGGGGTGTGTCTGTTTGGCGGAGATTCGACTGCAAGAGGGTGAGTCCCTCGAGAACGCTCTGCGCCGCTTCAAGCGCAAAGTGCAGCAGGAAGACATTATTAAGGAGGTCAAGCGCCACTCCTTTTACCTCAAGCCTGGTGAGAAGAAACGCGTGAAGGCCGCGCTCGCTCGGAAGCGCGCGCGCAAGAAAGTTCGCAAGGAGCAGGACTGAAGAAGCAGGTTTGAACCTGCAAGACTGTTAAGGAGTAAGACTGAAGCAATCAGGGGTCGCCCCGTCCCGGGGTGGCCCTGCTCAATCTGGCCCCCACCCGATAGAGTTGCGGCAGGGATCATTCAACACTCATCATTCGTTCGGCATTCAAGTAGGAAAGTGATCCGTGCGTCCGTTGCAGGGTGCGCGGCGGGCCGAGTCCAGGGGCAGTTTGAGGGGGGATGTAACACAACCTGTGTTTGCTCTGCGCCAACGCCTTCCCCGCGTGTGGCCCCGCGCAACACGGGCACAAGGGAGCCATCCTCAATGGAATTTCAGGATAAGGTACTGACCTGCATCGACTGCGGCGCGGAGTTTGTCTTTACCGCCGGGGAACAACTGTTTTTCCACGATAAACAGTTCAAGAACGAGCCCAAACGCTGTAAAGCCTGCAAGTCCAAACGCGTGGCCGTTCTCTCCGCCCCGCCCTCTCCCGGCAACGGGCACCACTACACCCGCGTGGAAACTCGCGCGACCTGCTCCCAGTGCGGCAAGGAGACTACAGTCCCCTTCCGCCCCACTCAGGGTCGCCCCATTTTCTGCCGGGAGTGCTTCACGCAGAAGAAGACCGCGGCTGCCTCCTGAACGCCGAGAAGACATCGGACGAAGAAGGCATCGAGGCATTGGGCGCGGGCAGCCGGCATGCGCTACCATAGTCCCGTGCCCACCTACCACGTAGAAAACTTCGGATGCCGCGCCACACAGGCCGACGGCGCCGCCCTCGAACGCCAGTTCGAAACTCGTGGCCTGGCCCAAGCCTCCGCCGCGCAAGCCGACCTCGTCATTTTGAATACCTGCACCGTCACCAACTCCGCGGATCAGGACGCCCGCGCCGCCATCCGCCGCGTGCAGCGCCAGAATCCGCTGGCAAAAATCATCGTCACCGGATGCTACGCCCAGCGCGCTCCCGAAGAAATTGCCGCCCTGCCCGGCGTGACTACCGTGATCGGCAACTCCCACAAGCACCAACTCGCAGAAATTGTGCTGTCGAATATCGGCCGGCCGCCCGCTTTAGAGGCTGCGAGAATCGCATTCGTTCCCCTCACGAGTCTCGCAGCGGAAGCAGCCGACTTCGCTCAGGGCAGGCTCCGCCTGAAGCCCGAAGCCAGCCTCTTCGTTTCCGACATCTTCGCCCACACCGAACTCCTCGCCGCCCCGGTGTTCGAAGCAAGCCGCGACGCCGCCAGCTCTCACCCAACTGACCGCACTCGACCAAACCTCAAAGTCCAGGACGGATGCGGCAACCGCTGCTCCTTCTGCATCATCCCCAGCGTCCGCGGCCACAGCCGGTCGCTGCCGTTGCCCCAAATCGTTCAGGAAGTCAACGCTCTGGTGGCCGCCGGCTACCGCGAAGTAGTGATCAGCGGTATCAACCTGGGCCGCTGGGGACGCGACCTGGTGTGGGGCGGCCGCCGTTGGTCGCCAAAGGCCGCCAACAACGACAGCCCCCAACGTTTTGAGGATCTCGTTCGAACAATAATGGAGGAAACCCGCCTCGAAAAACTCCGCATCTCCTCCGTCGAGCCCATGGATTGGACCGACGACCTCATCACACTGGTAGCTTCCTCCCCGCGCATCGCCAAGCACGCCCACGTGCCGCTGCAATCGGGCAGTGACGCCGTGCTGCGCCGTATGCATCGCAAGTATCGTCCCTGGCACTATCGCGAGAAGATCGAAAAGATTCGGGCCGCCATGCCCACCGCCGCCATCGGGGCCGACGTTATGGCGGGATTCCCCGGCGAGACCGAGGCCGAATTCGAAGCCACCCGCCGCCTCGTCGCCGATCTGCCCTTCACCTACCTGCATGTCTTCACCTACTCCGCGCGCCCCGGCACTCCCGCCGCCGCCATGCCCAATCAAGTCCCGGTACAGATAGCCCGCGAGCGCAACAAAATCTTGCGCGACCTCGCCACCGAAAAGAAGCTCGCCTTTATGAAGTCGTTCGCAGGAAAATCGCTCGAAGCCATCACTCTCAACGTCGTGCACGACCACCCCGATGGAGAGTCCACCGAAGCCCTAACCGACAATTATCAAAAGCTGCATCTGAAGGGACGCCACCAACCCAACCGCTGGATCACCGTTCAGGTCGAGCGGGTACAAGACGGGGCGCTCGTTGCCGATCCGTTCCCGACGAACTCAGCGGCGAACTGAGCATGAGGCGGGAGCGCTTTTGCGTAGCGGGGATCCTGCGGGTGCTTCCGATTTCACCTGAACTCAAATTGGTGAGCTGTCGAATGCGTCGAATGCTTCGGACTCCTTTTCTTCAATGAAGCCAGGATGGCTCTGCAGCAGGCGGGCGCAGCGATTCCAGCGAAGAATAGCGTCGTCGTTCCCCGCGGGACGAATCGCTTCGGCTTCCGCGAAACAGTGCATCGCCTCCGCGAAGAGCGGGGCAAGAGTGTGCGGCGTGCGCCCCACGCGCATTTGTGCTTTCGCCCGCCGCTCATGCAGCAGACCGGTGTAGTAGAGGCGTTCGTAGCGCTCGGCGAGTCTCTGAAAAAGTTTTTCTGCTTCGCCAGAGCGGTCCGAAGCGTCTCCACAGAACTGGTCGGTAATTGCCAGGCCCAGCAGGCGAAGCGCCAGTTGGTGTTCGGGCTCGACCGCCAGGATGTCGCGGCAGATCGATTCCGCCTCTTCCGGTTCATTGAGCGAGCGGTAGAGCTCGACCTTCGAGATGGCTTCCGGAATGCCGGCTTTCGAGATGGTCTTCAGCGTGAACTCCATGAGAACCTCCTTTAGCGTCAGCCCGATTCTTGCCTTGTTGCCATACTTATTCTGCTCCCCGAATCTTGCGCACCAGCATCAGCACAGGATCATAAAATTCGTCGACCACGCGCTCCTTCAGCGGAATAATCGCGTTATCCGTGATGTGAATTTCCTCGGGACACACTTCAGTGCAGCACTTCGTGATGTTGCACAGCCCGAGGCCGAGCTCTTCCTTGAGCACGCGCGTGCGCGATTTCGTATCGAGAGGATGCATCTCGAGTCCCGCGACCCGGACGAAGAACCGCGGTCCTGCGAACTGTTCCATCTCCTCGTGCTCGCGGAGAACGTGGCACACATTCTGGCATAAGAAGCATTCGATGCACTTACGAAACTCCTGCACCCGGTCCACATCCTCCTGGTAGATCTTCCAGTCGGTGCCGGAGCGGGGCTCGAAGGGCGGAATCTTCTTGTTCACGCGGTAATTCCAGGAGACGTCCGTGACCAGATCTTTGATCACCGGAAACGCCTTCATGGGCTGAACTGTGATTGGCTTATCCAGAGGAAGTGCGTCCATGCGGGTTTTGCAAGTGAGCCGCGGCCGGCCGTTGACCTCCGCCGAGCACGAGCCGCACTTTCCTGCTTTGCAATTCCAGCGCACGGCCAGGTCCGGCGCCCGGTGCGCCTGGATATGATGGAGCGCATCCAGTACGACCATCCCCGGAGCGATCGGGACACGGTACGTGACCGGCTGTCCGCCTTCGCGGTCTCCCCGGAACACCTCAAAGATTGCTTCCGCCATCGCGCCTCCGCTATTGCTCTTATTTCTCGTCCGCAACCAGTTGCTTCAAGTCGCCGGGCAATTCCGGCACCGCTGATTGCCGAAGCTTCATTGCGCCTCCCTCGAGGACGATCAAATTATTCTTCGTTCCCCATGTTGCATCGAGGCCAGGGTGGTCAATCCGGCTGTGCGCCCCGCGGCTCTCTTCACGCGCCAGCGCGCTGCGAGTAACCGCCTCGGAAACAGTCAGCATCGCCTTCAGGTCCTGCGCCAGATGCCAGCCCGGATTGAACAATCGCGAGCCTTCGACGCTCAAACGTCCGGCGCGTTCTCTCAATTTCTCAAGCTCCTCCAATGCGCGAATCAGGTCTTCCTTATTACGAAAGATGCCAACCAGATTCTGCATTGTTTCCTGCAAATCGCGCTGAATCGTATATGGGTTCTCACCATCCTTGCGCTCGAAAGGAGCGAGCATCTCGCGCGCAGCCTCTTCGATCTGCCCGGGGGCGATGGCCGTGGTCGATATTTTGTTCGCGTGCTCGGCGGCAGCCAACCCCGCGCGGCGGCCGAAGACGAGCAGGTCCGAAAGAGAATTACCGCCCAGCCGGTTAGCGCCATGCAACCCCGCCGCCGCCTCCCCAGCGGCAAACAGCCCGGCCACGGAGGACTTCGCGGTTTCCGCATCCACGCGAATGCCTCCCATCATGTAATGGCAGGTTGGTCCCACTTCCATCGGCCCCTTGGTGATGTCTACATCCGCGAGTTCCTTGAATTGGTGATACATGCTGGGCAGTTTTTTCTTCACATAGTCGGCGGGCTTTTGTGAGATGTCGAGATAAGCTCCGCCGTGTTCCGTGCCCCGGCCCTCGCGCACTTCCGTATAGATCGCGCGGGCCACCACGTCACGGGTAGAAAGATCCAGCTTCTTCGGATCGTATTTCTCCATGAAACGCTCGCCCAGTTTGTTGCGGAGAACGCCTCCCTCGCCGCGAACCGCTTCGGTAACCAGAATCCCCTGCACGCCCGGCGGCCACACCATTCCTGTGGGATGAAACTGCACAAATTCCATGTCCATCAGTTCGGCGCCGGCGGCGTAAGCGAGCGCCATACCATCGCCGGTGTACTCCCACGAATTGGAAGTAATCTTCCACGCCTTGCCAATGCCGCCGGTGGCAATGACAATCGACTTCGCGCGAAACACCACGAATCGGCCCTGCTCTCGCCAGTAGCCGAATGCTCCGGCGACGCGGTCCCCGTCCTTTAGCATGCGGGTGATCGTGCATTCCATGTAGACGTCGATCCCCAATTGCACGCCGCGGTCTTGCAGGGTGCGGATCATTTCGAGGCCCGTGCGGTCGCCCACATGACAGAGCCGGCGGAAGGTGTGACCGCCGAAGGCGCGCTGCAGGATCTGTCCGTCTTTGGTGCGATCAAAAAGCGCTCCCCATTGCTCCAGTTCGCGAACACGCTCGGGAGCTTCCTGGGCGTGGATCTGCGCCATGCGCCAATTGTTAAGCAGCTTGCCGCCGCGCATGGTGTCGCGAAAATGAGTGCGCCAGTCGTCCGCGTGGTCTACATTAGCCATCGCTGCGGCGATTCCACCCTCCGCCATCACGGTATGCGCCTTGCCGAGCAGCGATTTGCAAACCACTCCCACGTTCGCGCCTTGAGCCAGCGCTCCCAGTGCCGCTCGCAGGCCGGCGCCGCCAGCGCCGATGATCAACACATCGTGTTCGTGAGTTTCGTAATCTGTGGTCACAAGAGTCTCAAGTCGGTGATCGCACCGCTCGCCACCAGCCGGACGTAAAGGTCGGTAAGCCCCACTGTGACCAGGCTGATCCAGGCAAACAGCATGTGGCGTCCGTTGAGAACGCTCAGCCACTGCCAGGCGGTGTGGCGCGGGCCTCCGAAGGCCACGCAGGAAAAGCAATCCAGCTTACCTCCTGCAAGATGGCGAAGCGAGTGGCAGGACAGGGCATAAATCGTCAGCAGGATTACGTTGAATAGAAGAACCAGCGTCCCGACTCCCACCCCGATTCGTCCGTCAAAAAAGAAAGCGCGGAACGCGTCGCGCCAGAGAAAGATGAGGAAGATGAACCCTACATACAGAAAGTAGCGATGGAGATTCTGCAGAACAAACGGAAACGCGGTCTCGCCCCGATAGCGATGTTTCCTCTCGCCGACAGCGCAGGCGGGGGGATCAAGAAAAAAAGCCCGGTAGTAAGCCTTGCGGTAATAGTAGCAAGTGACCCGGAATCCCAAAGGCCAAATGAGGATCAACAGTGCCGGAGAGAACGGCCACCATCGATGATGGGGGTCAATGAGCGGCGAATAAAAGGGAGAAAGATACGGGCCCCAAGCGTAATAGTTCCCTTCGAAGGCGCGTAGAGTGGCGTAAATCCCGAATGCACTGAGTAGAACAATGGGTGGGACTAACTCCAGCCACCACGCATCCCGCCGCGCTGTGCTGCCGAGATGGCGTTCTCCACCTGTGCTCGAGCCTGCCGACATAGAAGCACCACCTGGTAGTGCATAGAGTAAACAGAAAAATAGCTTTTCAAGTCAAGAAGGTCCAATCGCACACGGCTGCCTTAAGTGCAGGGGCGCAGGCCACCCAGGCCTGCGTCAAAAAGGCACTAGGAATCATTCAGCCCGTGAGCGAGCGAACCGCAGTCTCCTCTCTTCCCCGACCAGGCTCACCCTCAACCCGGCTCCCGGCGCTTTTTCCAGCGCACGACCCTCCTCACTCTAAGGTGCACTTGAGGTCAGGACTTTCTTCAGAAACCTGGCCGGCACCCCTGTGACCTTTGCCACCCTGCGAAGGCCCGTTATAAACGGACGATGCGGTTCCATGCCAAAAGCGCCCTGCTGTTCGTTCTGCTCTCCCTAGCAGTCGTGCCGATCGCGCTGGCACAAGAGAGCCAGCACAAGACGATTGCGTCCCGACCACTGACTCGGCACGAGGGCTTGGCGATTGTGCGCACCGCACTGCATTCGCGCCATCACGCGGGCTCCGTTTCCGACTGCTCTCACCTGGTCCACGCCCTCTATGAGCGCGCCGGCTTCCCCTATGCGTACGCCCCCTCGTCCGACCTCTACGCTGGGATTGACGAATTCCGCCGAGTGGCAAATCCCCAACCCGGCGACTTGGCCGTCTGGCGCGGACACGCCGGGCTCGTGGTCAATCCCGCGCAGCGTTCCTTTTTCAGCCTGCTGGGTTC
Organism: Candidatus Sulfotelmatobacter sp.; assembly: GCA_049583505.1. Taxonomy (GTDB): domain Bacteria; phylum Acidobacteriota; class Terriglobia; order Terriglobales; family Acidobacteriaceae; genus Sulfotelmatobacter. The sequence goes on from JBAUVZ010000014.1 coordinate 10,543, forward strand.
CGGCCCCGGAGTCGATTCCTGGGATTCGCCCTATTGGAAACAATGGGGACGACCCCATTTCTTCCGTTACCTCAAGCAGCCTCCAAGGGGCGCCCTATCCACCTCGATCCACAACCCGCAACCCTGAAACCATAGTCCGCAGCCGTTGTCATTCCGAGCGAACCGAGGAACCTGCTGTTCAGCGTCCATCTGCTCTGCCCTCCGCAATTCTCAATGAGTGCAATGGCTTGTCTGCAACGGTCACGATTCAGATTCCGGATCTCATCGCGGAAGAAGCATTTATCATTGCGATACCGTGACTAAGAGCACTCGGTTTCATACCACGCCCCAAGTCTCGCTCGACTGGAACAGGTCGAGAAAGAGCGGCTATTGGATCACGTGCCAATGTCCGGCTAGAGGAGATCCGTGACCATCCACGAGGAACGCGTCCGGCAGAGCTTTTCCAGGCAGGCCTTCATGTCCACTTTGGGGGCCGAGCTCACAGCAGTGGTTCAAGGCGGTGTGGAGATTCGCCTGCCATTTTCGCCAAATCTTACGCAACAGAACGGCTACCTGCACGCGGGTGCTATCACTGCAGTGCTCGATTCTGCTTGCGGTTATGCGGCCTTAACCGTGGCAGCAGACGATAAGGAGGTCCTCACGGTGGAGTTCAAGGTGAACCTCCTGGCACCCGCCGCCGGCGAGGCTTTCGCGGCCAGAGCGCAAGTGAAGAAAGCGGGAAGGACGCTGACAGTTTGTACAGCGGATGCCTTTGCCATCAGCGACGGCAGAGAGAAAGTGGTTGCAACCATGCTGGCCACAATCATGGCTGTGCCGATAGCGCCCGCGAAATAGCACGAGATTGAGCGCCAGTGAACACCGAAGTGCCGTCGAAGCGAGCAACGAGTCACGATCGTTCGCGGGTGGTCCATCCTTTCGCGTTCTCTCCGAAAGGGTGGGAGCTCGCGCTCGACGCGCCCCTCCCAATTCCCCATGTTACAATGTCCTATTCCCAGTCGCTTCTAGCGCGGAGGACCGTATCGACAAACGTTTTATCCGAACCAATGACCGCATTCGAGCCCGCGAAATTCGCGTGATCGGAGACGAAGGCGAACAAATCGGCGTGATGCCTCCCTTCGAAGCGCTCAAGT